>JAITRO010000239.1 GCA_031288335.1 Synergistaceae bacterium | reverse complement strand
TACGACGAAGAGCAGTTCAATTTACTCGGCATCGACGCAAGCCGCGTCATGTTGCTGATTCACAGCGGCTCGCGTCGATACGGCGAACAAATTTACAGCGAGTTTTCCGATTTTGGCGGTCTCCCGGCGGACGGGGAACGCGCCGGATTATACATGGAGGCACACGACAACGCTGTTTTGTGGGCGCGGCGAAACCGGCTGATGATAGCGAGAAAACTGACCGATTATCTGGGGTATGTTTCCGAATTGAAGGCCGCCATCGACTGCGGGCATAACTATATCCAAAGACTTGGCGGCAGGTTTCTCCACCGCAAGGGCGCGGTGAGCGCAAAGAACGGCCCGGTGATCATTCCGGGTTCGCGCGGCGCGCTGACATACATAGTCGCTCCATCAGAGGACACCGCGATCTCGATGGACTCGCTCTCGCACGGTGCCGGACGGAAGTGGATCCGGTCACTCTGCAAGGGCCGGCTTAGGGACAAATACGACAAACACGCGATCCGCGTGACGAAACTCAAGAGCATCACGGTCTGCCACGACGCTAACCTGCTGTACGAGGAAGCGCCGGAAGCATATAAAAGCATAGAGCACATAATGGACGCCCTTGTCGAGAATGGGCTGTGCAAGGTGATCGCGACGCTTCAACCGCTGTTGACCTTCAAGGCGTGAGGAATCGACAGATGGAATTGCAGATCAGCTCCGGTCAGGGCCCGGCGGAATGCGAGCTGGCCGTCGGCAAACTGCTCGCCTCTCTTTCGGAGGAATTTCCCGGCATCGCGATTCTCGGAAAGGCTGCCGGCAGCAGGGACGGGTTTCGGTCGGTCAGGATATCGAGCGAAGCCGACCTATCGTTCATGGAGGGCACAGTATTGTGGATATGCAAGAGTCCATACCGTCCCCATCACGGCAGGAAAAACTGGTTCGTCGACGTGAGTGTCTGTCACGACTCCGAGACGGTGGATTTCGACAGATCGTCCGTGCGCTTTGAGACGTTCCGCAGCGGAGGACACGGCGGGCAGAACGTTAACAAGGTCGAAACCGGCGTGCGGGCAATCCACGAGCCGACGGGAATCTCAGCGATCAGCACGGACGAACGCAGCCAGAGCCTCAACAGGCAGATCGCGTTAAAGAGAGTTATGGAGGCCGTCGCCGCCTTAAACGCCGGTAGCAGGGCAATGGCAAAATCACTCGACCGGTTGGAGCACACGCGCATCGAGCGGGGCAATCCAGTGCGGGTATACGAAGGGATGGAATTCAAGCGGGCTTGGTGAAAGAACTGGCGCGACGACTCCCCGAAAATCGTGTGTCCTGAAATCACGCTTTGCCGTCGCCCCATGTAAACGTCCGCATCTTCGGCGATTTCCTTTGTAGGCTATAACGTCGGCGCGTTTATACGCATGTCCTCGCGCGCGTCTTCGGCTCGGCGCCCGCCGGAGTGCCGGAAAAATACCAGGGACGGGCCTCGGGACACGTCCGGTCGTTCTGTCTCTACGGCGATACGACTGGCGAGCGGGATGAATTCGGCCTTCCCGAACGCATCAACTGGGCGGAGGACTACCGCGGCCGTGCCGCAGTGGTTTACTGCCACATCGCCTCGGAAGGGGTGCGGAAGCTGGACGGCACGTTCCGAATCGATACGGGCTGCGTCTTCGGGGGTAGTCTCACCGCCATGCGCTGGCCGGGAAAGGTTTTTATCAGCGTCGCGCCCGCGCGGCGGCGTTCTCGTTCCGGAGGAAAACGCCTCAGCCGCGTTCGAAATCATGAGCCGGTTTGCGGTCGATCCGAGATGGCTCGTCTATCTTCCACGAATTCGCTCTCGGCATGGAGGCGTTGGACCGGTTCATCAGACGGGAACCGCTCTGCTACGTGCACAAATGCGTATTTGCGGTGCTGGCACTGGAAAGCGAGCCGGTTGACCCAAGATTGTGAGTATTAAACAACTTTAAGAACTTAAACTATCCCTTCGGCGATTTCGTCTTCCAAATCTTCCAGTTCCTTAGCCCATTCCGAGACGGACGCGTCGGAAGGCATTCTCCAGTCGCCTCTCGGCGAAAGACTCACAGAACCTATCTTGGGGCCATCGGGAAGGCAGCTTCGCTTGAACTGCTGCGCGAAAAATCTCGAGTAGAACACCTTGAGCCACTTCAAAATCTCGCGCGCGGCATAGACTCCGCTGAACGCCCTTTCGGCGAGAGGCAGAATCCGCGACGGAGAACGCCCCCATCTCACCGCGTGGTACAGGAAGAAATCGTGCAGCTCGTAAGGGCCGATTATATCCTCGGTCTTCTGCTCGATTTCTCCGTCGGCGGGGGGAAGCAGTTCCGGGCTCACCGGCGTCGCCAGGATGTCCTCCAGCACTTTGCGAAGCGCGGGCACGGTCTCGGCGACATATTTTACGATATGCCTGACGAGCGTCTTGGGCACGCCGGCGTTCACACCGTACATGCTCATGTGGTCACCGTTGTACGTCGACCAGCCGAGCGCCAACTCCGAGAGGTCGCCCGTGCCGACGACCAGCCCGCCCGTCTTGTTGGCGAGGTCCATCAGGACAAGAGTCCTCATGCGCGCCTGCGCGTTCTCGTAGACGACACTGCGCGTCACCTCGGCGACGCCGATGTCGCCGAGGTGACGCCGAACGGCGTCGGTTATATCAATCTCGGCGCACGGCACGCCAAGCGCCTCGCACAGCGCCACGGCGTTCGATTTCGTGCGCGCGGTCGTGCCGAAGCAGGGCATGGTCAGGGCGGAAATATCCGTGACTGGACGCCCGAGGCGTTTCATCGCGCGTTCGGTCACGAGCAGCGCGAGACAACTGTCGAGACCTCCCGAGACGCCTATCAGGGCCGCTTTTGCGCCGGTGTGCGCGAGGCGTTTTTCGAGCCCGGCCACCTGAATGTCCAATATCGCCTCGCATCTCGCGCTGCGCTCGCCGGCGTCGTACGGCACAAAGGGATGCGAGGGCACGCGTCTTCTCAGTTCCGGCAGCGACGCGGAACACGAAAATTCGACGACTTTGTAACCCGATGGATTCGATCGCCAGGAGTTCATCTTTCTCCTGTCGAAAGCGAGGGCGTAAAGGTCTATATCCGCCTCGGCCCATCCGTCGGCGAAAGGCATCGACTCGGCGAGCGTCGTTCCGTTTTCGCAGATAATGTCGTGCCCCGAAAAAACGATATCTGACGTGCTCTCGCCGCGCCCCGCACAGGAGTAAAGATAAGCGCACGCGCATTTTCCCGACTGGAGCGCCGTGAGCACCCTTCTGTATTGGGCTTTCCCCACGGTTTCGTTACTGGCCGAAGGGTTCAATATAATTGCAGCCCCGGCCGCCGCGTGCGCGGCGCTGGGAGGCGACGGAACCCACAGATCCTCGCATATTTCGGCCGCGAT
>JAITRO010000151.1 GCA_031288335.1 Synergistaceae bacterium | reverse complement strand
TCGAGTCTAACATATCCTCCTATCGGGAACAGCCTCCAGGCCCACAGCACGCCGCTCTTCGAGCGTTTCGAGAGGATGGCGGGCCCCATCCCGAACGAAAAGTCGTGAACCTGTACATCGCGCCACACCGCAGCCGCGAAATGTCCCCCTTCGTGGATAATCACGCATATCGCTATCACCGCGAGAAAAGACAGTAAACTGACCATCATTCATCACCTTCCGTGAAAAGCAGAGCACAACTCCATCGCGAGCCGCTCCCCTTCCGATATCAACTGAACCGCGTCGTCCAGGCACGACGGGTGCAAACCTTTATAAGCCTCCAATGCCGCCTCTATTATATTAGATATGCTCAAAAATGGAATCCGCCCCTCCAGAAAGGCGCTCACCACAACTTCATCGGCCCCTATCAGGAGCGGCGGATAAGGGCCGCCGCTCCGCCCCGCCTCGCGGGCTATGGAAAGACAAGGGAAACGCGTCTCGTCGGGAGCGGAAAATTCCATCGACCAGTCCCCGCACTCCGGCGCGGCAAATTCCTCTATATTGGCGAGCGGCAGACGGTCGGGCCATGCGAGCGCCACTGCAGAAGAAATCCTCATATCGGGCTTGTGGAGCAGCAATTTCACGGTCGCGTCGCTGAATTCGACCATTCCGTGAACCTGCGAGGACGGGTGTATGACGGTTTTCACCTGCTCCATGCTCAGCCCGAATAACTGCGTGGCCTCTATGCACTCGATGCCTTTATTCATCAGATTGGAGGAATCCACGGTAATTTTCGGGCTCATGTTCCAAATTGGATGCCTGAGCGCCTCCCGCGGTGTGATGTTTTTCATCCGTTCAGCCGAAAATTCCCTGAAAGGGCCTCCCGAAGCGGTCAGAGTCACGCGTCTTATGTTCGCGCGCGGTTCTCCGCGCATGCACTGCCAGATCGCGTTATGTTCGCTGTCGAGAGGACGCAGCTGATCGGGGCGTTTCACGAGCGGCATCAGCCACGGTCCAGCCGCCACGACGCTCTCCTTGTTGGCGAGCGACACGTCTTTGTTCGATTCGAGCGCCCGTTTGAGCGCGAATATCGCTTTGGCACCGGAGGAAGCCAAAACGACGTGATCCGCCTCGCCTAGCCCCGCGATATTTTCGAGGCCTTCGTCTCCGCTCAGCAGCTCTATCCCGTTTTCCCCGAACATCTTCGAGTCCTCGGAGGACGGGTTTGCAAGGTATGCTATCTTTGAACCGAAACGCTTAGAGAGGGATAAAAGTTTGTTTGAGTTCGAGTGCGCGGCCATCGCGACGACGCCGAAGCGCTCAGGAAATCGTGCGCATATGTCGAGAACCGAACCGCCGACGATGCCGGTCGCTCCGATCACGGCAATGTGTGTGAAAGAATCGGAAGACATTAACCTATTACCTCGATTATGAAAAAAGTCAGAGTGGCGTTGATAAGTATGCTGTCGAAACGATCGAGAAAACCGCCATGTCCTGGTATCAGGGTTCCGGTATCTTTAACATTTGCCTCGCGCTTCAGGACACTTTCCGCGAGGTCGCCCAACTGTCCCGCCACCCCGCACAGCGCGCCCAGCAAAACCAGGGGGAATGGCGCCAGGTCGAAGAGCACCGGAAGAAGGGAGCCGCACACGATGCTGGCTATAACACCCACCCAAAAGCCCTCCCAGCTTTTTGCAGGGCTTACCTTGTCGCAGAGCGGAGATTCCCCGAACGTTGTGCCGGCGAGATATGACCCCACGTCACAGCTCCACGTGCAAAGAAAAATAGTTAGCAGATATTGTTTTCCCAGCGGATGAGAGCGCAGGAGTATCAGGAAACTCCATGGAAGCACTACGTAAACGAGGCCCGAAATGGTGCTCCCTATATTCCACAGGGCGTAACTTTGACCGGTCATCTGACGTCGGACGGTTTCAGTGAAAAGAACGAGCACGGCGACCATCGTCATTATCGAGAGCGTCACGGCGTAACTCAATCCTACCGATATGGCGAGAAGAATCAATGTTCCGCCCGTGATTCCCCAGCCGCGCGAAAGGCGGTATTTGGTGTAAAGCAGGCCGTACAGCTCCCACAACGAGCGAAGCGCAATGAGCGAGGCCGCGATATTCCATACAACGCCGCCCAAAATTATCGCGCCTACGATGCACGTCACTATCGCGATGCCGCTTGCGGTTCTTATAAAGAGATCATATCCTTTGATCGGGGGCGCATCTTTGAATTTGTCAGTCTTTATCCTGTCTATCCTGGTTTTTTGCGGCGTTTTACGAGGCCCCATAACGGCGCTCCCTTTCGGAAAAACTCGATATGGCAAGTTCCAGCTCTTCTCTGCCGAACTCGGGCCAGTAAATGTCGGTGAAATAATACTCACTGTATGCGCCCTCCCAGAGCCAGAAGTTGCTCATCCTAAGTTCGCCTCCAGTCCTTATGATGAGATCGGGATCGGGAATGTCGGGGGCATAAAGTTTGCTTCTCACGGCGTCTTCAGTGATGGGACATTCCGTCCCCTTTGCCAGCAGACAATTTACGGCGTCCACTATCTCCTGCCTGCCGCCGTAATTGACGCATATTATCACGTTTATTGCGCTGTTTCCCCTGGTTCTTTCCTCCGCCGCACTGATTCCCTCGCATATATCCCTGCCGAAAGCGTCCATCTTCCCGACGAAACGAATCCTGGCCCCGCGGGAGTGCAGCCGTTCGACTTTGTTTTTCAGATAGAGGCGGAACAGGCCCATCAACCCTTCCACCTCCAAGGGGTTCCTTTTCCAGTTCTCCGTGGAGAACGCGTAAAGCGAGAGGTATTTTACGCCAAATTTATGCGCGCTGTCTATGACTTTCTCGAGCGCGTTCATCCCGGCGCGGTGACCGGCGATTGCAGGCAGTCCCCTCTTTTTCGCCCACCGCCTGTTTCCGTCCATTATAATGCCTATATGGACGGGGATTTTTGCCGAGCTGTCGTCAATTGACAAGGAAAACTCCCTCCGTTCCGCCTGATGCCCTCGCTTCGTCCCATTTTTTTCTGACTTCCTGTATGTCAAGCCAAGCCAGATGTTTGGGACCGCCCTGTTTTTTGTCGTACTCGAAACGCAGCAAGTAGCTGGGATGAAACATCGGCATCACCGATATACCCCGCCAGTCGAACCAGCGTCCCCGCAGTCTGCTTATCGCCTCAGTGGTTTTCAATATCCATTTGGTGGGAGTCGCACCCAATGTGACCATGACGGCCGGGTTCAGGAGCAATATCTGGGTTTGCAGAAACCTGTCGCACGCAGCTTCCTCTTCCGCCAGCGGAACCCTGTTTCCGGGCGGCCTGCATTTTACCACATTCGCTATATATACATCATGCCTGTCTATGCCCACGGACGAAAGAATCCTCGTGAGAAGCTGCCCGGCCCTCCCCACAAATGGACGCCCCGTCTCGTCCTCGGTCTCGCCGGGTCCTTCGCCGACGAACATGAGGCGCGAATTCACGTTCCCCTCGCCGAAGACCACGTTTGTCCTGGTTGACGCCAGTGCGCAGGCCTCGCAGGCATTTGCCTGCCGGCGGCATTCTTCCCACAAGGCCTTGAGACTGTCGCGTTTTTCGTCCGGATTCAGCGCGAATATTGTTTCGTCAGCCATCTTCAAAACTCCACGCCCGTCACGCTGATGTTGACGTTGTAAACGTTGAGGCCGCTGAAATATCCGACGCTCCTGGCCGCGCTCTGTCTCACGGTTTCCGCCACCTGCGGTATGTTTTTGGGGCCGGGCTTGATCTTCATCTCTATATCTATGGAAAGCGAGTCCGCCGCCGTCGAGGAAACCTTGCTCACCGGGTCAGAGGCGACCTGGGGCACCTTCGACGCTATATGGGAAGCCAGTTGTTCGATGGCCTCGGGCTCGATATGAACGTTTCCGTAGAAGCTGAAGGGGGGGCGCACTATCGTCTTTTCGCCGTCGTAGGGCGATTTGGAGCGCCATAGGACTTTCAGTCTTCCCACGAGTTTCCCAGCGAAGTTCTTGCGCACCAGCACATGCGATACCGGTATCACGTGCTGTCCCTTGCGGATTCTTTCTTTTCTGGCCCTCGCTATTTCCTCAGGCGTCGCCACATCCTCTATGTGCACGATTTTGTCCGGCGGGCTGAAACCGAGTTTTCGGATTATCCTGCGGGCCATGTCGTCCGACGTGGCGATGACCATTACAGAACAGGGCGCGGCTTTTTCGAAAAATTGCCGCACCGACGCGAGATGTTCTTCGTACTCGAACAGAGCGCGTCTGATGGCGCGAATCTGGTTGCGTTCCGTTTTCGCGCTCTTTCCGCAGACGATCTCGGTGCGGCGTATCACCAATCCGTCGTCGATGATATATTCCGCGTCCAGGCAATCGGCCACCATCTGCGCCCTCTGGCTCTTGCCTGTCCCGGCGGCGCCTGTGAAAGCGCAGCTTCTGACCGATTCGAGCGAATTTCGAGCGGCCGCGGGGAGGTCATTCATCACCGTCTCCGACGGGCAGCAGTTCCATCCGCGCCCCCAGCGAGGTCATCTTTTCCATCAGATTCTCGTAACCTCTCCAGACATGTTCCAACTCTCGCACTACAGTCCGCCCTTCCGCCGCGAGGCCCATGAGAATGAGAGCCGCGCCCGCCCGCAAGTCGGAAGCTCTAACTTCGCTTCCATTCAGTTTCGGCACTCCGATGACGATCAACGTGTTCCCGAGTGTGTCGATCTTGCCACCCATGCGCCTCAATTCGGGCACGTGCACGTAACGCGAATCGAACACGCTTTCGTGAATGACGCTCGTGCCTTCCGCCATGCATAACGCCGCGGTTATCTGAGGCTGTACATCCGTCGGGAAACCGGGATACGGGGATGTGGTGAGCATGACTCCGTTCCAGTTTTTCCCGGAGGCGTCGAGCGCGACGGAGTTCGGCGTCGTCTTGAACTCGACGCCGGCCTCTCCGAGTTTCGACAAAAGAGCCGCCACATATTCCGGGTTTATGCCGTTTATCGTTATGTCTCCTCTCGTCATGAGCCCAGCCAAGAGATACGTGCTCGCTTCTATCCTGTCGGGTATTATTCCGATCGTGGCTGACTCCAGCTCTCGCGTGCCTCTGACGGTTATCGTGCCGGTGCCGTCGCCCTCAACACACGCCCCCATCGCCCTCAACGCCTGGGCGAGGTTTGAAATTTCCGGCTCGCAGGCGGCGTTTTCGATGACTGACTCGCCGGGCGTCAGCGCCGCGGTCATGAGCAGATTCTCGGTCGCGCCGACGGACGGAAAATCGAACGTCACCCGCGTTGCGGAAAGCCCCGAAGTGACCGCGTGAACCGACCCCTGTTCCAGGTCTATATCGGCGCCCATGCGCGCGAGTCCCTTCAGGTGAAAATCTATGGGCCTGCTGCCTATGGCGCAGCCTCCGGGCAGCGGCAGCACGGCCTCCCCGCAGCGCGCGATCAGCGGACCCAGGACAAGCGACGAAGCCCGCATCTTGCGCACCAGCTCCGCCGGTGTCTCCCACTTCAGTTCCTCGGGAACGTCTATGGTCATCCTGCCGTTTTTGAAGTTTATCTCAGCTCCAAGATGTCTCAGCAAATCGGACATCGTATGAATATCGCGTAAGTCCGGGACCCCTTCGAGCGTCAGGCGTCTGCCGCGCAACAATAACGCCGCTGCCATTACGGGAAGCGCCGCGTTTTTGGCCCCCTGAACTGTTATTGCTCCCGAGAGCGGCGATCCCCCGCGAATTGCCATCGATTCACCCAATCAGTTCACTCCAGTCGGTATGCCGCCGCTACCACTTATTAATATACCACACACCGCGCAAAATTTTTTTCGAGAATATCCGCTATCCGCACTGACGCCGTGCCGTCGCCGAAAGGATTGTTATTTTTCCTGTCCTCGATGCGGCGATACTCATGCTCGTCGGAAAGCAACCTGTCGGCGATGCCCGCGATATCCTCCGTCTTCGTTCCGGCAATGACAGCCGTTCCCGATTCCGCCGCCTCCGGGCGTTCAGTGACATCGCGCAGCACGACCACCGGTTTCCCGAGCGCCGACGCTTCCTCCTGGATTCCGCCGCTGTCGCTCAAAATTATTTTACAATCCTTTAACGCGCGGACAAAATCCGGGTAATCGAGAGGTTCGCACAGGATTACCCTCTCATTATCCCCCAGGATGTCTTTTATTGTATCTCTCACCGCCGGGTTTCTGTGCATCGGCACGAGTGCCCGCATATGTTCATGGCGTCGCAGGATTTCCGACATGGCGAGGCATATCCTTTCCATCGCCTCGCCCCATGATTCGCGCCTGTGAGCTGTCATCAGGATGAAGGGAAAGTCTTCGAGCCCTGCGAGGGCAGGCGAGGCCTGCAAAGCCGGCGAGTCGGCGGTCGCTATGAGACCGACGGCCGCATAAAGCGCATCAATGACCGTGTTTCCCGTCACGTACAAGTTTTTCTCGCCGGGGCGTTCGCGCAGAAGGTTGGAAGCCGCCACGTCCGTTGGGGCAAAGAGCCAATGCGCCAGCCGGTCGGTGAGCGTCCTGTTCATCTCCTCAGGGAACGGCAGTTGCATGTCGAAACTCCTGAGTCCTGCTTCGACGTGGCCTATCGGGATCCGGCGATGGAAGGCGGCGAGAGACGCCGCGAAAGTCGTGGTCGTGTCTCCGTGCACCAAGACCGCGTCCGGCCGCTCCGAATCGAACAGTTCTCCCACTCCCTGAATGACCGACGCGGTTATGTAATCGAGCGACTGAACCCGCTTCATTATCGCGAGGTCGGCGTCGGGTGAGAGTTCGAAGAAGGAGAGCGCCTGACGCAGCATATCGGTATGCTGTCCCGTCGAGATCAGGCGGACGGAGAATCCTTCCCTCTTCCTGAGTTCCTTCACGACGGGAGCCATTTTTATCGCCTCCGGCCGCGTGCCTATCACGACATCGATTCTTTTCACTTTTCCCATTTTTTCACAACGGCTTGGCTTGAAGTCATGCCCCGCATCCTCAATACCGCATCATGAAATAATATCCGAAGCTCACCAGAGCCGCGTGCACTGCCACTATCATGGACAAGACTTCCCATGTCATGAGTTTGAAATCGAGAAGGATATGGTGCAGATGCCCGCGATCCGGGTAAAACGGAGAGCGTCCGCGGGCCATCCTTCGGAGCATGGCGAAGAGTGTGTCGACGACCGGCACGCCTCCTATGAGGAAGAGCGTCAAAAGCATCGAGAAAGGACGCATGTGGAAAAATCTCGGGAAGATATCCCAGGCGAGATGCGACGAACATACGTAACCAAGAAGCGTGGCGCCGCCGTCTCCCAGGAAGGTGCGCGCATGGGGAAAATTCCACAGCAGCACTCCGGCTATGAGCCCGCAGAACGGAAGCCACGTATAGGGATTTCCGCTTCGGAACGCGAGGCAGGACGTCACGAAAGCGAGCGAGAGGGCGAGGCCGTCCATGCCGTCAACAAAATTATAGGCGTTGGTACAACCTGCGATCCAGATGAGAAACAA
>JAITRO010000188.1 GCA_031288335.1 Synergistaceae bacterium | reverse complement strand
CTCTATAATCACGACGAAGCCAAGATCAAAAAATTCGTGGGCGACATCTTCGCCAACGTCCTCGTCCTCGACCCCGGCGCGCGGGGCTCCACTACGACCTTTGTGGAAAACGGACAGGGGGACGTGCTCCTGGCATGGGAGAACGAGGCTTATCTATCGCTGAAAGAACATCCCGACGGCTTCGAGATAGCAACGCCTTCCCTCAGCATCCTGGCCGAACCGCCGGTGGCGATAGTGGATGAGAACGTCGACGCGAAAGGCACGAGAGAAGTTGCTGCAGCTTATCTCGAATACCTGTACGGCGACGATGGGCAGAAAATAGCGGGAGACAACTATTACCGCCCGTCTAACCCGGATATATTGAAAGATTACTCGAATCAGTTCAACCTCGGGATCAATCTGATCACGATCGACGACCCGCTCTTCGGCGGCTGGGAAAAGGCACAGACCGAACATTTCAGCGACGGCGGGATATTCGATCAGATATACGAGGAATAATCCACAGGATCAAAACCTCGGGCCTACGCCCGAACCCGGCAGGGAGCAAGCTCCCTGCACCCTCATCTTTATAAAAAGGGTCAGGGGAATTGGTTCCCCGACGGAGTTTGAGGCGGAGCCTCAAGGTTTTAATTTTGTGGCTTAAAGTCCGCGCAGAGGAGAAAGGACGAATATGAAGATTGGAATTCGGCGGTTTGCCATGCGCTCGCGGAAAGTCCCGCATGTGATACCGGGTTTTTCGCTTTCGATGGGAATAACGATCACTTTTTTGAGCCTGATGGTCTTGATACCGTTGGCCTCCGTGGTCTTGAGCGCGTCGGAGCTGGGATTTTCCGGATTGGTCAAAGCGGTGACCGGACGCAGGGTGCTCGCCGGTCTCAGGATAAGTTTCCTCTGCGCGCTCACCGCCGCTTTGATCAACGCGTTTTTCGGGGTGATACTGGCCTGGACGCTTGTGAGATATAAATTTCCGTTCAAAAGGCTTCTCGACGGTCTCATCGAACTGCCCTTCGCGTTGCCGACGGCGGTGGCCGGCATCTCTCTCACCGCGATCTATTCGAGCAAGGGAGCGATAGGCGCTTTTTTCGAACGGATGGGGTTTAAAATAGCTTACACGAGCACCGGTATAGTCGTCGCTCTTGTATTTATAACGATTCCTTTTGTCGTGCGCACCATACAGCCGGTGCTCGAAAAGCTCGACCCGCAATTCGAGGAAGCGGCCGTCATGCTCGGCGCGGGGCGGGCGACGATATTCTTCAGGATAATATTCCCGGAGATACTGCCGGCCCTGCTCGCCGGATTCGGGCTCGCGTTTGCCCGCGCCCTGGGCGAATACGGCAGCGTGGTTTTCATCGCCGGCAACGCACCTTTTAAGACCGAGATAGCGCCGCTTCTCATAATGGCGAAACTCCAGCAGTTCGACTACAACGGCGCGACAGCCATCGCACTGGTGATGCTGGCGGCGTCCTTCGCAATCCTGCTTGCCATCAACAGCACGCTGATTTATTTCGGAAAATTTGTCAAGGACTGAGGCGAAACCCCATGAACGTGTCCGGCGCGGACGAAATGGAGAAAGTCGTTGCAACACCTGAAATCATGCTCAAGAAATTCGATGCCGCGCGCTTCCTCCTCATATCGGTGAGCGTGGTCTTTCTGGTGGTGATGCTGGCGCTGCCGCTTTTCACCGTGATTTTCGTGTCCTTTCGCCAGGGATGGCATGTTTACAAAAACGCGGTGACCGATTTTTATACTCTGAAAGCGCTCCAGCTCACCGTAATCTCGACTGTCGCGGCGGTTGCGGCCAACACTTTCTTCGGCGTCTTCGCCGCGTGGCTCATAACGAAGTTTTCTTTCAGGGGCAAGAAAATCCTCGTCACCGCCATCGACATACCTTTCGCAATTTCTCCGGTCATAGCGGGCCTGATTTTCATCTTCATGTTCGGAAGGATCGGATGGGCTTATCCGCTTTTGTCGAAATTCAATATAGATATAGTCTTCGCCGTTCCGGGCATAGTCATGGCGGTCATTTTCGTGACGATTCCGTTCGTCGCCCGCGAGTTGATACCGGTGCTGAACTCGCAGGGGAAGGACGAGGAAGAGGCGGCGGCGCTCATGGGCGCGAGCGGATTTACGATTTTCCGCAGGATAACGCTGCCGAATATAAAGTGGGCGCTAATGTACGGAGTGATCCTCTGCACGGCGCGCGCCATGGGTGAGTTCGGCGCGGTGTCCGTGCTTTCGGGGCACCTGCGGGGCAAGACCAACACACTTCCCCTGCACGTCGAGATACTGTACAACGAGTACAAATACACCGAGTCTTTCGCCGTTTCATCGATACTCGTTTTGCTGGCGATCGTCATACTCATAGCCCGCAACGTAGTCGAACACAAGGGCCGAAAGGGGAACGAGGCGTGAGTTACCTCGAATTGCGCGGGATAAACAAATCATTCGGGAATTTCAAGGCGTCGAACGACACAAACCTCTGCGTCGAAAAAGGCAGGCTTGTCGGGCTGCTTGGCCCAAGCGGCAGCGGAAAGACCACTATACTTCGCATAATCGCCGGCCTCGAGATCCCCGACTCAGGCGATATCATGATAAACGGCAAGCGAGTGAACGACATGAACGCCGGGTCGAGAGGAATAGGCTTCGTATTTCAGAATTACGCGCTGTTCCGCTATATGTCCGTATTCGAGAACGTCGCGTTTGGACTGCGAGTGAAAAAAGAATCTGAGGCCGCGATAAAAAAGCGCGTGAGCGAGTTGATGAGCCTCGTGGGACTCGATGGATTTGAAAAACGTTTCCCTAGCCAGCTCTCAGGCGGACAGCGTCAGAGGGTGGCATTTGCCCGAGCCATAGCGCCGAATCCCCAGATACTTCTTCTTGACGAACCATTCGCCGCGATAGACGCGAAAGTCCGTCAGGAGCTGCGGAAATGGTTGAGGAACACCATAGGCGTTCTCGGCATCACCAGCGTGTTCGTAACCCACGATCAGGACGAGGCCGTCGAGGTGGCGGACGAAATAGTGGTTATCAACGCCGGGCACGTCGAACAAAAAGGTTCCCCTGTCGATATTTACAAACACCCAGCAACGCCATTCGTGGCGAGATTCATCGGTCATTCCGACGCGATGGAAAACGCGGCGTCTTTTAAGGGCTTCGAAGCGGCCCGCGATTTTGCGGAGGCCATCGTCCGTCCCGAGTTCGTCCGCGTCGAGAAGCGCGGTCTGCTGGAGGACTATGTGGCCAGCGCCGAAGAGGGCGTTGTGGAGGATATCTCCTTCCGCGGCGACAACATGGAGATCAAAGTCAGAGTCAGCAGAGTGCTTCTCACGGCTAACTACTCTCTAGAGAAGCCCGGACTGTCGGTCGGAGAGAAGGTGAGCGTCCTGATCCGCAGAATCTACGTCTTCGACGGCGACAGGACGGAGATTCTGGAGAACGAGAATTTGAGGGAAAACACGGTATTTATATGACAGATTTCCTCCGCTGAATCACAGTGATTGCACCACACCCTAAAAGTTCTTAAGTTGAATTTCGACGGTTGCTGTTTTGCCGCTCTTTTCATCGACTGCTTTTAAAGACATGAGTCCACTTTGGTCTATGCTTATAGTCAAAATGGTAGAATCTGTTTTCTTTCTTCCTTCAAGTCCTGAAATCCTTATATCACCGATGTATGTGCCATTTTCGGGCAAATACCTCTTATCAGTACACTCTGATTCAAAAACAGGAAGATACGAACTCGATTGGTTATCACGTATAGGCGAAGAGCAGGATGTACCGGCAACGGGTAAAGTACTTCCTTTGAAAATTATATTTATTATGCGAAACCGATTCTTATCGTGGTAGGTTTCAAAGTCATCGATATACTTCGCACCGTACGAAAACTTGCAAATATCACTTAGATACTGAGCTTCGGTTAAATGCTCCGCGTAAATAGCCGCTCCAAAAGCAATAGCTTTTTCAGGTTCAAATAGCTTGACCGTTATTACGGGATAAGTCTCCTCAAACATCTTC
Source organism: Synergistaceae bacterium (assembly GCA_031288335.1). Classification (GTDB taxonomy): domain Bacteria; phylum Synergistota; class Synergistia; order Synergistales; family Synergistaceae; genus JAIRKI01. Next base: position 6,753 of record JAITRO010000188.1, on the reverse strand, counting down.
TTAACCTGCGGCATATTTGAACTGCCGCCAACACAGACTATGTAGTCTATTTTCGTGTTGCAGTTTCTTACCATCCTGCTTACGATGTCCATCGTGCTTTGCAAAATCTCAGATGTTGCTCTTTCAAACTCGTCTGCTGTGATAACGCAAGAATGCGTCTTGCCTGAAATATTGACTGAAACCCGGGCGTTTTGCTGACCTGAAAGTATGTGTTTAGCTGCTATAGCTTGTTTGCGAATTTTGCCTTCCGCTTCAGCGTCAAAATTAATCCTACCCGCTTTTTCCTGATATTTACGCTTGATCATATCAATCAGGATTTTATCCCAGTCGCGCCCGCCGATGCGCTTCATATCTGAGTTAATAACCTTGTACCATTCGTTGGAGTTTCTGTCGGAACGCACTATAGCCACATCGCAAGTGCCGCCGCCTAAATCGTATACAAGAATGGTTCTCTCGTCTTCAGCGTTTGGAGCATTAAAATACGCTATGGCTGCCGCCACGGGTTCACGTATAAATCCTAATACATTTAGTCCGGCGCCGCCGCTTGCTTCCGGCATTTGTGCGGCTTCACGGATAAAATTCAACTCCCTCAGCGTAAATGCGGCAGGAACAGAGACAACGGCACCATCGATGCTTTGCGATACAAGTTCTCTCCTTGCACCTTCCTGCCGAGACACCCTTGTGATTTCTTTGAAGATATGTCCTATTATCTGTTTCTTGCTGAACGTTTTTCCATCGGCAACAAAAGAATCCGCATGGGTGCTGATCTCCATTTTTATATCGCGCTTGACATTTAACGGCTGAAAATTAGCATTATCATCAGCGGCAGTTCCAATTTGAACCCCGACCTCTGAGTCGTAATAAAACACCGACGGTATCCCATATTCGCCATTCGGCAGCAGGGTAGACGGGGTGCCGTTGATTATCCCTGCAGGCAAGGAAAAACTTGTGCCAAAGTCAATCCCAATTTTCATAATGTTCCTCCAATATCTTCATATCTCGTTACAGTACAGTAGGGGCGGATACTATCCGCTCGTTTATGTCACAGACAATGGGCGGGTGAATGATATCCGCCCCTACGAAATTCATATCCAAATAAGAACATATTTTATTCGGCATCCGCCCACTGTACTGTAACCGGAATTTTTTTCAAGCCGGCTTTTTAGACGCAGGATCTCCTTGTCTTTCGCCTCGACAATAGCTTCAAGTTCCGCTATCCTGGCGTTTAAAGGTGCAACCGCATCGGCAACGGCAGCGTCAACCGCTCTCGCTATGCGTTCTTCCAGTGTATTCTCAAGCTCGACTATGCGATTACGTAACTGACGGTTTTCCGCTTTCAACTCCCGGTTTTCGGCTTTCAGTAAACCCTCCTTGACCAATGAGCAAAGGGCGTGTAAAATATAAAATGCTTCGGGACGTAGCGCAGCCTGGCTAGCGCACCTGCATGGGGTGCAGGGTGTCGGAGGTTCAAATCCTCTCGTCCCGACCATTTTTTTGCCTATGAACTGATATTCGCAAATAATAAACCCGCAAAAACTAATTATTTGATCAGAAGCGCCGATAATAAATTACAGTGAGGACTAAAAACAGGAAAACCTGTGGAATCGAGGGCATGGAGGCGGGACCGGATGGGTGAGGTGTTCGCACGGCAGGCTCAGGATACTTATAGAGTCAATCAAATACAAATGGCGTCAAAGGAACAGTTGCTGATAATAACTTATGATATCGGCATAAGGTCGTGCGTGGCGGCCGAAAAAGCTATCGAATCCCAGGACGCGGAACAGGTAAACATCAATCTTCAAAGAGCCCAGTCTGTGGTTCGTGAGCTGATGGTCACGTTGAATATGGAACAGGGAGGTGAGGTAGCCGCTTCGCTTTTGAGGTTGTATGATTTTATGTACTGTCAGTTAGTCGAAGCAAACGTGAAACAGGACGCGGCAGCGGTGAGATCCGTGCGTTCGATGTTGGAAGAACTCAAAGCTACATGGGTGGAAGCCATAGCGAAATTGAAAGCCGAAGCCGTGAAGGGGAAAAAAACTCAGACGGTGACGCCGAGAGCTGGAGGTGCGAATTTTGCCTACTGATTTTTTTGAAACGATCAACTCTCTGGTCCAAGAAGAACTTAGCCTCTATAAATCGCTCGAGGCTTTGGTGGATGATGAGGAAATACAGGTGCGCGAATCGGACATGGAAGGGCTTTTGGACGTTCTTCAGCAAAAACAGTCGATAATTTCCAGTCAGGAATCGCTGTTGGAGCAGTGGAACAACATTATGGGCCCGTTTGGAGTCGAGGGCGGCAAGGAAGGACCAGCTTTCTGGAATAACCTTGCCGCACGTGTCGGAGAGAATGGATATAACCAAATAGCCGCCAGTATAAATGAAATCCGCGAACTGGGCCAGAGATTGCTGGACAGAGAGGGCGAGATAAGGACGGAATTGGAGAAAAACCTTGCCGAGATGAGGACGACTTTGCTTAAAATGGGGCGCAACAGGGTTGCCATGAGAGGTTATTCCAGAGGTATGGCAGCCTTCTGAGATTCGATGAAAATATTGCGTGCGATTGCGGCGATCGGCGCGGTTTTGTTGATGTGCGTGACGGGAGCGGCTTGCGCCGCTCCCGTTGTGGTGCCGGACGACCTCGCTTCGTCGGAGGCCACCGTGCAGGAGATAAGACTGAGCGAAAGAGTCGCGGCCGAGGTCGAGAAGCGTTGGACCATTCTCGTGAATCCCGTCTATAATGCCCGAGTGGAGACGATCGTAAATCGCCTTTCCCCACAGATGGAACGCAGGCTGAATTACGACGCTGACATCATCGATGATAAGACGGTCAACGCTTTCGCGCTGGCGGGCGGCAAAATGTACGTCACAACGGGGATGCTGGACTTCGTGAAAACGGATGTGGAACTCGCCGGCGTCATAGCCCACGAGATGGTTCACGCCGACAGAAAACACGTCATCATACAGACCACGAGGAATAACAGGATGACGCTGCTCGCGCTGGCGGCGGTAGCAGCCAGCAAAGGCAAGGGAGCGGCGCTCGTCGCGGCAAATATCCTTCACGTGGCGATCATGGGCGCATACAGCATAGAACTCGAAAAAGAGGCCGACGCGCTGGGGATAGACGCTCTCTCCAGAGCCGGGTATAACTCGGTCGGAATGCTCACGATACAGGAACGCCTGAAAGAAGACCGGATGAAACGTCCCGAAATCAACCCCGGCATATATCAAACTCACCCGGAGGTTGAAGAGCGCATCGCTGCCGCCGAAAAATACCTGAGCGACCACGATATTCCGATATATCGCAAGTACGCGCTGGGAAACTTGCGCGTCGCGGTGGAAGAAACCGCCGACAAGCGGCTCGCGCTGACGATAGACGGAGAAACGGTGTGGCGCGGCGAGGACGATCCGTCGGCAAAAGAGGTCTTCGAACGCGTGGCCTCGAATTTGAACGAGCACCTCCAAATGGAGACGATGCCGTTCGACATCAGAGTGGAGGGCGGAACCTCACCCGACGCCGTCTTTTATATAGAGACGAAAAAAATCCTGTCGAACAGCGAAATGCCTGGAGGCGGCGAACCGCTGTCCGCACTGAGAGATGGAGTTCAGAACGCCCTCACGAACGCGCGCAAAAACCATCCCATGGCAAACTACTTTCTCAAATGAGGGTGCGGGGAGCGTGCTCCCTGCCAGGATTTGGGACAAACCCCGAGTCTCTTTATAATTTCAACGCAACCCCGACTATCGCCGCGCCGCCTATGTAAAAAACGGGATGTTTATTGTATTTCTTCATCAGATACAGCATCACTGCGAAGAGCGCGATCCGTTTTGCGTTGAAGATATCCGCGGAGAGGCCGTTTTCGAGGTTGACCAGCATGATCTTCATGATGCCGAGCGCCGCCGAGGCGATTAAGGCTGTCACGGCCGGTCTGATGCCATAAAACGCGGATTTGACGAGTCCATTGTCTCTGAAGGTGTCCATGGCCTTCGTGATGAATAACGCGATCACGACCGATGGGAACACCAGGGACAGCGTTGCTAAAATACCGCCGTAAACGCCTGCCGCGGAGTAACCGGCATATGTGGCCATGTTTATGCCGATGGGCCCGGGAGTGGATTCCGAGATGGCTATCATGTCGATCAACATAGCTCTCGTGAACCAATCATAACTGTCGGCGAGCTTGTAGAGGAAGGGCAGCGTGGCAAGCCCGCCGCCGACGGAGAACAACCCTATTTTAAGGAATTCAACGGCCAGTTTCAGATAGATACTCATGAAAGGTGCCTCCTGGCCAAAACGATACCGGTTATGCCGCCTGCCACGACCGGAATTGCGGGAGATATATCCACTAACGTGAAAACCAAAAGCGCCATTGCGAAAATCAGCACACAAGCGCCGTCCACGAAACACTTTTTCCCCATGTCAAAAGCGGTTTTCACTATCAGCGCGGCCACTGCGACCCTTATGCCGTTGAAGGCGTGCCCGACGATTTCCATCGCGAGGAAATTCTTGATGAAAAGCGCTATGACGAGAATGATTATTATCGAAGGACATATCATCCCAAGACACGCGGAAATGAGTCCCGGTATCTTCCTTTTTTTATAGCCTATCAACATGGACGTGTTGACCGCCACGATGCCCGGAAGGCTTTGACTGATGGCGTAAAAGTCGATTATGTCCTCATCCGAGGCCCATTTTCTTTTTTGGGCGATATCCGCCTGGAGAAGCGGAAGCATCGTATACCCTCCGCCAAAAGTGAGCGCCCCTATCCTCAAAAAGACCACGAAGATATCGAGGCATTCCTTAAATACCGCGGAATTCATGCGGCGTCCCCCCTTTCGTCACCCTTTTTTGCTCTCGATGATAGCTTTCAGCGCCCCGGCTCGCTTTTCGCGTTCGGCCGGCGCCAAAAACCAGTCGAACAGGAGCGCCTCTATCACCTCTATGGTCTGCCGGGCTTCGTCGTAGCTCACGTCGACCAGAACTTTCACGTCGTCATCGGGCATGGCGCGGAACTTGCCGATCCTGCGGACGCTTTCGAGGGCGTCGATCACCTCCTGTCTTATCGTGCCGTTCATGGAAGCGAGTGTCTTTATCTCGTTCTGGAATTTGCCCGGTTTCAATTTGAATTTTTTCCTGACCATCCCCTGAATACATCGTCTGGCGTAGGTGGCTGAAGCGCAGGGGCTCGACTTCAACAACCTGCACGCCTGATCGTAGTCATTGAACACGGTCTCGGGCACTTCCGCGGTCTTGAATTCCAGTTTTCCGCCCGCTTCGAGGGGAAGGAGACGTGCCGAAAAAAACGAATTGGCGAGGTCTCCGCGAGTTTTCCGCCGTTCGTTCTCCTTTCCAGCGTTTGAAGCGGGAAGATAACCGGCATCGACGGTCACTTCCGTTTTGCCGCACGCGATGTGCGGACACACGAAGATGGACGAATGTATGGCAACACATCCCTCTGGGTCCGAGAACGTGTTGGAATAAGCGTTTTCTCCAATTACGACACGGTACATGTAACCGCAATAAGGACACTTATGGATGTTTTCGATTTTCATGTACGTCACCTTTCTGCTGCACCGCGGTACGGAAGTTTTTTTCGTCTTACAAAATATTATCGGCAGTCGAGTGAGGCCGCATACGTTCGAAATATTCCTCCACATACCGCTCATGATATCATACATGAAGAAGCAGGGGGCGATAGAGTTGAAACATGCCGACGGTTCCGGAATTTTAAAAATTGCGCTGAAAATGATTCTCGCGTTTGTGTGCGCACTGATATTATATCCGTCATTGCCGGTGAATTATTTTGTCGTATCGCATCACGACAAAGTGATCCTCGCCGCTCCGCTCCCCAACGCGTATTCGTTTGTCACGGCCTACATCCACTCGCTGCAGCTCACGCCCGTCATAGACGATTACCGTTTCGTCAACGGCCGCATTTGGGGCTGGGAAGAATGGACGCAGTCGCACAACGCCGGTCTGCCTTCGGTTTCTTCTCCTCACTCGAAACTCATAATGCGCTCTCCCTGGATGATATACCGTGGAGGAAGGACGTCGGCGAAAACCATAAACTACAGAGTCGGGAACGCGAAATTCGGCCGCAACATCTGGCGTCTTGATCCCTGGGGTATTATAAATATTTTCGAGATATACCCAAAATTTAGAATGACGTTTCAAGCTTCGACAGTTCCTTTTAAAGACGCTCCGGTCGAACTTTTAAAAGCTATGGGATTAAAGACCACGGTGATTCGCCCCGAACCCCGCAAGGGGTTTGCCTCAGTGCAAACGCATCGGCCAGCGGTTTTTGGCGACACCTCGGGCGCAAGGAGGCACCCCGGCGCCGCCGAAGGCGGCGGGGAAACGATGCCGGAAATCCGTTTGCTGATAAACTCGGTATTGAATTGTTCAGGGTACTACCAGATGTTGGGAATGAACCCCTCCGGGACGTCGATTTTAACGGTGTCTCCGGTTTGTTTGATGACGTAAAGACCCTCCTTGAGGGCGGCGGTTTTGATATTGTCGGGCATGACGGCTCCCGCGAGAGCGCCGTGGATTTTTCGTTTGTCGCCTTTCCTGTCTCTGTTGAGACGCAGTATCTTCAAGCGTTGCACATGGTCGCCAACGTCGTCGTAAGACGGCTTCGTCTTCACCTCCACGCCGATGATGGACTCACCGTTTTCAAGAAGAATATCGAACTCCGCGATTTTTTGTCCGCTGTCCTCGTCCTCGATGACCTGGCGCAGCCCTGAAGAAATATC
>JAITRO010000115.1 GCA_031288335.1 Synergistaceae bacterium | reverse complement strand
CAGGGCTTCTTGTATCGATCGAACCACCGGTGTTGGCCCGGGGACCATCACCAGTGGGTTTCTTATGTGCATTGCTGGATTTCCTCCCCTTGTTCGTGCAAAAATTCACGCATGTTTCGGAATGATATCTGAAGTTGCCGACAAAAACAAGGCGCTCATCTCGAATCTCGAACCACAGGCAACCTTGGAGCTCCGCTCTCCGCGGACCCGATGGACCTACGGACAAACCTCACCGGGAAAACGATTCCCGCTACCCCTTCTATAATTTTTCTTTCGCCTTTGCATGAGAGATGTATTATCCTGAGCCGTCCGCAATTTCACGAAGTCTTTTTTTGAGCAAAGGCAAATCGTCTCTTATGATTTGCCAAATCAGGACGAAATTTATCCCCTGATAGTCGTGGACTATTCTGTTTCGCAGATTGTAGATATCCGTCCACTGTACGTCTTTGTACGTATTCATAAAACCTTCATCGAGGCGGTTCACTTGTTCACCGATTTGAATCAGGTTGAATGCGCACGCTTCGACAATCATAGCATCGGCGGAGAAGTTCTCGTAAGTCGAATCGTCACGAACGTAGTTCTCTATTTTTTCTATATGGTTCAGAACAGTTTCGATGATTCTTCTATTTTTCATAGATGATCACGCCGCTTTTTTCCACTTCGAGAGCTACTTTCGAGCCTTTTTCGATGTGCGTCACATCCAGTACATCTACGTCTCTGTCGAGTGCATCTCGAATGCGTCCAACCAGTCCAACGAAAGCCAAACCTTTCAATTCGCTTTCCACTACCAAGTCTATGTCGCTTTTATTCCTTGCCTCACCTTTCGCGTATGAACCGAACAAAACCGCCCTCTTCACGCTTTCGGACGCAAACAATGCGGTCAGCTTATCGGTGATTTGCCCGATTGTATATATCTGATGCTCTGTTTCGCGCCCTTTTTTCATGTCGGTGTACCTTCATTCTTAATGTTTGTACACTTGATATTATAGCAAAATCATCGAGTTCATTCACTTTCTCCTGCCGAATATGGAGCGCAGATTTCAATCAACCATGCCTTGTCGTGGGCTTCCGAATGCGTTCCGTCAGGCGAACAGCGCGTGTTCGTACGCTCCATAGGCGTCGTCCCATGCGTTCGTGTCGCGCGGTTCGTAGACGTTTGGCGGGTAGGATTGGGATATCAGTTCTCTCGCTTCGGCGACGTCTTTCAACTCTTTGCAGGCTACCATCTGTACCGCGATATTGCCCAGCGCTGTGGAATCGGAGATGCCGGTACTCACGGTCAGTCCGCACGAATCCGCTGTGAACCGGCACATAAGGCTGTCTCTCGATCCTCCGCCAACTATGATCAGTTTCTCGAATTTCTTCCCGGCGTTTTTTTCGATTTTATCGAGCACGCGGCGGTATTTGAGGGCCAGATTGTCGTACGCGCAACGGATGAAATCGCCCGGCGTTTCGGGCAATGAGCCGTCCATTGAGGCGCAGTTGCGTCTGATCTTTCGGCGAATGTCACCCGGAGAGAAGAAATCGGCGTGGTCGACGTCGATGAACCAGCGGGAGGGTTTTTGACATTCGGCAAGCGCGCGGAGTTCATCGTAGCCGTAAACGGTTCCCTCGGCCGCCAGTTCGCTCCGCAGCTGCTGGAGGAGCCACGTGCCCATGATATTGCAAAGCAGCCTGTGATGGGGGCCGGGATAACCGCCTTCGTTGGCGATATTGTGGGCGAAACCGAAATCGGTGATGATGGGAGATTCAACCTCGCACCCCAACAATGACCAAGTACCGCTGCTCAGGATGGCCGTCCCGGTCTCGGGCGAAGCAAGAAATGCGCTTGCGGTGTCGTGTTCGCAGACGGGTATCACCGAGAAGGGCGTCAGCGCGTTGTCTTCCAGCACACGTGACGAGACGGGAAACGCGCGGGTTCCCGGCATGATAATTTCCGCCGGGATATGGGAAGGGATGTTGAAAGCCCGCAATATTTTTTCGTTCCAGGTCTTTTCGTGAGGCGAGTACATCTGGCTCACCGACGCGACCGTGTACTCGGAAACCGCCTCGCCCGTGAGGTAAAACGTCAGCAGATCCGGCACGAACAGCAGCTTGTGAGCGCGGTCCAGCGCTTCATCCTTGCCCTCGGCACGCATGGCCGCGAGCTGAACGAGAGTGGTGAACGACGCGATCTGATTGCCGCACGAAAAATAAAGTTCTCTTTTTGATACTGTAGCATAGGTCGAATGTTCCGTCCGCGCGGTACGTTCATCGCGATAACAGCGCACCGGGCACATGAGGTCGCCGTCTTTGCCCACCAGTGAAAAATCGCTCGAAAAACTGTCGATGCCGAGCGACGCGATATCGTTTCCGAATCGCCCTTGCGCTTTTTTGAGTCCGCTCATGAGCGAGGAATAAATGCCCATGAAATTCCAATACAGACCGTTAGCGAGGCGCAGCGGCCCATTTTCGAAACGATGAATTTCCTCCATGACGATTTTGGAATTCTCGATTTTTCCCGCAAGGAGTTTCCCGCTGCTCGCGCCGAGGTCAAAAGCCAGATGTATCATCATCAAATCTCCTTTCCCGCAAAGGCCAGGTATGTTTGTAGAAGGCTTGAGGATATTATACAAAAAATGCAAAAAAACGCGAACGAGGAAAGACGGAGCTCCGCCCCAAGGTCTTTATCCCGATTTCTGATGCGGCACATAGCGTGGTAAAATGTCCGTATTATTCATCATATATGGGAGGAATCGGATTGAGCGACGAAATTATAGGCAGCGCCGACATGAATGAAGTCCCGGAGGAAGAAATTTTCAGGCAGCGGAAGGCCAAGCTCGAACGCCTTCGTTCGGAGGAAGGTTACGACCCTTACGTCAATGACCACTGGGATCGCACGCATACGCTCGAGCAGGCGCGCGGCGAATTCGGTCATCTCGGCCCGGAAGAATCGCTGGACAAAACGGTGTCCGTGGCGGGGCGTGTCATGAGACTGCGCCGTCACGGCAAAGCGGCCTTTGCCGACCTGATGGACGAGAGCGGAACCTTGCAGATGTACTTTCAGCGGGACGAACTGGGCGAGAAAGAGTACGCGTTCTTCAAGAAATGGGTCGATTCGGGAGACATCGTCGGCGTGAAGGGCACGCCGTTCAGGACGCGCCTCGGAGAACTATCGATAAAGGTAAAGGAGTCGGTATTGCTCTCGAAGGCCCTGCGCGCGCTGCC
>JAITRO010000110.1 GCA_031288335.1 Synergistaceae bacterium | reverse complement strand
CTACTATGTGACCTGGATGGGCTCGAACTTCATCGAGGAAGGCCGCAACGCAGGCAAGTGGCTCGTCGAATACCTCAAGAAACAGGGCCGCGACAAGGATCAGATCAATATAGTCGAGCTTCAGGGCACGGTCGGCAGCGGTCCCGCCATCGACAGGCAGAAGGGTTTCGCCGAGGTAGTCGCCGAAAACCCGAATCTCAAGATCACCCAGTCGCAGACCGGAGACTTCACCCGCGACCTCGGCAAGACCGTCATGGAATCCTTCCTCAAGAAGGGCGAGAAGATCGACGTCCTGTACGCCCATAACGACGACATGGCTCTCGGCGCGCTTCAGGCCATCAAAGAAGCCGGCCTGAAACCCGGCAAAGACATCATCATTGTCGGCATCGACGGCGTCAAGGCGGCGTTCGAGGCCATAGCGGCCGGCGAATACAACTGCACTGTCGAGTGTAACCCGCTGCTCGGCCCCCAGTTCGTGGACGCGGTCAAGAAACTGGTGGCCGGCGAGACACTGCCGAAGATCACCTACTCCATCGAAGGCGTGTACGACGAGACTACCGCGAAGGAAGCGCTTCCCACGAGGCAGTACTAAAAAACCTTGGGGCTCCGCCCCAAACCCCTCCGGGGTACTCGTTCCCCGGACCCCGTTAAAAGAGGGTGCAGGGCGCGGGCTCCCTGCCGGGTTCGGGCGGAGCCCGAGGTTTTCTGATCCTGTGGTTTAGGGGGAATGGATATGGACGAAATCATCCTGGAAGCGAGAGGAATAGAAAAAATCTTTCCCGGCGTTCACGCCTTGAAAAAAGTGGATTTTATCCTGAAACGCGGCGAAATTCATTCGCTTATGGGGGAGAACGGCGCCGGGAAATCCACCCTCATAAAATGTCTCACCGGGGTTTACGGGACGGACGGCGGCATCATAAAGTTCGACGGACACGAGATACATCCCGAATCCCCCCTTCACGCCATATCCATCGGCATCTCCAGCGTGTACCAAGAAGTGAACCTGTGTCCCAACATCTCTGTGGCCGAAAACATCTTCGCGGGGCGTCAGCCGATTAAAGGGCCCTTCGTTGACTGGAAGACGCTCGAAGCGCGCGCGGCACACGCGCTCGAAAGGTTCGATATAAATATCGACGTGCGGCGCTCCCTCGACTCGTATCCGATAGCGATACAGCAGATGGTGGCTATCGCGCGGGCGCTCGATATCTCGGCGCGGGTTTTAATCCTGGACGAGCCGACATCATCGCTCGACAAACAGGAAGTCGCGAAGCTGTTCGGCGTAGTTCGGAAATTGCGCGGCGAGGGCATGGGGATAATTTTCATCACGCACTTCCTCGATCAGGTATATCAGATATCCGACAGGATAACCGTCCTGCGGAACGGCGAACTGATCGGCACTTACAAAACCGAGGAACTGCCCAAAATCGACCTCGTCAGAAAAATGGTGGGCAAGGACTTCGATGACCTCGTCAACGTATCCCGCGTGCACGCCAAAACCTCTCGCGACGTCGTCATATCGCTGGAGAAAGTCTCGGCGCATCAGTCGGTGGAGAACGTGTCGCTCGAACTGAGGCGAGGCGAAGTGCTCGGCTTCGCGGGACTTTTAGGCTCCGGCAGGACTGAGACCGCCAATCTGATGTTCGGCATCGACCACAACAACGCGGGCGTGATAAAGCTGAAAGGCGCCGCCGTGCGCCTGGCTTCCCCCAAGGACGCCATTCTCAGGAGGATCGCCTTCTGTCCTGAGGACCGCAAACGCGACGGCATCATCGGCGAGCTGTCCGTGCGGGAAAACATAATCCTCGCGTTTCAGGCGCGGCTGGGCATCTTCAGGTTCAAATCCCTCAAGCAGCAGTACGAGCTGGCCGACCAATACATAAAACTGCTCGGCATCGCGACGCCCGACGCGGATAAAAAGCTGGGCGACCTCTCGGGCGGCAACCAGCAGAAGGTGATACTGGCGCGCTGGCTCGCGACGGAGCCGGAGGTAATGCTTCTCGACGAGCCGACCCGCGGGATCGATGTGGGCGCCAAGGCTGAGATAATGAAATTGACGCTCGATCTCTGCCGGGACGGAATGGCGATAGCCTTCATATCCTCGGAGCTGGACGAAATAGTCCGCATATCGAACAGGGTGGTCGTCATGCGCGACCGCGCCAAGATAGGCGAGATAGGAGAGGACGAAGGTCTCGACCAGGAGAACATACTGAAAGCGATAGCGGGAGAAGTGGCGGTATGAACGGACTGATCGGGAAACTCACCTCATCGAAACTTTTCTCAGCGCTGCTCGCCCTTCTCTTGATCCTGATATTCAACGTTTTTCTCAACCGCGGCTTCCTCTCGATCACCGTGGTCGACGGACATCTGTTCGGACAGTTGATAGATATCCTGAACAGATCCGTGCCGGTGATGATACTCTCGATAGGCATGACCCTCGTCATAGCGACCGGGGGCACCGATCTCTCGTGCGGGGCGCTGCTCGCGCTCGCCGGCGCGCTCTCGATATCGCTGATTCGCGGCAGTTCCACGATAGTGAACGAATATTCGGCGATTCCCTTCCCGCTCGTGATAGTGATCACGCTCGCCGTTACTACGCTCTGCGGCCTGTGGAACGGTTTTCTCGTCGCGAAACTCGGCATACAGCCGATAGTGGCCACGCTGATATTCATGACGGCTGGGCGCGGCATAGCTCAGCTGATCACGGGAGCGCGCAACCTCACGACCAACTACGCCCCTTACTCGGTGATAGGGCAGGGGTGGCTCCTGATGCTGCCGGTTCCGATATTCATCGCCGCCGGGGTGGTGCTGATCGCGTGGTATTTCACGCGGCGGACGGCTTTCGGACTCTTTGTGGAGGCGGTCGGGGTGAACGCGTCGGCCGCGAGATACTCCGGCATAAACTCGTCTATGATACTCATGATAGTCTACTCGATATCGGGGCTCTGCGCCGGGGTGGCTGGGCTGATATACGCCTCCGGCATAATGTGCGCCGACGCGAATAACGCCGGATTGAACTACGAACTCGACGCCATCCTGGCGACGGTGCTTGGAGGAACCTCGATGATGGGCGGCAGGTTCTACCTGGGAGGCAGCGTTATAGGCGCGCTCATCATCATGGCGCTCACGAAGTCGATTTACGCTTTCAACGTGGCGCCCGAAAGCGCCCTGGTGGTCAAGGCATTCGTCGTGGTCACGGTGGTGCTGATACAGTCGCCGTTCTTCAAGAACCGGCGCGCCGCCGCACAGAACCGCAGGGCGGCCGTCCAAACGGCCGGGGGCGGTGAGGCTGGATGAACGGCCGCCGATTTTCCATAGACCTCAAGTATATTCCGGCGCTGTCGGCGATAATTCTCTTTTTCGTGGCCTACGCAATAGGCGGCATACTCTACGGGGACAGAGGATTTTTGACGATGCGGACTTTCGCCACGCTCTTCACGGACAACGCGTACCTGGGCGTTTCAGCGGTCGGCATGACGCTCGTCATCATCTCGGGGGGCATAGACCTTTCGGTGGGCTCCGTGGCCGCGCTTACCACGATGATGCTGGCCTACTTCACCGAGGTGCTTCACTGGAACTCGGCACTGATGCTGTGCGTGGTGCTGCTCACCGGAGCTCTGCTGGGCTTTCTCATGGGCATTCTGATAGACGTATTCGACGTTCCTCCTTTTATCTCGACACTTATAGGGATGTTTCTGGCGCGCGGGCTCTGTTTCATAATCAGCATACAATCGATCACGATAAACGACCCCATGCTGCGGGCGCTCGGCAAGTGGCGCATAAAACTGCCCACTGCGGCAAGGGCAGCGGCTTATATCAACCTCAGTGTGTTTACCTTCATCGCCATACTGATCGCCGGCATCGTGATAATGCAGTTCACTCGCTTCGGACGCGGGGTATACGCCTTCGGGGGCAACCGCACCTCCGCCAAGCTGATGGGCCTTCCGACCAGGCGGATTCAGGTCGGCATTTACACTTTCAACGGTTTTTGCTCCGCCGTGGCGGGGATATTGTTCTCGTTTTACACGTTCTCGGGCTACGGGAGACATCTGTACGGCATGGAAATGGACGTCATATCGTCGGTCGTGATCGGCGGCACGCTTTTGACCGGCGGCGTGGGGTACCCAATGGGCTCTCTTTTCGGTATAATGATATATAGCGTAATCCTGAAATTCATCTCTTTCAACGGCTCGCTGTCGTC
>JAITRO010000100.1 GCA_031288335.1 Synergistaceae bacterium | reverse complement strand
ATCGAGAACGCCGTGTGGATGTCGCTCGCATTTGCCCAGGTGAACAGGTTTTTGCTGCCGCAAGCCGCGCAATGGATAAGGATCGAGAGCGAGGCCGTCTACAGGACTTTCGGCGTTTTCATGGCGGTTGTGGCGGTCTGCGGCCTGTTGTTTCTGGGCGGCGGAATGGCCGGCGATAAACTGATGCTTCGGGCCGTGTATCCCGGTTCCAACGAAGCGAAACGTGAATACCTCGAACGCGCCGGCAATTTCCTCATGTCGAAGGATGACGCGCTCGAACAACTGGCAAACCTGGATATCTCGGCCAAAAAGTGGGATGACGAGGCATATCTCCGCGGAGTGAGGGAGCTGTACGCGGCATTTAAAACGCGCCCCAATTCCGAACGCCTTTTCAAATTGTTCGAGTGTGCGAGAGAACTCAACAACGTCGAACTGCTGAGGGAACTCATCCCTTATTTTCCCCCGGGCAGCGTCAGTCTGAGATAAAAAAGCCCGAAAAAAGCTGTTTTTTTGCCCGCGCAATTCGTTTTACCTGTAAATTATAGATGTGTTAAGGCATTAAACGCGTGGCGATAGACGGGCACGGCGGCGCGGCTTGTGTCGCGCCGCATTTGTCCCTGAATTCGGATTTTCGTCACTCGATGAATCGCCAATAGTTCACTATCTGATCGTTCGAGGATACGTTGAGGGTCACGCTGGACGTTTCCAGGGTGATGGTCATGAAATCGAGGTCTCCTTCGGAGCGCGTGATCGACATCTCTTGCGCGTCGGCGTCGTTCAGCGACGCGTTCGCCGCCGCGATGTCCAGAATCTCGTAGGTTACCAGCAGCGATGGCGCGCCGCCCATCTCGGAGAGGGTGAAGCCCGTTATCTTCAGCCCTTCGAACTCGATGTACTTGTCCTTTTTGCCGTCCCACACGCCCGCCTTGCCGGTGTCCATCATGAGGGCATAGAGCCTGCTTTTGCCCAACACCTTGCCCGTATCGCAAAGCCCATTCGAGACGGAAAGATCTTCTTCCCGGAAAGTCGCCGCGAAAAGAATCCCGTTAAACATCACCGGCTGCGCGGTCACGTACTCTTCGAAATACGACGCGTCCTTCTCCAGCAATTTTAGATACCATCCGTAACGGCCCTCGTCAATGCCGCTGCCGCCGCCGTCTTTGTCGAGATCGGCGTAGACTCTGGTCCAATCGGATCTCTTAGTCATCCCGTAGTTATCGGCTGTGTGATCTGCCATTTCCGGCATCTTGAAGCTGAATATCAGCTGCTCATTGTTGCGTATCATGGCGTCGTTCTCGTCGGTATCGCCTTTGGTCCCGACGTTGGACGTCCCGCCCGCGACCCATTTGTCGGACTTGTCGTAGCGAGAACCGGCCACGACGCCCAGTGGAAGCGAATAGCCGGCATCCGGAGCGTCGGAGTTGCGACGCAGCGTGGCTATCGTTCGTATATCCCAATCTTTTCGCGGAAGCGGCAACTTCGTCTTGTGATCCACGAACGACACGTAAAATATGCTGCCCCTGTTGTCAGCGGTGAACACACCCCGCGCGACGTAGTTGGAATACTGCTCACTGGGCGGGGACGCGAGAAAAACCGGTTCGGTAACAATCATCCCCATGTAGGGATTGGGAACTTCCGCGCCGGGCACGCTCGAGCTGTCCCTCCAGGCTGAGGGTGCCGCGGCCAATGAACCGCTGTTGAACACCCTGAGCCCTGGGCTCGGAAGCGACGTCGACGACAAGTGATACTTGAGGTCAGGATCTATCAGGTAAAAGGCGGCGCCCATTGCGCCGTTGC
This sequence comes from Synergistaceae bacterium, assembly GCA_031288335.1. Lineage (GTDB taxonomy): Bacteria > Synergistota > Synergistia > Synergistales > Synergistaceae > JAIRKI01. The sequence goes on along the minus strand of JAITRO010000100.1, from coordinate 15,928 downwards.
GCCGCGGGTCGAGATAATTCTGCACGCCGCCGCCCAGAGCTATTATATTGTAGAACCCGTCAGGATACTCGTGCGTCCGCTCATGTTTCGCCGCGGCGAAGTGCGGCTTGGGGCTGTTGAACCCGAGCTGATAGAAGGGGTACATATCAGCGCTTCCGGCGCTCGCGGTCATGTCCGCCCACAACGCCGCGGAACTGTCGCGCACGATCTCGACCGGATCCGGGTTCGGGCTGTTTTGATTGAGGAGATAGAGGTGCAGCTTCCCATTCTCGTCTTCGTAAGTCTCGCGGTACCATCTGAACGCCGGGATCGCCGGATTCGTGGCGTCCATGGCGTAGACGCCTCCGCCGGCGCGCCCGATGGTGGCTATGTAATACGCCCTCCAGCCGGATCCGTTGGCTTCGCCCTTCCCGTCCATGTCGAAATAGCGCAGTTGGGCGGGTCCGTCGAGCGTGAAGGAAGGTATCGACGTTATCGGGATGTCATCGCTCGCCGTAGTGAGAAATGAGTCGACGTTTATCCAGCGATACCTGCCCGTCTCGGGCGTCTTCGTGGTTTTGAGGCCGAAGAGGCGGTACGGCATCAGGCTCGGCGGCGGCAGAATCGCCATATCTTCGTTGCCGGTCTTGGCGTCCACCACATGCAGCAGGCCGTCGTTGCTTTGGAAATACAGTTTCAACGGCAATCCGGCCTTATTTTCGGCAAAAGCGCCGTAACCAGGCAGCGATTTCTGCAGACTTGGCGGCCCCACTTTCGAGATTCCCGAGTTCCCCTGGTCAGAGAGCATGTGCCTTCTGTCATATTGCGCGTCCACGCCGGAGAAAGAGCCGTAGGTGATTTCGTATCCGTGCAGCCAGTTGACGAGCGCCCTCGACGGATGCATCCTGTCGCTCCAGCGCGGGTTCGCCGGGGACAGTACCGACACGTCCATCGACTCGACCGGCGGAACCAGGTTGATGTTGCGGCGAGAGAGTGTCGGGTGCGGTTTCGTGCAGTCGGAGGCATTCAGAGGCGTGTACTCGAGGGGAACGTAATTCTTTCCGTCAGAGCCGGCACCTGCCCAAAAATACAGGTTTCTCTCCAATCCCATGTTCCTGCTGCTCAGGAGTTTGCTGCCCATCTCCCAGTCCTTGAGCGTCTCGATTTCGACGACACCTTTGGAGTTGACCGTCTTCATGGTTATGTACTTGGTGAGGGTTCCCTGCCACTGGTCGTAGAAGTTTATGCGGTAAGAGGCCGCGTACAGGTTCGCCAGCGCCTGCGATGGGTCGTTTGGGTCGTAGCCGGCCATGTACTCCCCTTGCAGGGTATCGCCCTCGAGCATGGAGCCTTTCGCGGGCTGAATCTCGCTGTTGATTCTGGCGAGGACCGAGCGCATGGCGTGAACCAGCCCCTCGACATCGTTCGCGAAGAAGGCCCTCGCTTCGTCGTTGCCGGGGTCTCCCTTCCTGGCCATCTCGTTCAATCTGTCACGGAGTTTTTTGGAAGCATTGGCTTCCGGATCGACGAAACCCACGACCAGTGTGCGCACGCCATCCTCCAGTTGGATGCCCTCGAAGATGTTGTTCCCGCTGTTGTCGACCTCTTTCAGTTTCGTGAGCGTGTTGCCTTTCTTGGTGTTGTTGTAGAGGTCCTCCACGGCGTCCGCCGACGAGTATTTGTCGTCGGCGTTGTCGTCGCCCGCCGTGAAGACGATGACCCAGTTTTTCTCGCAGGGGTCTTTAAGTGGAAAACTTTCCTCGGGAGCTGTGGAGACATTCTGCGCGCTGCTGATGACGCCGCTCCCCGACACCGTATGCACAGGAGGGGAGAAGAAGTCGAGTATGGTGCCCAGCGCCTCGCCGGAACCCTTCTTGAAAAAATTCCCGATAAAGTTACCGGGATTATTGTGTCTGTAGGTTCTGTAGTCATTTTCTTTATTGATCGAAGCGACGGTATATCCGTTTTTGCTGGAAAAGACCACGCCCTGAGTGCCCGCATACCTGCCGAGGGACGAATCCAAGACCGTGTCCTTCGTTCTTATGATCTCGTTTCTGCCGATTTCAGGGTGCCCCGGGTATATCGCGGTGCTGAGGAACGTCTTGCCGTCGCCTATCAGCTCCGGATTTTCGAAAAAATACGGGTCGTTTTCGACCGGCGTATTGTTCTTGACTGTGACGTTCTCGTAGCCGTCTATCCACATATGGAACTTCTTGACGTGAGCGATGGAGTATTCCGCTATCGGAACCCTGAGATAGGCACGGTTCATCAGCTTCCATTGCACGGTGTTGTGCGCTTCGTCGTAATACGCGCGGTCAATCCCGAAATGCGCGGCGGCGGACTGATAATAACCGCGCCCTGGTTCAGTGAAAGGCATGTCGCGCAAATTAGTGGCCCATCCCGGCCCTGTGCCGTACGGGAAATTCACGAGGCCTGAAATATTCTTGAACGCGCCGAAACCGGGAGGATTGAACGCAACATTATTTGCGGACGAGTTGGACGGGATCCAACCGTGGGTTCTGTAGTCGTCGAGCGGGCCGGTCTTGAAAAAGTCGGCGCCGTAATCGGTGCTCGGACCGTTTAATTCCTGAAAGGTAGTTGCCATCCCGAACCTCAAGTTCTCCATTAGTACCGTGTCCGAGAGGACGCGCCACATAACGAGCTTCATCTTGTACATGCGGCTGTCGTTAGGCACGAGGTCGGCGTTCGTGAAGCGAGCCGGCGGGTTGATCCAGTGGGCCGGGTTCCTGAAGACGAGGGCATATGGCGCGGCGGCGCTGCCCAGCCCATAAGGCCCGCCGAAGGCCGCTGACGCCGGGTTGTCCTTGTAGTCGAAAGGCGAGTAATAGTTGTTAATATGAGCGGCGAGGTTGGTGTTGCCGGGCGTCATATTATTCTTCTCGTCGGCCGGGTCCAGGCCTTCCCTGCCGTATCTCGATTTGGGCAGAGAGTTGTTGCTGCCCTTTAGCGGAAGCCCGCCGTGCCCGTATGTGGCCTGTTTGAGCATCTGAGCGGCCTCCGCTTGGCCGCGTGCGGTGACTCTCATCTCGGGCATGGTGCCGGTGGCGGTGAAAGTCATGGTCGAGCCGACGTCGAGCAGAAAAAGAACGTTGGCGTGTTCTATGCCCTTTCGCACATCTTCGGTGTCGTCCAGCGCGACCGACGATTTTGCCACTGTGTCGATCGGAGGTTGGACGTCGAGGTATGCCATCGCCTTCATCCCCTCCATGAAAATTGGGAAGCAGAGCGCCGACGTCAGCAGGCAAATTACAATGAGGCGTTTGCGCCGGTTTTTGAGGTATCTCATAATCTGTTCCGCCTGCCTCATGTTTGTGGCGCTTCGGGCATCTTGACGTCGCCGCTCGTTATGTCGACATCCGGCAAATCCCCGTCAGGAGCTCTCATCATGAGCGGCAGGGCGTCATTCCACCGAGCCTGCGAGACGTACTCCAGCGCCCTCGCAGGCTCGGCGGCCGCGGCAAACGTCACGGCCAAAACAAGTGCATACCATACACCGCATTTGCCCCTCTTGTCTTTCAGCATGTCGATCCCTCCTATTCGAGCGCGTTGACGCCCGTTGTTTTAGATACATACAGCTTCATACTTTAAGCTCATAGATAAAATGAAATATAACCCTATTAAATAGCTCTATAGAACCATATTTGGAAAGAAAAAATCCCCTGTCGGATGAGACGTCATATTTTGAACGGACCTCGCCCGACAGGGGACTCCCATGCGTCACATATTATTGGCCTGTAATATCGCCGAATCCAAAATGGATTCTCTATCGCCTATCTTGAGCGTCGCCCTTACCAGATATGCCCCCGTGCGCCCGGCGGCCGTCGCATTCTGATCGTTATGATCGGGGGCTAGGATGTCTCCGTCCTTGCGCCATACCGCCTTGGCGAGGATTATTGACGGGGGAAGTCTCTTGTAGTCGGTCTCCGTCATCGTCGGAAGAGGGAGCGGAGGGGACGCGTCGGGTGCCACGACTCGCGCTGGCTCATACTGCATGTCATATATCGCGACGGTGAGCAAGCCGTCCGAACCGGAACCGAATATCCCCAGACGTCCCAGCGCCGAGGCATGGATGGTTTCGTTTTTGACGATACCGTCAATCGTGTCTGCGCTGTCGTCGAGGTCGCGGTTTATCAAAAGGCACGCCATGGAATTTATCCAATAATTCGGGAACCCTTTGTCTCCATCTCCGAGGTCGCAGCCGACGTATCTCGGGATGGGGTCAGTGTTGTCCATCTTCTCGATCAGCTTTGCCCTGCCCTCTTCCACGGCCCGCTGCAACAGGTTGTACTTGACGGCGCTCGCGCCCGCCATGCGCGCAGCGCCGCCCGAGGACACGGCAAATTGAAGCGTGACGCCGATGACAGCCAGTCCGGTGAGGGAGATTATCAGCACCACTATCAGCGAAAATCCGGCATGTTTTTTTCGTTTTTTGGGGTCGTATGAGGAAGGCTCCATCAATTTCACCTCGATTCGTCAAAATACCTATTTGCGTTCTCCCACGTTCTTATGGCCGCCGGCGCTTATCATCCTTTCGAGGCGCAGCGTCCTTCTGCCCAAAGCCGCCGCTTCCCACTGTACCTCCACGTGAACCGTGGCCGAATAATCGCTCGAGACAACCTGTGCTGTCGCGTTATACTTGCCGAATCTCCTTGGCGGCACAGAAGATAACTCGGATAATTTATCGAACGGGAGCCCTTCAAGTTCCTCTATGTAGCTCAGCGCGACGGCGTTTGCGGTCTCATCCTCCTTGTTGTATATGGCTGTCCTCGATATCATGAACATGCCGACCATAGACAGGAGCACCATCATCAGGACAAAAATGGCCACCAGCATCTCGACGATAGAACTGCCCTTCGCCTTTTTACGCGCAAGCCGACTCCGTCCGCATTTAAAGGCCGCTTCCGAAGCGGCGCTTTTCATCATTTCACGGCAAACTACCAAAACGATCACCTCTTTGCAAATGGTATGAAAATTTTGATGACAAAATTAATTATTTTTTGTCATATAACTTATAATATAAAACCATCGCCCCATTTTCGCACCTTCTTCCGCCTATCTCCCGCTGCGGAAAACCATGGGAAAATACACCGTAATTTTTTTGCGCTGGAGATATTATGTCTTTGTGACTATATTATACGTGATTTTTTTCTCAAATTAAAAGGGACAATAGAAATAAGAAAAAAGGACATAAGAATCGATGATTGGGGATATAGTATCCCTTTTTAAGGGACTTTAGGTACTTCATAATATCAATGATATGCCCTAAAGTATTTTGGCATTCTTTATTTCAGCGCGATTCTTCTATCGATGTGGTTAGGAAGTGACTTTATGCTCATAAATATAAGTCTATAGAACTACAATAATGATTCTATAGAACTAAGCTAGCATTGAACTCATCGAATCAACTAAAGGCAAACCTACGTGTTCACCTGGTTTCGTTTTATGGGCTGGAGGCTTCGAATATTGAATCCATGACTCCGTGTCTCAGGCCCTTTGCGCTCACGGTGAGGTGATCGAAACGGAATAAATCCATCAGCGACGCGACGATGCAAGCGCCGGGCAGGATGATATCCGCTCGTTCCGCTTCGAGCCCTGGAATTTTCTTTCTCGACTCGCAGTCCATGGAGGCATAGAGCGCTATCTGGCTTTCTATCCCGCCGCGGCTCAATTGGACGCCCGCTTTGCGCCTGCCGGCAGCGACGGAGCGCTCACCTATGCTGACGGAGGCGAGAGCCGCGAACGTTCCTCCCACGCCCGCACAGTCGTATCTCACGCGCGGCGGCGTCAAGACGCTGCCGATATGTGCGCGGAATTCGGACGCTGCAAATGTTCGGCATGCGTCCAAAATGTCGCTTGCGTACGGCCCGGCCGAGGACGCGAAAAATCTTTCATACAGGACAAGCGCGCCGATGGGAACGCTGCGCTGCCAGGACAGCAAGCCGTCACTGCCGAATGCGGCCTCGCTCGACCCGCCGCCGACGTCAAACACCACAACTTTCCCCGGCATGGCCCGCGAGGCGGCGCGAAAGGACAGCGAGGCTTCCTCGTCGCCGGAAATCACCCTGATGTCGAGCCCGCACCTTTTTCGCACCATGGATTTGAACTCTTCGGCGTTGGACGCCGTCCTCATGGCCTGCGTGCCGACCGCGGCGATCTCGCCTGTGCCATATGCCGACGCGCGGCGCGCGAAACGCTCGACGGCGGAAGCGGTACGCTCCATTGCCTCTGTGCCGAAAGCCCCTCGTCTGCCCTGTCCCTCGCCGAGGCGGGTTATTTTTACCTCGTCCGCCAGCTCGCACAACGCGCCGTCCTGCCGCGCGGCGACGAAAAATTTCACCGAATTTGTCCCAACGTCAATGACCGCTTTCACAGAGCTGCTATCCATAACTCGGCCTCCCGGACTGAAAAACTCCCGGACGCGCCGGGAGTTTTTCAGATATTATAATAATTTTAAAATCCCTCAGCGGCTCGATTTCATCTGCCGGCCGATTTGTGTTCCACATTGATGAAGTACAGCATTTCGTCGCGCACACTCTCCGCGTCATCGTAAGCCACTTGACATGTGCCGACTGCCTTGTGGCCTCCTCCGCCGTATTTCAGCATAAGCGACCCAACGTCGACCGTCGATGTTCGGTTCAGTATGCTGTATCCCACCGAAAAAACGCAGAATTCCTTGTCCTTGCCGTCGAAAATCCTTATGCTGATGTTCTGGTAAGGATACAGCGCGTATATCACGTGCCTGTTGCCGACGTACGTCTCGGGGACGTCGCGGAGATCGGTCACTATGACGTCGCCCTCGGCCGTGGAATACTCGAACATCATTTGAAGGAAATGCGGCTTGTGTTCCTCATAACGGCGCACGCGTTCCTGAACGTCACTGAGAGAGAGTATTTCGTCCACCGACTTTGTGCGGAGTTCATCTATCAGCAGCATCATCAGCTGATAGTTGGAGACTCGGTAGTCGCGGTAACGCCCCAAGCCTGTACGCGGGTCCATTATGAACGAGAGCATCACCCACCGCGTCGGGTTTAAAATCTCGTTCCTGCTGAACTGAGCGGAGTCCGCCTTGTCGGCCGCTTCGAGCATCTCCTCGAATTTATTGAGTTTGCCGCCTTCTTTATAATATTCGTATATGACCCTCGCGCAACTCGGAGCAGGCCAGTTGGCTCCCTCGAATTTGAACCCTTCGGAGGCGCCGCGCTCCTGTTCGCTGGTGTGGTGGTCGAACCATACCCCGCACCCCGGAACATAAGGTATATTGACGAGAATATCCTCTTCGGTCACCTCTATGAGGTTATCCTGAATATCCTTCGGGTGCACGAATTTTATTTCGTCGTACTTTCCCAGTTCTTTTAACAGAACAGCACATATCAGGCCGTCATAATCTGAACGAGTCAGCAACCTCATGAGTCTATCCCCTACCTTCGGTCCTTTTAATTCTAAACACGACATAATAATACCATTAAACTCTGCGGTTTAAAAGATAAAAATTTCCTCCCCCAAAATATTATCATTATTTCGCGCAATTTACCATTATGTCATTGAGGGCGGAAGCGTCTCTGGAATCTCGCGTTTTCCGATGAGGAATAGACCAGCGCCCAGGCTTTGTTGAGCGGGCCGTGGGTGCTGGGATCTATGGTCAATGTGGCGTGTGTTAAAGGCAGGTTTCGTGTCGACATGAACGCGTGGCGCAGTGCCTCTCCCTGAAAGCCCGGCGCGCGGTTCAGCGCGTCCGACGTCCACATCACTGAGTCGTAGGCAAACACAGTGCCAGCGAAATCGGCGCCAGCGTTGCTTTCGTTGTACTTGTCCCTGTAAGCCGACTGGAACGACAGGAGCTGCGGGTCGTCGGAGTGCGCCGGAACTATCCACCATGTATTGCCGAGCGCCCCTCCCGCCGAAAGTGCCGCCTCGTCGAACGACATCCCAATTATCACCCCACCGTAGCCAAAGCCACGCAGCGAGCGTATCACCGCGGCGGCCTCCGAGCCGTGGCTCAGTATCGCGACCGAATCCGCTTCCATCGCGATTATTTCCTCCGCCGACGCGCGGTCTATGCCGCCGCGCCTCGTCCACACTTCCTCGCAGACGATGCTGCCGCCGTATTCCCTCATCGCCTCGATGAAACCGTCCTTCATCTCGCCCGAATCCGCGCCGTATGCCTCGCTGACGACAGCGGTACGTTTCCTTTTAAGTCCGTAGGCGATAAAATAGGCCGCCGTCCGTCCCTTGTCGTTGTTGTCCCCGTTCAGCCTGAACACGTAAAGCCTCGGCACGTCGCGCCCGTTCATGGTGATGTCCATGCGGCTCGATTCAGTCACCACGAACGGCATCTCGAAAGTGTCGGCCAGGCCGGCGATCGCCGCGTTGACGTCGTCGGCGCAGGCCAATATCACAGCGACTGGCTGCGGCTCGCTTCTATCGCGCAATACCTCTTTCGCCCGTTCCAGCGCCTTTTCGGGCAAGTCGGGCATATCGTAGGGCCGTATTCTTATTGGGCGTCCCTTTACGCCGCCGGAGGCGTTCCGCTGATCCGCGGCCAACTGGGCGGCCTTGAGGCGGACATGTCCGAACGCCGCGTCCGGGCCCGAAAGGTGCGAAAAAAAAAGTATGTTGTGTTCATCCCTTACCGTATATCTGGATTCGGTTATCCTCACGAAAAGTCCCAAAAACAGTGTGATGATGAAAAGCAGCAGCAGCCCATTCCGCAGGGTTTTTTTCCGAAAAAGCGCTGTTCGGGGCCGTTTCGCCATCACGCGTCCTATATTTTGCAGAAAACCTTTGTGAGCTTCAAGACGCGTGTCTGCGACATGTGCGTCGCGGACGCCCGCGTCTATGACACCTGCGTCCGTGACGCCCTCTTCGGCGCAGGTCTGGAGGAATTCGTGAATGGATGCCGCCACCCACGACGCGTCCGATCCTGAAAAGCCGAGATTCTCTCTGAGCGTCGCCTCGGTTTTTTCGGCGCTGGACGCAAAATCATCGGCAGACGGAATGACACCGTCCTTGAATACGGCTCTCAAAGCGAACGACAACAGAAATATCTCCCTGCGCGCGTCCCCGCAGCGGTCCTCAAGCAATTGTCCCAGACGATCCGGATCCTCGAGCAGGGAAGCGCCGTATATTTTTATGAGTTCGCGGGCTATCCCGACCGGCCTGTCGTCCATGCGCTCCTCCTTAATCAATGCGATACCGCGGCGGAATTATACAACAAATCCCGTCCGCGTTCCCGCTTCCGCAAGAATATTATAAACCAAAAAAGAGATTACAAAAGTGATATAGTACCCACCCGTAAATTCCGGATGCGTCTGCCCCGCATGTCTTGCATTTCCATATGGAATTGCGCGGCGAATTGGTTTATACTGTAGTTGATTGTTTCTGCATCAGAAGGAGGAATCCAAGTGAAGGCTAGTTCTTCGTACAAGAAGAAGATAAACATCGAGCAGTTGCTTGATAATCCGGACGCGTACCTCGTTTACGACATAATGTCGGTCACGGGTGCTTCGGTGCTTATTCCCAGCAAGGTTCCAATAGGCAAAATAACGGAAGGGCTGGAAACGCCGGGCAAACTGATCGACACCCTCGCCCGCATGGGGATAAGGAAAGTTGAAATAGCCGTGCCGAACGAGGTCGACGACGCTGAGATGATGGCGCGCCTCAAGGAACTGGACCCGTCCGTGAGAATCGTCGACAATGAAGTGACGCGGTACGCCCAAACCGTGATAGACAACATATTCGCGCAGGCGTCTATCGAGGAGAAGTTCAGCATACCGGTCGACGTGGTGAGTGATCTGGGACGGAACATCTCGGACGAGGTGGCGAAGACGTCGCAGATCGCGCTTTCCATGGTCGAGAGCAGCCTCGATTCTTATTCGAGGGACCACGCCCTCAACGTGTCGATGTTATCGGGGTATATCTCCCAAAAATTGTCCGAAACGGGAAAAATCGCGCCGCAGCTGGTCGAAAAAGCCGTCCTGGCGGGCTTGCTGTTCGATATAGGCAAGACGGTTGTCCCCGATAATATCCTGCAGAAGGCGGGGAAACTCACCCCAGAGGAAATGGTCGTAATGAGAAATCACGTCAGAGAAAGCGTCTCCATCTGTAAACTCTCAGGGATAAACGACAACGATATTCTCGACGGCATAGCCTCTCACCACGAAAGATACGACGGTTCCGGTTATCACAGAGGACTCGTGGGAACGCAGATACCGATAATCGGTCGAATACTCGCGGTGGCCGACACCTTCGACGCCATGACGTCGCCAAGAGTGTACAAGGACGCGGTGTCGAGCAAGATGTCGTTCAATTTCATAATGAGCGCGAACGAGACGGAATTCGACCCGGACATATGCAAAATTTTCCTGGCCGGTATGGGAATATACCCGCCCGGCGTGATAGTCGAACTGTCGGACGGACGCATCGCGCGCGTGGCCGCCATGACGTCGGGCAATCTCCTGCAGCCCAAGGTCACGTTGAAGGAAAACGGAACACAACGCGTGATCGACCTATATACGGAAGGCCTTTACATAAGAGGCGCTCTGGACATCGACGCAAAAGAACCGGTCGACCTATTCGCTATGCCCATGATGTGAGGCTCACGTCCGGGGACGCGAAAACAGCGACCCCGGATAAGGGCATATCCGCGGCCTCTCGGATGGGGATGGGAGTGCGTCTGGAGATTTAAATCCTCCTGAGACCGGTCAGGTTTAAAACAACGAGAATATATCGATATCGTTTCTCATTATTTTATTGTCTATGAGATACTTTTTAGTTTTTCCCATGGAATCCAGGTCATCGTCTGTTACATCGCAATCGAAGTCGTACCACGGCATCATGGGCTCAATGTCCGCGGCGCTCTGCTTTGTGTCGGCGGCGGCTGTTTTTATCGCGCCGTCTCGGTCGGCGGCGATGCGGCCGAGCGTATCTTTCCTCATCGCCGTAAAACGTCCTGGCAGGTCGGGATGGGATTTCAGAAACGAGGTCTTGACCACCGCGAAGGACAGCCCCCGCACCCTGCCTTCCCCGTCGGCAAGAACGGTCCCTCCGGCTTTTACGACGCGCGGGATGTCGCCGCCGACCAAGAGGGCGGCATCGCATTTGCCGGCCAAGAGCGCCGAAGCGGCATTGGCGAGCGGCATCGGGTAGAATTCGACGTCGGCTTCGGTCATGCCGTTCTCGGCAAGAGCCTCCGCGAACACCTGATGCACGACCGACCCGCGAACGCCGGCGACTCTCCTGCCTCTGAGGTCGGAGATGTTCTTGACATCACGGTTGTTCGACACTACGGCGAAAGATTTGGGAGAACGGGCGTTCACCGCCAAAATTTTCGCGTCCACGCCGGACGAGACCGCCACCAGGAACGCGGCGTCCCCTATCCCCTGAACGATATCGACCTCCCCTGCCTCCAGCGCGGCCATCAAATTGGGGCCGCTCGACATGTCGGCCACGGAGACGTCGAACTCACTGAACGTGCGCTCGTAAGAGCCATTCGCAAGCTCCATCATGACAGGCAGGTTGAAGGGCCTCGTCCAGGCACTTATCTTAAGGGACTCTTTGGCCCGGGCATCATCCGCGAGGAGCGGCAGGAATATCATGACCGCTGCGGCCGCCAGGGAAAATATTTTGTTTCTCATTTGTCCGCACCCGCGAGATACAGCAGCCACGACACGATGCCACGCAGGCCGTAGGCGGTTGCACCTTTTATGTAATACGAGTAAGGTTCCTTGACGAAGTCGGTGGCCGCTATATCGAGATGTATCCACGGACACCCCTTTTCCACGAAGTTCTCCAGGAACATGGCGGCAGTGATGGCTCCGCCGTAACGGCCCGCCGAGTTCACCACGTCGGCGACGGGGGATTTTAGCTTCTTCCGAAGGTTCTCGTCGTCCATCGGAAGTTTCCAAAACCGCTCTCCGCTCGTCGCGGCGGCGGACAGAAACTCGCCGCCGAATTTGTCGTCGTTGGTGAAAAGACCGGCCGTGGTGTCGCCCAAAGCGACGGCGCAAGCGCCGGTCAGCGTCGCTATGTCTATGACGTTGTCGGGCTTCAGCCCGCACGCGTAAGCGAGCGTGTCGGCCAGCGTCACGCGGCCCTCCGCGTCGGTGTTGTTTATCTCTATCGTCTTGCCGTTATAGGCCTTGATTATGTCGTCTGGGCGGTACGAATTGCCGCCGGGCATATTTTCGGCCGCGCCGATTATCGCGTGCACCGATATGGGCAATTTCAGCTCCGAAGCGGCTTTGATGACGCCAAGCGCCACGCAGGCTCCGGTTTTATCGCCCTTCATGGTGAGCATCGAATCGGCTGGCTTTATGTCGAGCCCGCCGCTGTCGAACGTGATGCCCTTTCCTACGACCGCGACCGTCGCCACGGGCGATTTGGGGATGTATTCGAGGTGAATCAGACGCGGAGGCGAAGCGGAACCTTTGCCAACCGACAGCAGCGCGTTCATTCCCTTGGCGGCCAGTTCTGATTCGTCGAACACCTTTATCTTGAGCCCTTTCTCCAGGGCAAGGTCGTTCGCTATTTTCGCCAGCACACCGGGGTTTACGACATTGCCGGGTTCGTTGGCCAAATCCCTCGCGTAACACTGGCACGTACCTATCGTAAAGCCCTCGGACAGGGCTTTGTGGTCGCCGCACAGCACCAACGCGGTCTCGGGCGGGGCGAAACGATCGTCCTCGTCCGTGGCGCGGTATTTTTCGAATCTGTAACGGGCAAGCGCCGCGCCCTCCCCTATCGCGCGCGATATCAACCATTCAGAGGCCTCGGGAATGGCTATGGACACGCTCGGAGCGCCTCTCGTCGCGGCGGTTCTCACGATATTGAACGCCGCGACGCGATAATCGTCGATTTTGACACTCTCGCGGGGTCCCAGGCCGACCAGCGCGACGCACTGCGTTTCCCCGTTGGCGAGAGGCACCACCAGAACGCTCCCTCGTTTTGCCTTGAAATTTTCTCTCGGTATATACATCTCAGCCAGCAACGCTATGCTGGAAGGCAGAGAAGCCAGGTCCTCGGGGGTGAAATTTTCGTACAGCGCCACTCCAAGGACGTTTCTGCGGCCTATTCTCGAGCCGGATTTAACAATCTCGAATCTCATGTTTCGATCCCTCCTAAATTCACGCACACCGCATCCATATACTACCACGATCTTTAAATCGTGTATAATTCATCTTGACGCAAATCAAGCAACATGGGGTGGTATTACAACAGATGAAAGAAAAATTTGACGCCGTCATAGTCGGCTCAGGCCCGGCGGGACTTTTCGCAGCAAGGGAATTGTCGCGTCTGGGAAAAGACGTCCTCCTTCTGGACAAGGGACGCGACATCGACAAGAGGCTGTGCCCCATGAAACTCGGCGCGCGCGAGTGCGTCCACTGCTCTCCCTGCAATATAATCTGCGGATGGGGCGGAGCGGGCGCGTTCAGCGACGGCAAACTGACGCTCACCCCGGATTTCGGCGGAAATATGGAGGAGTATTGCGGCAGGGAAAAACTCATCAAGCTCATCTCCGAGGTCGACGAGGTATATGTGAGCAGCGGCGCGCCCGAGCGCGTTTTCAAATCGGCCGGCCCTGCCGCGTCCCGGATCATCGACAAAGCCCGCAGGGCCGGGCTGGCCGTGATGCCCGCGACCATACGCCACATGGGAACCGACCGCTCGAAAAACGTGCTCGCGCGCCTGTACCATCAGGCGAGGAAGACCTGCGACGTGCGCATGGGCGTCACGGTGAACGAAGTGTTGGTCGAGGATGATACCGTCAAGGGCGTTAAAACGACGGACGGAACGGAGATAGAGGCGCGCGCGGTGCTGCTCGCCCCCGGACGCGAGGGAACGCCGTGGATGGAGGAAACCATCAAAAAGCTTGGGCTCGGCATCGCCTCGCTTCCGGTAGACGTGGGAGTGAGGGTGGAAGTTCCCGCGGTCTGGGTCAAGGAAATAACGGATCAGTTTTACGAGATAAAGGCGATACTTGACACGCCGACGTTCGACGACAGGGTTCGCACCTTCTGCATGTGCCCCTACGGAGAGGTAACGACGGAGTACCAGTCGCGCCAGTCCATTCTCACGGTAAACGGACATTCGAACGAGGATCCTGCCCATAAGACCGAGAACACCAACTTCGCGATACTGGTGTCGAAAAAATTCTCGCGCCCGTTTAAAGACCCGACGGGATACGGCAGCCACATAGCCCGTCTCGCCAATATGCTGACGGGCGGAGTGATGATTCAGCGGCTGGGCGACCTCAAAAAAGGCAGGCGCTCCACGCCTGAGAGGCTCGCGCGCAGCATCGTGCGCCCGACACTCGAAGCCGCGGAACCGGGCGACCTGTCACTCGTCCTGCCATACCGGCACCTGACCGGCATCATGGAGATGATAGAGGCGCTCGACAACATCATCCCGGGTATAAACAGCACCAATACTCTTCTCTACGGCGTCGAAGTCAAATTTTACAGCCTCAAGCTGGATCTGAATTCGAACCTTGCCACCAGGATCGTGGGTCTTTGGGCCGCGGGAGACGGGGCCGGCGTCACGAGAGGCGTAGTCCAGGCCTCGGCCTCTGGAATTTGGGCGGCGCGCGCGATGGCCGAGATGCTCGGCTGAAGCGTCGCCATGCCGCGAAAGGAAGTCGGGCCGACATATACCAAGACGTATACGGAAGGGGAGATATTCCTCTGCAAGGGAGAACGCTGCGTGCTCTCCCGCATCGCCGAACGCGCGCCCGCGAAACGTGCCCGAATTTCCGACGGCAGGTTGATAGTATACGGAGAGACCGATGACCTGAAATATTTCATAACATACTGGTATGCTGCCGAGACCGAAAAAATAGCTAGATTCCTCGTCCCGGTCTGGTCGAAAAGGTTGAATGTGTGCCCGAGAGCGATCACCGTGAAATACATGCGGACGCGCTGGGGTTCCTGTTCGTCGCAGGGTAGGATATCGCTCAACCTGCGCCTCTCGATGCTCTCTCCGGAGGTGGCCGAATATATCATAGTGCACGAACTCTGCCATATGAAACAGATGAACCACAGCGACCTTTTCTGGAACGAGGTGTGTTCTGCCCTGCCGGATGCGATGGCGCTGCGGAAGAAGCTGCGCGCCGAAGAACGCGAGGCGGTGCTCTGAAAGGTCATATGTCGGTTGCAGTATAGAGGTCAGATGTCTTATATGCTACGAAGTATTGCTGTCACTTACATCTATTTATGACTGAGACAATGGCAAAAAGGATTGCAGGCTTAGTATTTATCGCTGTTGGTATCCCCAATGCCCGCATTATTGAAAAGAGTGGCTCAATACCTGCAAAAGCAGATGCTTTAATCCAACGAGATTACTACGACACTATTTTGCTTCTCTTAATGATAAAGGCGAAGGAGAATGAACTGACGCTACTGTTTTTGGATGCATCTCACTTTGTCATGGGCTGCGATTTTCTTGGGTACATATACGGCAAAACACGCAAAACATTTCCCGTACCCCCGTTTGGCATCTTCAGCCTCATTGTGAAAACGGTAGCTATTGATGTTCTGTTCAATGCGGAACTCGAAGACAGCTTTGAGTTTTCAAACACGCCCTAATTTAAATCCTGTTCAAGGTGCAAAAAATTTTACATTTTCCGCTCGACACCTCTTGATTTTGCATATAATACGTGATAACCTGCTAAAGTCGTTTTGATAAGCGATTTATGTTGTATTTTTTGGTATTTTAAGCATTTTCAAGAGATTTTATAGTTGCTTAAATTCAGGAGGTCGAGAGAAATGTCTGATAGTAAGGACGCTGGGGGTAAAAAGGGCGGAACGCAGGAGAGAGTGAGGGATATTTTTGGGTCGCTCGTGTTCGATAAGAGGGCGATGAAGGAGCACCTTCCCAAAAATGTATTCGCCAATCTCGAAGAGGCCAAGATTGGCCGCAAATCCCTGGACGCGGG
>JAITRO010000071.1 GCA_031288335.1 Synergistaceae bacterium | reverse complement strand
GGCGGATATTCGTGCTTTTCCAGTTGCTTTGCCTCGTAAAACTTGGAGAATTTCAAAAAGCGCAGAAACGCGTATTCGACGGAATAGATGAAGCCCCAAAAACCATATAGAAAGAAGCGATCCAGGATAAATCGCTTGAAAAAGTTCAGTGACATTGCTCCCACCATACGCCAGGGCGAGTAGTTTTTGCCGTCGGCAAGCGCCTGGCGTATCTGTTCGCCGGAATAAAAATTGTGCTTCTCCACCATTTGACGGATAGATGTAAATGAATAGTGATGCACAAAGCCTCGGAGAATGTCCTCCGACGCGTTCGGATTGATTTTTTGCGCGACATCGTGCCCGGTGACGCCGGTCATGGAGTACGCGTCGCGTCTGTACAGCCTGACCCGTTTGTAATGCCACACCAGGGGATTGGGCTTTTTCCGACCGACGACCATTTCAGCAATTCGGAGCCAATATGCGTCCTTTGTCCCCGATTTCCGCACCGATTTTATCTCCGCCGCCAGTGCGGGGGAGACGACTTCGTCCGCATCCAGACGCAATACCCATTTATACAAACACTGTTCCTCTGCCCACTTTGTCTGAAGGTCGTAGGATTCCCAGTCGTGGCGCAAAAAACGCGCGCCGTAACGCAACGCGATGCTCTCCGTGCCATCCGTGCTGCCGGAGTCCACGACGACCGTCTCGTCGACCAGCCCGCGGATCGATTCCAGAACCAAGGGCAGGCGTTTTTCCTCGTTTTGCGTTATGATATAACAAGAGAGTTTGGGGATATGCGTCATTTTTTGATTATCCCAATTATCAGATTTTCAGCCTTGCCATACAGATATTTTGCCAGCAACGTTACGATCCGCACGACATCGTTCATCACGATATCCTTCCAGAAACGCTTCAGGATATTGCGGTAACAGCTTGCGCTATGCCTGTGCGTCCATCTGGAGTTTCTGACAACCTCCAGCATCATGTCGATTATTTTTTCATTCCCCCCTGCCCGCAAAGCCCAGGCGGTTTTGAGATAAGACTTCCAGTAGAGGCTTTCCATGGCCGAGCCT
Source organism: Synergistaceae bacterium (assembly GCA_031288335.1). GTDB lineage: Bacteria > Synergistota > Synergistia > Synergistales > Synergistaceae > JAIRKI01. Next base: position 3,299 of record JAITRO010000071.1, on the reverse strand, counting down.
TCAAGAGAATCCCACGGCTTGCCGTTGCCCAGGGCGTGGATTATCGTGTCCGTTATGTCGCCGTCGCGCCGGCCGCTGTTGAATTTACCATCGAGGCACATTATGTCGCCGCGAAAACGAGAGTTGATAAAATCCTGATCCAGCAGCAAGGCGCAATATCCCCGTTTTTCGAACCATTCGTTAATCTCCTCCAGCAGATTGTACTTATTCCTTATACGTGACAGATTCATCACCAATACCCCGGCGTTGAAGTATTTGTTTGGATCGCATCCCACCAGTCTCATCGACAGCCTTGCCGGCGAAAATTTCTTGCAAACACCCTCAACCACGCCCGCGAAGGAAAAATCTCCCATTGGGACCTCCCAGAGCTGTTTGATGTCCATGTTGACCACAATATCCGAGTCGAGATAAATGATCTTGTCCGCCGCTACGAGTTCGGGAATCATCATGCGAAAAAGCGTGCCGGGCGTGAGTGTCGATTTCCGCGCCATCCGCAGCGCCAACCTTCCAAATCTTTCCGGCGAAACGTCGTGGAATTCGATTCTCTGTCCGAAGTTTTCCGCCGTCTCGATAAACATCGCGCGATTATCGGAGGACAACGTGTCGTCGTGCAGGATATGAACGCAGACGGCGCTCCGCGTGCGCTCGAATATGGAGGTCATCACAACCCCCGCGTGAGGCGAATAGGTTCCTTTAGGGTCATATACGCCTAATGCTACATGGATTGTGTCTTTGTCGGACAAATTCATACAGCGCCTGACCTCCTTAAATTTTAAAACAACGGCGGCATTATATGCGCATAATTTAAGATAGTTTCAGCGTTTCCTCATAAAAATCCGTTATCTGTCTGATCATTTCGTCGGGCGCGGGCAATTTGACGGCAATCCTGAGAGACGGCGGCCATTCGCCATTCAGAAAGCGCTCTATCGCGCCCGTCCAGGCGCGAGTGTCTTCGGGCGGCAGAAGCTCGCCTCCAGAGGATATTAACTCTCTGTTCGCCGGTATGTCCGACGCTAAAACCGGCGCGCCGGACATGAGGGCGCCCAGCAGGGTCAAGCCGAATCCTTCGTCAATCGACGGGAAAAGGCACAGGTCGCATCCGGCCATGAACCCGGCCACATCGTCATGAAATCCGTGCAGGGTTATTCTGTCCTCCAACCCCGACTCGCGCGCGAGTTCTCTCAGCCGGGATGACAGAGGGCCGTCGCCCAGCACGTCGAGTGACCAGTTTTTGTTTTTTACCGATTTCAGGGACTCGACCAGCGTCAGGAGCCCCTTTACCTTGCTCAATCTGCCGGCGAACAGGAGATGCTTTTTCGCGGCGTCGCCGCTGCCTCGCCATTTTACGGCGTTTTCTGGCATGGGATTGTAGATCACCCGCATGTTTTTTCGGGGGAGCATCCAGATTTTCAGCGATTCCAAGACGGAGCGCGACACGCAGATCACCCCGTCCGCCCGGCTGATAGGCCACGTGGAGTGATCCAATGACGGGAAGCGCGCGTGAGCTGTATATACGAATTTAACTCCAGGTACCGTCTTCTTTGCGATGAAGCAGACCCATGCCGGCATTCTGGAATGCGCGTGCACAATCGAAACGTTCTTCCGCCTGAGGACGGAAGCGAGGTTGACGGCGCACTGCGCGACGGTGATCGGGTTTTTTTTGTGAACGGGCATTTTTATGTGGGGAACGGAATCCGACAGCAGCGATTCCAGTTTGCCTCCGTTCGAAACCACCTCCACATGATGTCCCAGCATCGACTGTCCGTTAGCGTACACCGGGACAAGACGCTCCACACCGCCATCCTCCAGTTCCGGCAGTATATGGATAATATTCACGGCAGCGATTTGGTCCTGTAGAACAGCTTGGGAAAGGCGGTTATGTACATGGCCTTCAAGAACAACTCCGGCTTCCGCGCGGCATACTTGCCCGTAGCGAATAACAGGCGGCACGCGTCAACAGAAGCGAGCGCGCTGTTGAATTTTTCCATATCGCCCTTTTTCGCCGCCAATGTTAACACTCTCATGAAATACTCCGAATCGAGAAGATTGTCGGCGATGTCCAGCAATTTGGGCGACGCGGAATGCTCTTTGAGGTAATTCACTATTCGAAGCGTCGACGCGGTGATTTCGGAATATCTCTGGAGGCGTTTTTCTCCCGAGGAAAGCGAAGAAAATGACACGTTCCCGCGATGATGCACGTAAACGTAGGGGCATTCCGGCGAGACCGCGATCGAACGGCATTGGGAAAAGGCTTTTACTATAAACTCGTAGTCCTCTCCAAACCGACATCCCTCGGGGAATTCGAGGCGGATCTCACGCAGGAAGGACGTCTTGAAAAGTGTGGTGAACACAGCGCCGAAATGCGTCAGGATTCGCTTGGCCGCCAATTCTTCGCCCGAGTAAGTTCTGGACGTATCCAATTTCATCGGCACGGGCTCTTCCCGTCTCGTATTCTCGAAATAATTCCTGTAGCTGCAGAAAGCAATGTCTGAATCGTTCCTGGCGATCGCGCCGTGCAGTGTGGATATGAAGTTTGCATCCGACTTGTCGTCGGCGTCCATGAAAAGCACGTATTGCCCCAGCGCGCAGCGCAACCCCGCGTTTCGTGACATGGAGACGCCGCGGTTTTGAGCGTTCCTCAGTATCCTGTACCGGCGGACACCGGACCGGAGCAACCGGTCGGCTTTTTCGGCCGTGCCGTCGGAGGACGCGTCGTCGACCACTATTATTTCTATTGGATCATAGTCCTGTTCCAGCAACGAACGAAGCGAATGTTCGATTCTGTCATAAACGTTATAGGCCGGCATCACGACACTCACCAACTGGTGCAAGGAAAATTCACCTCATTTTTTCTATGATAACGATAATCATTAAAACACAAATACGTTGTTTTGAGAATATCCGCCGTATCCTCCTAAATCCACTCGTATGAAAGAAAAATTTATAAATAGGGTGCAGGGAGTTTGCTCTCTGCCGGGTTCGAGCAGAGCCCGAGGTTTTGACCCCATATCTTTTCGTCAGGAATTCGGACACAGACTCGCGGCACGCTTTAAGGCGGCGCCGGACGCGCTTTTTGAAACCGCCTCGCACCGGATACAAAAATTTCCGATGCGCCGCGCGCTTAAAAAGCCTTCGATTTTTCGGGGCCGGTTGCCGCACGCGGCGACGCTGCCCAATCTCTCCTATATAGGGCGGAAGGGCCCGCCGCCCGAACATTTTGAAGGAGGAATGTGAAATGGCGACGATATCGGTGCAGCCGGGAAGAATGACGTTCAAATTAAACACCGGCGAGACGGAAG
>JAITRO010000246.1 GCA_031288335.1 Synergistaceae bacterium | reverse complement strand
GGAAATATCGCGGAATCGGCGTTTTGGAATATCAAACCGCGGTCGCGCCCCGGCCTGGTTATCGCGCGTCCGTGCATGAGGACGCTTCCGCCCGTGCTTTTTAAAAATCCGGCTATGATATTCAAAAGCGTGCTCTTTCCGCACCCGGAGGGGCCGAGCAGTATGTGAAACTCCCCCTCCCTTATATCGAGGTCGACGCCCTCCAGAACGTTTACCCCGGCGTGGGCATGCTTGCCGCCGTAGCTCATCGCCATGCCCTTCACGCTTATCAAAGGTTCGCTTCCTCCCACGCCCGCAACTGCCGCCTCATTTCGCCGCGGCGTTATTTCGAACGGTTTTTCAATCACAAACGAATTTTCCATCGTTTCCTCCCCATTCCGCCGACTGTATACACCACCGATCTCATGCCGCGTTCTTCACGAGACCGGGATACAACTCCCTCTCCCAGGGAAGGATATCTCCGTCGGCGTTGTAGAGATAGTCGCAGACGGTATCCTCACCATTCATAGAGTTATAGTAATCCAGGTGCGTCAGGCCGTTTTTGCGGTAGAACGCGTAGGTCTTGAGCGTCAGGTCGTAGAACCACTCCGCGCTGGGCGCCCTGTGCCCCTCAAGCGCGGAACCGGGGTTTGGGTTCCACTGCGACGGCGCAGCCATCACACCGATTCCGGTCAGATACTCTATACCCTCCAGCAGGCTGGATTTGGGTTCGATGCCGGCGACGAACGTGGAGCGAACGTTGCCTCTGCCGAATACCTCCACCTCGCGTTCGAGAACCCTCACCCAGTTGTCGCGCCCGCCACAGAGCTGTTCCTTGCCGGGACATATCGTCTTGAAGATATTTTTGTCCCATATCTCCATATTCGTGGAAATGCTCCTGTACCCGGCGTCGCGATATTTGTCGATGACATCGAGATCGAGCGGCGCGCCTATGACGACCTGGCCTTCAAAGTTATCGAGACCCGTTTCCTCGCGGATAGCTTCGGCGACGTCGATGTAATACTCGACCTCCCGCCGTTCGGGAATGAAGCCGCCAGTGATGTTGAAATGCCTGAATCCCTCGGCGTACGCGGCTTTGACCGTCTCGGCTATCTGACGGGGATTCTTCATTTCGAGTCCCTGAAGTTCGCCGAAATTTTTCTTGGTGGCGTTGATATTGCAGAACAGGCAGTCGAGTCCTTTATCCTGAAGCGCGCACTCGTTGCTGTACGAGACGGATATTTTGGAAGGGCCGATATACTGGCATACTCGCGCCATATATTTGCCGTCCGAGGTTTTCTTATCGTACCACTTCGGTTTTTTCTCGAAAAATATCTCGAAAAGTTCTTTCCCTCTCTGATTGAGAAAGTACTTTCCGTCCTCTTCGGTTATGGAAAACTCCTGTGACCCCGGATCGAAGCAGACTCTAAACCTGAAACCCGACGCGGTGCGGAACGATTCCGGCAATTTCGTCTCCTTGTAATTCGTGTGGTTCATGTTGAACTGTCCGTAAATCTGTTCCAGATACGTGTTATCGAAGTCGATGCGGCGCAGAACGTCGTCGCCTATCGTGATACCTTCATTGAAAATCCTGTGTTCCAGTTCGACATTCTTAAATATCTCGTCCCTAGTCAATATCTCCGACATTTACCCATCTCTCCTCATGCTGATTTTTTATTATTTTATTGCTTACTTGACATCCACCCTATCAGGGAACGCCTCTTTGATAGCGTCAAGGTAAAGAACATCTTTTACATCATACCTGTTTCTGATGAGACCGTTGTCTACGGCCCAGTTTGCCACATCGCTGATGGTATCCACGTCTTCCTGCAGGAATCTGACGATATATTTGTGGGCGTAAATATTCTTTTTGGCCGCGTCCAACGGAATTTTAAGGTCTTTGTTGGCGATAACCGCCGTCTCGTCCGGTTTTTCGTTTATGAACGCGGAAGCCTCGTCCAGCGCCTTGATAAAGCCCACTACTGTCTCTTTGTTATCCTTGATGAAGTCTTCATTGATCAGAAGGTATCCCCGCGACAGGTAGCCGGAAATTTCATTATTGCCGAGGCTCCGGCTCTCCGGTATTTCGAGCACCGCCGCTTCCGTATCGGCAGACACCCAGAAGGCGTCGATCTCTTTGGCCTGATAGGCAGCCAGAAGTTCCGCGTTCGAGCCGAGATAAATCTGTTCGACTTTCGTCTTATCGATGCCGTGCTTTGCGAAAAGCCTGCCCCACGTATATTCGTTGGCCGTCGCCTTCTGAACCCCGACTTTTTTGCCCTCGAGGTCTTTCAGCGTCTTTATTTCGGGGTTGCGCGTGTAAAGGTTGGAACCGCCGGGATTGGATATCGTAATGAGGCAGACGACGCGCAACTGGTTATTATCCGAAAAACGCGAGGCCGCCGCGAAATCCATCGCCTCCGCCGTATCGGTTTCGCCCAATATCGCGGCGTTCACCGTGTCGATGCCGTAAGCGAACGTAAATATCTCCGCGTCGATGTTATGTTTCTCGAATATGCCGGTTGAGAGCGCGACGCGAAACGGATACGAGAAACTCGCACTGTCCGCGCCTATTCTCACCTTAGTTCCCGCGTATGAGGATGCGGCAAAAAGGATGACGCTGAGCACGGTAAAAACGATACCCATATTTATTTTTTTCATAATCCTATTTCACACCTCTCTATAAATTTTGTGATTTATTTGACACCCACTCTGTCGGGAAACGCCTCTTTAATCGCGTCGAGATAAAGCGTCTCTTTGACGTCGTAGGCGTTTTTTATCAGGCCGTTCTCGATCGACCACGCAGCCACGTCAGCGACATCGTTCAAGTCTTCCTGAAGAAACCTGATCTCGTATTTATATGTATCTATGCCAGCTCGGGCCGCGTCGGCAGGTATTTTCAGATCCTTGGCAATTATCTTGGCGGCTTCGTCCGGGCGTTCCTTCAAAAATGCCGTGGCCTCGTCAAGTGCTCTCAGATAGTCCGGTATTTTCGCTCTGTTCGCGTCTATGAAACCCTTGTCCAGCAACACATAAGCCCTCGGATTGAACCCGGCCAGCTCATAGTTGCCGAGCTTGCGCCCGTTTTCGACCTCCAGCGCGGCGGATTCGTACTCCCGGCTAACCCAGAGCGCGTCTATTTCCTTGGCTTGAAACGCCGCCAGCAGTTCGGTGTTGGAACCCAGATATACTTGCTCGACATTCTTCGGGTCGATGCCTTGTTTCGTGAAGAGCTGTCCCCAGACATACTCATTGACTGTGGCCTTTTGGACCCCAAGACGTTTCCCAACAAGATCCTCCGCCCCTTTTATGCTCGGGTCGTTTGTATAAAGCAGCGTTCCGTCGATGTTGTAGGTCAGAATGTGAGCCAATATGCGCAGATTATTGCCCTCGGAGAGGCGCGAGGCCACGGCGAAATCAGCCGCCTGTGCTGAATCCGTCTCCCCCAGGATAGCCGCGTTCAGCGTATCGATCCCGTAAGAAAAGGTAAAGACCTCCGCGTCAAAGCCGTATTTTTCGAATATTCCGCCGCCCTTGGCAACCCGAAACTGATACGAAAAACTGCTGGAATCCGCTCCGACCCGAATCTTCAGCAAATCCCCGCCAAACGCCGCGCCCGCAAACACGACCGCCAAAACAAGTGTCGCCGCTGACAAAGTTGAGAAAGTTATATATTTTTTCATCTCAAATTCCTCCGTTTTTGTATACGCCCCAAAATGACTCACGACCCGGCATTCGGACAATTAAATTCAGTAAGAACTTCTGGAAATAAAAAAGAGCCCTCCGTGCGAAAGAGGGCTCCCCGCAGAACGGACAAACGGCCTAACCGCCGGTATCCGAAGGCGAGGAGCGGCTGCATCTGCAACAGCAAGACGATAATTCCGATTCGCGCGAGAATGGAAAAATCTGTGACATTTGCCCTACCTCCTTTTATTTCCTATTTAAATAATAGGTAATTTAGGAATATATTACAGCAGGCGAAATTTTTTGTCAAGAGGCGCGTTGCCTCTCAAATCTCATGTCGGTCACAAAAAAGGTTACAGTACAACAGGGGCGGATATCATCCGCCCGTCAGTCTTTTTTGATCTTATACTCCCACGATTTTAGCTGTGGGAGTATGCTAAAGTTCCAGAGACGTCACACCGTTGTTGATCAAATAATTTTCCCCATTCAGGTAGATCGGGCTCTCCTTCGCGAGCCAGCAGACCACCTGCGCGACCTCGGACGGGTCGGCGCTGCGTTTCAGTATCGTCCGATCGATTATCCTGTCAAACCTTTTCTTGAACGGCGAGTCGCGTATTATATCCCCATCCACTGGGCCGGGAGATATGGCGTTGATGACCAGACCGTACCTTCCATATAAATTGGCGAAGGTTTTCGTCGCGTTGATCAGTCCCGCCTTGAGAGCGCCATACCAAACGTCGAAATGTCCGAACACACCCGCCTGTGAGGCCACGTTGACGACGCGTCCGCCGCCGCTCGCTTTGAAATGCGGCAAATATTGTGTCGTCAAGGCGATTGGAGCGGCCAGATTCAGATTCGTTATATACAGGCGTCTCTTCTCGTCGTACTCTTCCGGGAAAAGATTGTGGCTCATGCCGGCGTTGTTGACCAAAATATCTATATCGCCGATCTTTTCGGCCAAAGCCGGAATCCCTTCCACATCGCTCAAATCATAAGCTATAGCGGTTACGCGCTCGTCGTCCGCCAATGCGAAATTCGTGAAGTCCCTGGCAACTATCACGACCGTATCGCCTTTCTCCAGGAACAATTTCGATATGAAAAGACCTATGCCCTTATTTCCGCCTGTAATCAGCACGCGATGGCCCATTTTCATTCATCCTCCTTCAAATCGTATATTCCGGCAGGGCATCGCCCTCGCGGAAAAATTCGCGATAAACCCGTTTTCGAAAATAATCATAGTTGTCGCTTGTTCGATCACGCGGGCGCGGAAGGTCGATAGGGACGATTTTTTCTATCCTTCCCGGACGCTCCGACATCACCACCACTTTGTCGCCCATGTAAACCGCCTCGTCGATATCATGCGTGACCAAAATCATGGTGGTCTTTTCACGTTTCCAAATTCTCAAAACCTCCTCCTGCATATTAATTTTCGTAAACGCGTCCAGCGCGCCGAAAGGTTCGTCCAAAAGCAGCGTGCTGGGGCGGTTGATGAGCGATCTGGCAATGCTGACACGCTGCTGCATTCCACCGGACAGCTGTTTTGGAAGCGCCTTCTCAAAGCCGGAAAGCCCGACCAGATCGATGTGTTCCTGGATGAGAGCCTTTTTATTCTCAGGATGCGGGGACGAAAGGCCGAACTCTATGTTCTTTTCGACATTCGTCCACGGCAGCAAACGCGATTCCTGGAAGATTATCCCCACATCTTTTTCGGAAGGCCGCGTCACTATTCTTCCGTCCACTTCCACAAACCCCTCGCTCGCAGGCTCCAAGCCGGCTATAATTCGCAGCAGAGTGCTTTTGCCGCATCCGCTTTTGCCTACGATGCTGACGATTTCCCCCTGCGCGAAATCGACGTTGATGTTTTCAAGAACGGACAGCGCGAGGCTGTTTATTTTGAAGTCTTTGGACACTTTGTCTATTTTAATTCCCATGAAGCACACTCATTTCATATCGTGTTCGCCGCGATTCCGGCTACTTTTGCGGTTCGATCCAATATACGACTCTTCTTTGGAGCCGGATGACCAATGTATCCACAAGAAATCCCACAAGACCGATGGATATAATTCCCACAAACAACACCTCGGGGCGCGACAATTCACGCCCGTAGGAAATCAAAAATCCAAGACCCACCGATGAAGCGATCATCTCGGCAGTGACCACACAATTCCAGGCATTGCCTATCGCCAAGCGCAGTCCAGTAAAAATCGAGGGGAAGGCCGACGGCAAAATGAGCTTGAACAGTATGGTGCGTTTGTCTTTTCCGAAGGCCCTTCCCAGTTCCAGGAGTTTTTCATCGGCCGATTTGACACCATGCATCGTGTTGAGCAGTACCGGCCAGAAAGCTCCTATGGTAATGACCGCCACTTTCGATTTCTCGCCGATTCCAAGCCACAGGATCAAAAAGGGTATGAAGGAAATTGGCGGGATGGGCCGCAGTAAGCCGATAGCTATATCGAACAGATAGCCGATCCACTTGAACAATATGGAGAGAGAGCCCAGAGAGAAACCGATCAGGCTGCCTATGGTAAATCCCTTGAGTATCCTGATCAAACTGGCGGTGATGTGTTTGAAATACGTCCCTTTCGCGATCATGGTCTCGAACGATTCGACGATCCTGAACGGATTCGCGAATATCGACTCGTTGACGCGGCCCATGTCGCTTAAGACCTGCCACAATATCAGGATGCCCACAGGAATGGCCAAGCCGGCCAACAGTTTTACCGCCTTGGCCTGCCATGTTTTCAATGAATCTTCCGATTTCATGTCAATTAGCCTCAATATTTTATTGGATGCCGGCGGCTTTCAAAAATTCAAGATTCACGTAATTCCTCACATTTATTTCTTTTTTCAGAAGGCCATATTTGAAAGCATCGTGCGCACCTTTCTCGAAGGAGGATAACCATTCGTCATTGATCCCGGCAGAAAGGTCTTTCTTGGCTAAAGTCAGCAAGAGTGCCTCCATATCTACTTCCGTCGCCTTATTCTGCAATTCCGCCGCTTCCTGCTGATGTTCATGCGCCCATGCGCCGGCCCTGTCAAGGGCGCGCAGCAGTTTGGTGGTTTCCTCCGGGTGAGCTTCGATAAATTCTTTTCTGGCGATGATCGGATCCGCGAAAAGTTTGATGCCCTCGGCAGTGGCCAGCAATTTGACGTTATTGCCCTCCTTTATGGCAACAGAGAGGACGGGCTCCCATACGACTCCCGCGTCAATGTCGCCCCGCACCAGCGCCGCGGTTATATCGGCGGCGGCGACGTTGAAAATCTCAACATCATTTTCGGTCAAGTTCGCCTTGTCGAGGTACAGATAAACCAGCGGCTGGGCGTTGCTGCCGAACGGCACGCCGATAGCTTTTCCTTTCAAGTCCTCCAAACTATCGATATTTCTGTCCGAACGAACGGCGATACCGTGCATAACGGACGACACGCCGATAGAACCGATCACAATCACTCCGGCATTGTTAGCGATTGCGGAATATGCGGGCATATCGCCCAAAAAACCAAAATCCGCGTTTTTGGCTGTTATCGCCTCAACGATGGGAGGCCCGTAGCTGAATTGGTTAATCTCGACGTCAAGCCCTTCCTCTGTAAAGAAGCCTTTCTCCCGCGCGATGACCGGCTGGAAAACAGACGGCTGGGACGCCAGTATCAGTTTAGCTTTTTCTCCAGTGGCGCCGGAAGCTGGGGCGCAATTTACAAGGAGAAATATGTTCAAGGCCAAAATCATCAAAAAGAATACGGCGCCTGCTAATTTTTTAATCGACAACTGGTTCATAGACCATTACGTCCTTTCTTCATCAGTTCAAAGGTATTCAGATCGCGGTTTCTAAGAATTCATTAGTTCGAGACAATAAAAAAGAGCCCTTACGCGAAAGAGGGCTCCTCACAAGACGACGGACAAACGGCCTAACCGCCGACATCCGAAGACGAGGAGCGGCTGCGCTTACAACAACAAGACGATAATTTCGATTCATATGTGTATAAAAAATTTTGCGGCATATGTCTTACCTCCTTTTTATTACCTATTATAATAATAGGTAATTTAGGAATATATTATAGCGGATGAAACTTTTTGTCAACGGGCAATTTGCAATCTACAATATATAATTTCTATACTTTCACCTTCCGCAAAAAAAAAAGACGGGACAGTTGAAAAAGAACTGTTCCGTCTACCCGGCAGACTAAAATTAAATTTTTGCGTCACATCAAGGCACGCTCATTATGAAGAGGCTCCCCGTCGCGATGCCGAGCGCCATGCCGGCTACCACGTCGCTCGGATAGTGCACGTACAGGTATACGCGTGAGAAGGAGATCACCGACGCGAAAACGAACGACGTGACGCCCAAAAAACCGCCGGCCTGCCACGCCGTCACTACGGCAGCGGCAAAGCTCGTCATCGTGTGACATGAAGGGAACGAAGAATCCTCTGGGCGGGAAAGCAACATCAAACGTCCTCTGTCGATATTGCAGGGGCGCGTTCTCCCGAACATGGGTTTTATCGCGAAGTTCCCGAGAAAAGCGCAGGCCGAGACACACATCGTGAGATGGATTCCGACCTGGCGAAATTTGGCGTTGCATGCGCAGATGGCGGCGTAAATTATCCATATCACGCCCTTGTCCCCCAATTTGCTGAAAAACAGCATCACACGGTCCATGGCCGCCGTTTTCGTATGCGCCTGCACCCAGTTGAGTATCGAGGCATCAATTTTTTTCAGTTTTTGAATGCAACCGAGCATCTCTCTTACCCCTCGTCCAAATAATGGGATAATTCATATCTCATTAGCAGTAACTTCAATTATACCATAACCTCGCTGTGACAAATATGTCAAAAAGGCGCAAGTCTTGGGACGGAACCCCAAGGTCTCGATCCCGCTGGAATCAATCATCCATATAAGGATTATAAGTATCCATGGGCGCGGCTTCGCCGCCGCCGCCGGACGGAGATTCGTAGGCGGAATCCATATAAGCGGGGGGCGCTTCCTCGAAACTTTTCCGTTCGAGCGAAGCGCCTTTAGGCATTGCCAGCACGGCGTAGGGCAGCGGGCGTTCTTTTCCGTCGCTGGGAATGTTGGCGATTATTCCACGCCATATCAACTCCGAGGAGCCGCCGCCGTCCAGGTTGACGGCTGTGGAGAGGCCTAGCGCGTTCGCCAGCCAGCGGGTTTCGTCGATAGTGGCGCCCAGGCTGTGAATGGAATTGCGCCCGTCGACGACGGCCCATATCAGGCGGCTGCCATCTGTCCCCACTATTGTCCGCGGATGACGCTTGTCGATGATATCGGTCTTGAAAGTCTCGCTGTCGGCGACTCGCTGACCGTTCCTCGTTAGCATCGGCCCAGCCTGTATTACATGATCGCACAGTTCAAACGAACGAGTGTCCCATTCAGCCGAAACAGTCAGTGGATCGCCCTGATTGTAATTTTCCAGAAGCGCGCGGGAATTTCCGCGTGCCACGATCAAAGAACCGCCGTCCGGCAGAAAATGATTGCCCCACGCCCCCTCGCGCTTCTCCATGACATGCCCGTTCTTTACGGCCAGCTCCAGTGCGTCCAGAGCCGTTCCCGCCGCCGCGATCATCATGCCGGCGGAGTAAAAAGAAGCCTCGTTCATCTGCGGGGGGACATTGAAACGATCGAATTGGACGAAGCCCCCTGGCGTTTTGACCCCTATGCGGGCAAACCCCGGGCCGAAGACAAACGTGCCGTTCTTGTTGTTCCATCCGATGGCGGAACGGCCCGCTAGCGGACGGCCTGCCGGATGCCCGTCGAAAACCATCGAGCCGATCGGATGGGAGTTCGAAAAAAAACCTCCGTTCACGGCGCCGATGGGCTCGTAAACGCGGACGAAATCCGACAGAGCGGCTCTGTCGCTCCCCAGCGAGACGGCCCACGCCACGCGGGCGTCCGTGTAATTCATGTCCATGCCTATGGCTGCGACGTAAAGCGGGTCGTTTTTCTGCGATCCGATCGGGTTGCCGACGCTCGGCACATTCGGAACTCCCGGGCGGGCGATGCCCTGCCGGTAAATGATGAAATCCGTGCCGCCGTACGATACAACCCTGTTCCACGATACAAAATCCCTGCAATTCGCGACCCATTTGATGATCGACGCCGCTCCGCTGTCGGAGAGCGGCGTCGATCCGTCGATCAACAATGCCGATGGGGCCGGAGGATTCATCTCCGCCGCGAGGAAAAACACGCTGTCTCCCGTGCCCGCAAGATCAGGCAGCGAGTTCAGGGATTCGTAAAGGGAGACCTCGAAATCCCATCCCATCATAGAGATCGCGAGCCGCACGGCGCCATGTCTGTCCAGTTCAGCGTCCGGATCGAAAGCGGTCTTCGGGATTAATCCGTACCTCGCCGCAGAGCCTATCTGTTTCGCGAACGGATGCCCGTTTTTGACGTCGGGGGGAAGATACGGTTTCGCCGCCACGGAATATTCCAGCTCTTTGAAAAGAAGCGCCGTAAATTCCCCGCGCGTTAATGCCGCGGAAAGACGGGGCGAAAATACGATAAAAAGACAAACTATTACCGCGATTATCCGGCTTCCGAGGTTCAAATCTTTCAAGAACGATTTTTTTATTTTTTTTATGTCTATCCCTTCTTTGCCTAAATTTGTATAAGAAGATTATATCAGCAAATCGCGTCTTGATATGCCAAAATGGTATCGGCGACATTCCAAAACAACAAGCCGATGCATTTGCCCTGCCTCTCCATTGACTGCGTATTAACTGCGTGGTATGGTATTTGCAAATGAAATGAAAGAGCTGAAGCGGCCAACATCAACTTTTCCAAAACGCTTCAAAAAGCGTTGATATATAGAAGAGTTGAAATTTATAATAAACAAGTAAACAGAGGTATCATTTCAACTGCCGTTCGCGGCGTCTTTGCAAACCAATGTGGTAGTATTAGAATAATGCGCGGAATATCCGGTCCCTCTTCAAGAAGATGGGGCCGGCGCTTTCGACTGGAGGAGTTTATGTGGGAGTCTTGAAGCGTTACGGTAAATACCTTCCTATTTCTGAAAAAACGCCGGCTGTCAACCTGGAAGAGGGGAGCACGCCTCTCGTTCGTCTGGACAGGATAGGCGGCGAGCTTGGCATAGAACTCTGGGCCAAACTGGAAGGGTGTAATCCGTCCGGCTCCTTCAAGGACAGGGGCATGGTACTCGCTTTCGCCAAAGCTCTGGAGGATGGCGCGCGCGCTTTCGTATGCGCCTCCACGGGCAACACCTCCGCCTCGGCCGCCGCTTACGCGGCGCACGTCGGAGCGCCCTGTTACGTCCTTCTTCCGTCAGGCAAGGTGGCACTGGGCAAACTTGCGCAGGCGCTGATATACGGGGCGCGCGTCATCGCGGTCGAAGGCAACTTCGACAGGGCGCTCGAAATGGCCCGCGAGGCTTCGGAGCTGAAAAAAATAGCGATAGTGAATTCGGTCAACCCTTATCGGATAATTTCCCAGAAGTCAGGCGCGTGGGAAATCTGCGAGGCACTGGGACAGGCCCCCGACCTGCACGTCATCCCTGTGGGCAACGCGGGCAACATCAGTGCGTATTGGGCCGGTTACCGCGATTTCAACGTCTGGGGAAGGGTCTCAGCCCTTCCAAAGATGATCGGTATTCAAGCCGAGGGCGCGGCCCCGCTCGCAACCGGCAAACCCTGCCCGAACCCCGAGACCGTCGCTACCGCCATACGCATTGGCAATCCCGTCGGTGCAAAGACTGCGATAGAGGCAGTGTCTCAGTCGGACGGGTTTTTCGAGACGGTGACCGACAGGGAAATCCTGGACGCGCAAAAGATGCTGGCAAGCCGCGCCGGCATCTTCGCGGAACCGGCTTCCTGTACCACGCTCGCCGGCCTCGTGAAACTCGCTGCGGCCAACACAGCAAAAAAGCTTCCTCAGGGGGCAAAGACCGTCATCATCCTCACCGGCAACGGTTTGAAGGACCCGGATACGGCCATCTCCCAGGTCGAACCGCCGGTCAAAATTGGCGGCTCTCTCGAAGAGTTGCTTGAGGTCATGGCATGATGGGAGAATCGATAGTCAAGGTTCGCGCGCCGGCAACGAGCGCCAACCTCGGCGCCGGTTTCGACACCTTGGGAATGGCGCTCTCGCTCTACAATATCGTCGCGGTAAAACGCACGCTGCCGTCGGGAGAATTCAAATCCGAGGTCACGGGTGAGGGGACGAGAGAACTTGCGGACGTAAAGACAAATTTGATAATAAAAAGTTATATTGACGCGTGCGAGGCGTGGAATATATCGTCACCCCCCGGTTTCGAGCTGCATTCGGACAACGCCATTCCGCTCAGCCGCGGGCTCGGCAGTTCCGCCACCGCGGTGGTATCGGGCGTCCTCATAGCAAAAGAACTGAACGGAGTGGAATCGTCGGAATCGGAACTGCTCCGAATCATGACCCGCATCGAGGGGCATCCCGATAACGTCGTGCCCTGTTTTCTCGGCGGCATGACCGTGGGATGCTGGGACGGAAACGACCTTCGTTATGTGCGCCTTCCGTCGCTTCCCAACGATATGTACGTTGTGGTGGCAGTGCCGGACGTCAAGGTCAAGACATCGGACGCCCGAAAATCGCTGCCTGACATGGTAAATTTCGGAGACGCCGTATTCAATCTCGGACGTGCCGCGCTGATGGCGGCGGCATGGGCCACCGGTCAATGGGATATGCTTTCGTGGGGCATGGACGACAGGATTCATCAGCGGTATCGCGCCAAGCTCTTCCCCGGCGGCGACGTGATAATGGACAGGGTGAGGGACATACCCGGCTGCCTCGGCGTTGCCATCAGCGGCTCGGGACCGAGCGTGATAGCCCTGTCGCGCGGCAAACCGCGCAAGCTGGCCGAGACGATGTGCCGCACTTTCTCGGAACACGGGGTCGCCTCGCTTTTCTTCGTCCTGGAGGGAAGCGCCGGCGGCGCTAAAATAGAGGCACAGCTGTGAGCGAAAACATCCGCACCGCCATTCTCAAGTTCGGCGGCAGTTCCGTCGCCGACGCCGATCGCATGAGAGAAGTGGCCCTGATAATAAAAAACTACATCGGACGCGGTTATTCTGTGGCAGCGATAGTCTCCGCCATGGGCAACACAACGAACGACCTTCTGGCACTCGCCGGCGGCATCACTGACGAGCTGTCGGGACGCGAAATAGACCAGCTGCTCGCCACCGGGGAGCAGCAGAGTATCGCCCTTCTGGCGCTCGCGCTGAAACGCGAGGGAATTCCGGCGCAATCCTTTACGGCGGCTCAGGCCGGATTTTTCGCGAACGGTTTTCCCACCGAGGGAAGGATTTACCGCGTGGCACCCAAGGCGGTCACGGACGCGCTCGAAAAAGGGCTTGTCGCCGTGGTCGCCGGTTTCCAGGCGATAACGGATCAGGGCGATGTGATAACCCTGGGGCGCGGCGGCTCTGACCTGTCCGCCGTGGCGCTCGCGGCGGCGATAGACGGCGAATGCCATATACTGAAAGACGTTCCGGGCGTCATGTCGGCAGACCCCAAAATCGTCAGGTCGCCGGTCAAGTTGGATTACCTCTCTTATCAAGAGTGTATGGAGCTGTCGTCGCTGGGCGCGAAGATGCTCCAGGCCCGCAGCGTGGAAGTGGCTGCGAGATACGAGGTGCCGCTCTACGTCGCGTCGAGTTTTACGAAGGAGGAGGGAACTTGGATAGTGAAAAATATTCCCGTGAGTGAAGGGCTTATCATAAAAGCCGTAGTGCACGACCTCAAGGTTGCGAAGGTGGTTTTAATGGGTGTGCCCGACGTGCCCGGCGTGGCGGGGCGGCTCTTTTCAAATTTGGCTGAGCGCGGCGTCGGCGCCGAAATGATAATCCAGAACACCATGCGCGGAGGCCTGAATGACATTGGCTTCCTGGTGAGGAAGGAAAATCTCGACGCGGCTATAGACGTGTGCCGAAATTTCAGCGTGGAGGTCGACGCGCAGGGCGTGTCGTTTAACACGGAGATAGCGCGGGTCTCTATAGTTGGCTCCGGCATAGCCAACCATCCCGACATCCCGTCGCGGATGTTCACTATACTCGCGAAAGAGAGCATAAACATAGAAATGATAGCGTCCACGGCACTCGCAGTCACCTGCGTGGTAGCGGCCACCAGGGCCGAGGACGCCGTTCGGGCGCTTCACGAACACTTTATCGAGGAGGAAGCGGTGTGAGATGAAAGTCGCTGTGCTTGGAGCTACCGGCCTGGTAGGCCGGGAGATGTTGAGGGTGATGGAGCGGAGAAATTTCCCAGTGGACGATCTGGTACTTCTCGCGTCGGAAAGGTCGGCAGGAAAGTCCCTGGAGTTCAGGGGAACATTCCACACTGTGCACGCTGCCGCCGACGAATATTTCGACGGCGTCGAAGTGGCACTCTTTTCGGCGGGGGCAAGCGCGTCGAGACGCTGGGCGCCGGTGGCGGCATCGGCCGGAGCCACAGTAATCGACAACAGTTCCGCATGGAGGATGGATCCCGACACCCCGCTCGTTGTCCCCGAGGTTAACCCCGGCGATATCAAACTGCACAAGGGCATAATCGCGAACCCCAACTGTTCGACAATACAGGCTGTGGTGGCGCTTTACCCTCTGCATGTCGAGTTCGGCCTTTCTTACGTCGCTTTTTCCACGTACCAGTCAGTGTCGGGCACGGGACGAGAAGCGCTGCTGGCGCTCGAATCGGGAAGCCGATCGATCCTTGAGGGACGGACTCCCCTGCCCCAGATCGTCTATTCTCACCCTATCGCTTTCGACCTGCTCCCGCATATTGGGGCGTTCGACAGCGACGGAACGACCGAGGAAGAATGGAAGATGGTGCGTGAATCGCGGAAGATAATGCACATCCCCGATCTCAAAGTGAGCTGCACCACAGTGCGCGTGCCGGTATTCAGAGGGCACGGCGAGTCGATAATCGCGCGCTTCGAAAAGCCCGTGACGCCTGACGAGGCGAGGAAGATACTCTCGAAGGCGCCGGGCGTTGTGCTCCAGGACGACCCCGCGAACTCGGTCTATCCGAGGCCGCGTTACTGCGAGGGCAAAGATCCCGTATTCGTGGGCAGAATTCGCAGGGACACTGGCCTCGAAAACGCGCTCGCCATGTGGGTGGTCTCCGACAATCTTAGAAAAGGCGCAGCCCTGAACGCCGTCCAGATAGCCGAAATGCTCCAAAACACGGCGAAGGGACAGGATTAAAATTTTTAAAATAAAATAGGGGTTCGGGGAACTGGTTCCCCGATGGTTTAGACCCTTGAACCACAGAGTGGTTCAAGGGTCATGCGGGGCTTCATTGTCCGGGGAAAGTACTTATAACGCTTTCAGCCGCCGGATTATTGCCGGATGAAACCGAGGAAACCTTGTTGCCGCCCGTCTCCGGTTTGACGAACTCGCCGTAAATCCAACCGCTTCCGGCGGAGTCGCGCGCTTCAAACCAGTAATACCGATCGTTTCCTGACGAAAAACGCCGGATGAGTTCGACTTCCGTCCCGCGGCCCAGCTGCCTTTTTATCCGCGAGGCGGTATTGGGCGCGGATCGCACCCGCACGCGGTTCGTCGTGATAGTCCCCCGCAGCGATGGAATTTGCGATGAGGTGAAAAATCTGTCGGCGGCCGCCACGGTGCTGTATCCTTCGGAATCCTGTTCGGTCCAGACATCTGCACCTGCCGCCTCTTGCCTGTCCGCGGCCGGGACAGATGTATCTGTCTCCGCGTCGAACGATGTGCTCGTTCGCATGTCATCACTCTCGCCCAATGAAGAACCGTCATCCGTATTTCCGGGGTCGTTTGCCTCCTCTTCGCCGTTTAGCGGCAAGGCGCCTAGCGCCAAGTCCAGCGAGGATGTCTCGGACATCTCAGTCTCGTCCTCGGCAATCGGCGTCGCTGTCGGTAACGGCAAACGGTCGTATGAAACCGCCTTTTCGTAGGGGGTTTCGGAAACGGCCGCCGCCTTTCCTCCGTCAGGCTCCTCTTCGGTCCGTTTGACTTCGGGGTCGGGCGCGGAAAAGTCTTCGCATATGAGCGTCAGAATTTTTTTGAAGGACATATTTTTTGACGCGTCGTATATCGCAATCGCCGAAACGACGCCGACGAGCCACAGCAATATCGCTGCGAAAAGAAGGAAACACCCTTTTTTGCGTTTCCTGCGGCGTCTCTCGTGCCGCACCTTGACGCATTCCTCACCGCACAGATCGCAGAATCTGGCGGCCGAACGAAGCGTGTTGCCGCAGTTTGGACAGACCCGCTCAACTTCCGGGAACGGTTTCATCCCGCTTGCTCCGCCGAAATGCTTGGTGCCGCACCTGCGGCAGAAGGCGTCGCCCTCTTTGGCTGGAGCGCCGCATTTCAGGCAGGTTTGCGTTTCATTCTCACTCATCTTCGATCACCCGCACAAATTCTCCGTACATCCATCCGACGCCCCTCTCGGTGCGGACATTGTACCAGACAAACCTTTCTTTTCCCGATGAAAAACGCCTCACTATGTCGACTCTGTCGCCTCTTTTGAGAACGCCCAAAGTATGCGCCTTTGTACTGGGTTCGGCCCTGAGCCGCACTCTGCCTCCGCTGACCGAGCCGGGGAACGACAGCAAACCTAAAGCCGGAGCGCCGTCCGACAGAACCAGGACGCTGATTCCATCCTCATCTTGCGCTCCCCAGGCAAGTTTTATGGGAGCCAATTCCCGAATTTGCGGCGCGTCGGGAAAAGGCGCCTCAAAGGAAACCGCTTCCGGCACTATCGGAGGAAGCGCCGCCAGCACAGACGCGATATCCGGCGACAGGAGATCGTCCGAAACCGCGGCGCGCCGCGGAACGCCCGCGTCCCGTCTCTGCTCCGCCACCACTTCCACCACTTCGCCCCACGGAATATCACTCCCCAAATATCTATAAACCATGTAACAACCGGCAAATATCGATCCCCAGAACAAAAACGCGAACGCGATTTTGAACATGCCGCGCAACCTGTCCCTGCGAGAGGGATTGTATTCGCCCTTCGTGTATTCGTCATGAACGCGCGGCGGCTTGGGACGCGACCGATCAGTCCCGCAATTTGAACAGAATCTGTCGCCTGCATACAGCGGCAAACCGCATCTCGCGCAATATTCGGCGACCTCGGGCGCATCCTCGCCGCCGGGAATTTTTATCTGCAGCTCGGCTCCGCAGCTATGGCAATAGACGTCGCCCTCGTCCACCGTGATTCCGCATTTTTGACAAAAACGCACGCTCATCAGCGCTACCTCTCTAAATCTTGAGATATCGCCACAACTTTATCATAATTCAACCGTTTTAAGAATACGAATTAATCGGTATCCTCAAGCAAAATATATTGACAAAAGCCGGCAAATGCCTGATTATAAGAGACGCATCGGGGGAGCCGACCGGAAAACTTTTCGGGACGCTGAGAGGAGGCGAACGCCTCGACCCTTCGAACCTGATCCGGGTAATGCCGGCGAAGGAACGATGAGTTTTTCGGAATTCTGACGAACATATCGAACCCCCCGTGCGGAAAAAATCTGTGGGGGGTTGTTTTATGAGCGAGACTGCAATCAGCGGGAATTCCAGAAAGACGAGGGCTTTGGTTGAAGGCGCGCTCTGTGTGGCGTTGTCGGTGGTTTTTTCGTATCTCAAATTGTTCAGCATGCCCCAGGGCGGTTCCATAACGCTCGAAATGGCGCCTTTGCTTTATTTTTCCTACAAGTATCGATATAAATGGGGGATCACGGCGGGGTTCGTATCAGGATTGCTCCAGGCGGTTTTCGGAGGTTATGTTGCGCATCCGGTGCAGGGAATATTAGACTATCCCGCGGCTTTTGCTTGCATGGGGCTTGCCGGCTGTTTCGGGGAGAACGCCAAAGGTGTGATCGCGGGAACAGCGTTTGCGGTCGTGTCGCGGCTCGTCTGTCATGTGCTGTCCGGTGCCGTTTTTTTCGCTTCGTACGCGCCGGAAGGGCAGAATCCATGGATATATTCGATCGTGTATAACGCAAGCTTCATGGTTCCGTCGGCAATCATCACCGCAGCCACGGCGTGGACGCTTTGGAGGAAATTCCTGAAAAATCAAAGTTGACCGGAGAAAATAAAAGGGCATAAGATTTTACAGCAGGATGCGCCCCCGATGGGGGCGCATCCTGCTGTAACGTTTTGTTGGGGGTTTGTTTGGCGCTCGGTGCGGTTTAGTCGAAGTCGCCCATTCCACCCATGCCGCCCATTCCGCCGCCGGGCATGGCGGGAGCGTCTTTTTTCTCGGGTTTGTCGGCTACCAGGACGTCCGTTGTGAGGATCATGGCGGCTATCGAGCCGGCGTTCTGGAGAGCGCTTCTCGTTACTTTGACCGGATCGATGATCCCGGCTTTTATCATGTCGACGTACTCGCCTTTCGCGGCGTCGAGTCCCTCGCCCTTCTTGAGGGTCTTTACCTTCTCAACCACCACGTCGCCCTGCAGTCCGGCATTGGAGGCAATCAGGTGCAGAGGCTCGGTGAGGGCCTTGCGGACTATCGACGCGCCGGTCTTGTTGTCGCCTTCGAGGGTCTCGATGAATTTGTCGAGTTCTTCGAGGCTCTGCACCAATGCCACGCCGCCGCCGGAGACTATGCCTTCCTCGACCGCCGCGCGAGTCGCGTTGAGCGCGTCCTCGATGCGGTGCTTGAGTTCTTTCTGCTCGGTCTCGGTCGCCGCGCCGACCTGGATTACGGCCACGCCGCCGACCAGTTTCGCGAGGCGTTCCTGGAGTTTCTCCTTATCGTACTCGCTCGTGGAGTCTTCCAGTTCCCTGCGGATTTGCGCCGCGCGGTCCTTGATCTCCTGCTCCTTGCCGCCGCCGTTGACTATCGTGGTCTCTTCCTTGCCGACCCTCACGGTCTTGGCGTGACCCAACATGCTTGCGTCG
>JAITRO010000245.1 GCA_031288335.1 Synergistaceae bacterium | reverse complement strand
GGCAGCTCCGATGGTATTGCCGTATTTTCCGTAAGTGTCGCAGAGACCGTCGAAGGCGGCCTTGCGGACGCTGCGGTCACGGGAGCTTATATATTTCATATAGCGCTCCTCGGTGAGTTCCACGTCATGCCCGTCCTCGTCACGAATCACCGGAAACCTCATATCGGCGTTCGTGAGCATCGAAAACGCGTCGTCCGGCGCGCGCGCCATATCTCCGGCACGCGCCAGCAGTTCCTCCTCCGTGCGCGGGAGAACGTGCGCCCTGATCCTCGAAATTTCCCTGAACATGAAGCGGTAATCGTCGAACCCGCCTTCGTCGATTAAGTCCGCCAGACGTTCTTCCGGGATCGAAATGATTTCCGGCGTCACGAAAGAAGATACCCCGGCCAGCTCCACCGAAAGAGTGCGCGCCCGCGCGGAGAGGTTTTGGTACTTAGGATCCGCTGTGTCCTCGTGGCTTTTCATCCCGGCATAAACGTACAGTTTCTCGGTCATGGAGGACAGTTCGTCACGCAGTTTCAGGCACGCGAGAAGGTTCGAGGCGGATTCCCCAAGCCCTCCCGCCATCCCCGCAAGCTGCGGAAGCGACGCTTTTACACGCTCGAAGTCCCTCTCCCAGTCGTCCTCGGCGCCGTAAATATCGGACAGCTTCCATTTAAATTCGTCGGGTACCTCGCATCTTGCCGGAACGCCGCCCGGCTTCAGATCAAATGTCATGTTTATTTCAGTCTCCTTAACTCTAAAGCGGGCTGCGCCCGCAATCCAAATTTTTGTTTTTTATTGGTGAAGTGTGTCCGCAAGGTACTTTAAAGATATATTCTAAACGCTTCGACGTCTTCGAGCGTGTGTTCGGAAAGCCCCAGTATATTGGGCATCTCTTGCCAACTGCCATTCACCCGGCAGATCACGCGCCCTGTATTTCTCTCGGGGGCTTCCGTATCTCCCGGCCTGACCCATCCTTCGAAGAAGGGTGCTTGTCCCGTCAAGTCCTCGAAATTCATCCCGCGCAGGACTATATACTGGTTCATGTTGCGCGTTTTCTGCATCTCGCCGGAATAAGTGTGACTCAGCGGCACTATCTGGAAACCTCCCATCTCAAATTTTGGGCAAGTCGAGACGCATATGACGCCGGGATGATTGGCGCGCACATAGCCCTGCCCCTGATAGAGCGTGCCCTCAAACCGTCCGGTGCCGCTCACTTCACTCTCGACGACCGCGAACTGATGATAGCCCTCCGCGTCGCGATACCAAGCCTTGCCGCCTCTGACGTTTTCTATCTCGAAATATTCTATCTCGCTTTCGGGACGGTAGACGCGTATCTGCAGGGCGGCAGCGTACTGGAAGAGCCGCGGGTTGTTGAAAAGAACCGGAACTCCCACCTGATTCACGATATAGACGGGACTGCCCACGAACGGCGCGAATTCGCCCCAAATGCCGGCGCCGCCGACGCCATTTATCACAAACGACGTCCCCAGGCCCGACGCGTTCGCGAACGTCCGCGCGGGAAGGATGCTCATGGTGCGGCCTGTCCCGTTCTCGACCGATATCTGTATGTGATGCGCGTTCGCGGCGGTTGCTATCACCTGGCCGCCTATGCCGTATTTGCTCGCTGTGAAACCAGGATGCCGGCTCGCGGTCGGGACGGCCACGACGCGTCCTATGCCTCTGGAGTTTCCGTCAGGATATAACAACAGCGTCTCGGCGCCAGCTTCCATCGGGATATGGATCGTGTACATGAGCCTGGCGGGATCCTCGTGTCTGTAAATGGCGCTTTCGGCCGAGGCAGGGAAGCGGAGAAGCAAGGCAAAAAACAGGGCAAACAGCAGAAATTCATGATTACGCCGCACAGAATACGAGTCCACAGTCCATCAACAGCCTTCACGATAAAATACATCAAACGTCAACCGTATTATTCTATACCTTTTTCGCGGATAGCAAGACTATCTAAATTTATCATCATCCCCGCTTTTGCGGCTTGGTTGTTTTTATACTCGTGAGCAAGGAAATTTACAATAAATTAGATGATAAAGCAATGTCAATAGGTTAAGGAAAATTTATAGGCCGCAGCTCTCTTTACATATTCTGTCAGCCTTCACATGGCAAGCATTTATCCGACGCTGGAATATGCAAAAATGCTTAACCTATTGACATTGCTTACCGTAGCCATAAGCCGATGCGTTTGTCCTGCTGTGACGGCTTGTTGTTATTGTGGTTATCACGGCACAATGATAGAATAAAAACAAAGATTTTTCGGGAGGGTAGGTGAGACGCAATGATAATGCAAGCACATGAACCGGAAATGGGCTTGACGTTCGAGAAGGTCTGGGCGATGTTCCAGGAATCGGACCGGCGGATGCAGAAAATGGCTGAAGAGGCCGACCGGCGACAAAAAGAGGTCGACCGGCGACAAAAAGAGGTCGACCGGTAAATAAAAGAGACCAACAAGCAGATTGGGAAGTTGGGCAATCGTTTTGGTGAATTGGCTGAACATTTGGTGTCGCCCAATATCATACAGAAGTTCAATGCCCTTGGTTTTCACTTCGATGATATTTCTTCCGGACCGCGCAAAGTCATAGAGGACGAGGGCAGTGGACAAAAAATCGCTGAGTTCGATATCCTTCTGGAAAACGGGGAGTCCATCATCGGCGTGGAGGTGAAGACGAAACCGTCTTACGACGACGTTGGCGACCATGTGCAACGCTTGAAGATACTGCGTCTCAACAAAGACAAGAAAGGCGACAAACGGAAAATCCACGGCGCTCTCGCCGGAGCCGTCATGCCCGACAACGTCAAAGCCGCCGCCCTCAAAGCAGGCCTTTACGTTATCAAGCAGACCGGAGACACCGTGAAGATCGACATCCCGGAGGGATTCATTCCCAAAACCTGGTAGCTGTCGCGATAGCAGGCCAACACGATGGCAAGGAGGGTAAATCATATTAAGATACAACATAACATGAAAATTTATGAAAATGAGGAAACCAAAATGCCGGTTACCATCGTGATAGCGGACGACCATCCGCTCACCCGCTCCGGGCTCGCCGAGTGGATACGAAAAAACGAAAACTTCACGCTCACGTGCGAAGTGGGTGACGGTCCGTCCGCCTGGAACGCCATCCGGGAACTGCGCCCCGACATCGCGCTTCTCGATATCCAGATGCCCGGAGAATCGGGCATATCCGTCGCGCAAAAAATCAAGGACGACGGATTGCCGACGCGAGTGATAATACTCACGTCGTTCAACGCGCAGCCTTACGTCATGGCGTCTCTGCGGGCGGGCGCCTCGGGGTTCGTCCTCAAGACCACCGCCGTCAGGGAACTGGAAGTGGCTATAAAGCAGGTGATGAGCGGCGGTTTTTACCTCGATTCGCGCGTGGCGGGGACTCTCTCGGACAGAGGAACGATGCCGGAACCCCTGTCGGCAAGGGAGCGCGAGGTGCTGCTCGTCACCACCAAAGGATTTTCCATAAAGGAAATAGCGTCAATGCTCTGCATCACGGAGCGCACCGTACAGGCTCATCTCACGTCGGTTTACGCCAAGTTCGGATGCAGGGGGAAGAGCGAGGCGTTGTTGGTGGCGCTCAAGTACGGCATCATAACGGTTGACGAACTTCTGGAAGGGACTTCGCTCGACAGCGGCAATTGAACTTTGCTCAGAAGAAAGCTTTTAACCGTTCTGTTCATAATAATACTGCTGCCGGTTCTCGTCGTTCTTTTCGAGTCGGCGACGACCTTTATGTCCCAAAGAAAATCCACCACCGACACGACGGGACGCTACGTCCAAAATCTCGCCGACTATGCGTCCGACCGCTGGAACGAGGGCAAGCCGGCACAGTTGACCACGTTTCTCTCGCTGGTCGCCGACTACGGCTACAACAGACTGATAAGCGGCGAAAAGTTCCCGCTCCCAAAGGCGGACGATAGGAACGCATCCGCGCGGAGGGACAAGTTCATACCCGGAATGGTGGCCTACGTCACCTCGCGCGGGAAGGTCATTTTTTCCTCCGAAAATGCGGACATCCTCGCCACCATATTTTCCGGCGTCATGGCCGAGACGTCTGGGCTCGCCGCAGACAACGGCGCCATCGTGGGCAGCTTCCTGTACGGCGAAAACCGCATCAGCTATGTGGCCCACATCTCAACCACCAGGAACCACATGGTGTATGCCGTGGCAGCCGTCACCATGCTCAGCTGGATGGGCAGAAACGACTTCAACATGATGAAACTCGCCTTCGCCGGAATCCTTGGAATGCTGATATGCCTTGTGGGACTCTTTCTGCTGCGGGGTTCCGTGATAAAACCTCTTCAGGCGCTCTCGTCACAGGTGGAAACCACCAGATGGGGCGAAGAAACGCCTCAATTCGGCACAAACGGCATATTCGGCAAACTGCGGGTGGAGGAGATTTCATCGCTCAAAAAAGCCCTGACCGACTTGGCGTGTCGGATGATCGATAAGGAATCCCTGGAAAAAAGGTATGTGGGAGATATTATCAAGGCGCAGGAGGACGAACGCGGGCGCATAGCGCAGGACATACACGACGGCCCCATTCAGGTCGTATCGGCGCTCATCCAGCGGATACAGATGCTCGACATCGCGTCCCGCGGCATACCTGACGCCGCAAAACAGCTCGCCGATTCGGAGGACATAGCGCAGAATCTCGTGGAGGATCTGCGTGACATCTGCGATTCTCTCGTTCCCCCGTGGGTTTCGCTGGGGCTCGCTTCGTGCATAGAAGAAGCCTCCAACCGTTTCGAGCGCCAACACTCCATCACGGTAAACGCCGTCGTCGATCCCGAACTCGCGGTGTCGCAGGAGACGACTCTCGCGCTTTTTCGAATCTTTCAGGAAGCCGTCTCGAACGCGGTCAGACACGGCCACGCTGATACAGTCAGCGTCGAGGCGTCTCGATGTAGCGGCGGGAGGGTCTTGGAGTTTATAATATCAGATAACGGAGCTGGATTCGTCCCGGAAACGAAGACGCCGGATACGCTCGTGCAAAAGGGACAAAGGGGGCTTGCGGGAATGCGGCGCAGAGTGGAACTTCTGGGCGGAGAATTTGAAATCAACTCGACTCCGGGAGTGGGCACTGGAATAATCGTACGGATATGAACAGGATAGGAGAACTGGTTTTGCAGGCGGAGTCTGAGATTTTATCCGTGGAAAAAGGAAGGAAAAATATGATAGTCGAAATAGGTGAATTCAAAAACAAGAGCGAGCGTTACGAGCGTCTCGCCGAGGCGTGCGAAGAGATGATTGACCCGCGCGACAGCGCGATTCCGAGCCTCGCCAACGTTTCGGCGCTGCTCAAAGCTCACATGGACGACGTCAACTGGCTCGGGTTTTACCTGTTTCAGGAGGGATATCTGGCGCTGGGCCCCTTCCAGGGGATGCCGGCAGTCACCAGGATCAACCTCGGCAAGGGCGTATGCGGGACCGCCGCGGAGCGCATGAAAACGGTGCGCGTGGACGAAGTCAAGACCTGCGGCAATTACATTGCCTGTGACACCGTTTCGTCGTCGGAAATAGTCGTCCCTTTAGTCAGACAAGAACGGCTGCTGGGAGTCTTGGATGTAGACAGCCCTTCGCCCCGCCGTTTCGACGAGGATGACGAACGGGGGCTGGAGAAGATAGCCGAAACTTTGGTGGAACTGATTTACTGCCCATAAAACAAAAAAACCTCGGGCGCTGCCCGAACCCGGCAGGGAGCTTTGCTCCC
>JAITRO010000237.1 GCA_031288335.1 Synergistaceae bacterium | reverse complement strand
CGCGAAGATACGAGTGATGCAAAGAAAAGGGTATGGCTTCAGAGATGAGGAATATTTGAAACTGAAAATCCTTGCGCTGCATGAATCTAAGAGAGCTCATGCAGCTTGAATCAAGCCATGCTAACGATGAACGCAATTTTGCGATGAGCCAAAATTTACATTTTGAGTTTCCAAACACGTCCTAACAAACGAGAGCCTTGCAAACATTGGATTCGAGAACATCTCCAAGAGATACGAAGCCCTGCTCTCAAGCTATTGAACCGCCGTATTACGGGGTACGTTCGTGCGGTGGTGCGGGAGGACGGCCGTTCAAGTAATGAGCGGCCTCCTACCCGAGTTCAAGCAACGCCCGAGGTTTTTATTGTTCGAAAATATTTCCGTCAGTGCTGGCGTTTACGCCGTTATTCCACAAGACCTGCTGCGCTTGTTCGTTGTCGGCAACACGAAGGATCACGTACGCATTGCCCTCTTTTCGTGTGATGAAGGCGTACGAATATTCGACGCTTACGCCCGCATCGGCCAGGACGCGCAGGACGCGCGCCAGTCCTCCGGGAGAATCCGTTATCGGAACAGCCAGGGCTTGGGTCATCGAGACCACGAAGCCCGCCGCCCGCAACAATTCCAAAGCTTTGTGCGGGTCGTCGACGATGATGCGGAGGACGCCGAAATCCGCCGTATCTGCCAGCGAAAGCGCGCGCAGGTCGATGCCGGCCTCCCCCATTATCCCCGTCACTTCGGCTAGCGTGCCCAACTTGTTCTCTATGAATATCGAAATCTGATCGACTATCATCTTCGTCTCCTCCTTTTAAATTTTGCGCCTGTCGATGACGCGGACCGCTTTACCTTCGCTGCGCACGATGCTGCGGGGAGCAACCAGAGTTACTTTCGGCGAGATGCCGAGCATGGATTTCATGTCGGCCACCAGTTCGCCCTCTTTGGCCGATATGTCCTTCACGGTGTCGGAGAACATTTCCGGCGGCATCTCGACCTGGACGTCCAATGTGTCGCTGTGATGAACTCTGTCGACGATTATCTGATAGTTCGGCGGCATTCCGTTCCTCAGCAGCACTGTTTCTATCTGCGACGGGAAGACGTTGACGCCCCTGATTATCAGCATGTCATCCGTCCGCCCCATGAGGCGGGACATCTTGACCAACGTGCGCCCGCAGGAACATTTTTTCCTCGACAGCACACAAATGTCGCGCGTCCTGTATCGCAGGAGCGGGAACGCAGTCTTGCTGATACAGGTGAGCACGAGTTCGCCCTTTTCGCCGTACGGCAGAACTTCGCTGGTGGCGGGGTCGATGATCTCCGGGACGAAATGATCCTCGTTCACGTGCATTCCCGTTTGCTCTGAACACTCGAACGAGACGCCCGGCCCGGTTATCTCGGTGAGACCGTATATATCGTACGCCTTGATGCCGAGGTTTTTCTCGAGATCCCGGCGCATCTCCTCGCTCCACGCCTCGGCGCCGAATATCCCGGCTTTCAGCTTGATCTTGCCGCTCAAACCCTGATTGTTGATACTCTCCGCGAGGTATGCGGCATACGATGGTGTGCAGCACAGGATGGTCGAGCCGAGGTCGGTCATGAACTGTATCTGGCGTTCCGTGTTGCCCGACGACATCGGCAGCGTGAGGGAGCCGACCTTGTGCGATCCACCGTTCAGCCCCGGGCCCCCAGTGAAGAGGCCGTAACCGTAGCAGACATGCACCACATCATCCTTGCCGCCTCCGGCGGCGACGATCGCCCTAGCGCAGCAATCGTCCCATATGTCGATATCCGCCTGGGTGTAAAAGGCGACGACCCGCTTGCCGGTCGTGCCGCTGGTCGACTGAATGCGCACGGTCTCAGACAGTGGAACCGCCAGCAACCCGTAGGGATACTGATCCCTCAGCGCGTCCTTTGATATGAAGGGCAGTTTTGGTAAGTCATCGATCGACTTGATATCCACCGGTGCGATACCTTTCTCGTCCATGAGCCCCTTATAATAAGGGACGCGATCGTACACGTGTTTCACCGTGTCCGCCAGCCGTTTGCCCTGGATCTCCCTCATTCCCTCAAGTTCCGCGCATTCCATTTCACCCTGATAATAACTCAACGCACTATCCCCTTTCATGTGTTTTAAGACAAAAAATACCGGGACCCCCTCGGAGAGGATCCCGGTTTCGTCCGTGATTTGAGCTAAAGCCGCTTTAAATCGTCAGGAAAATTCGCGCGGCTTCGCACAGATCCCGAAAGAAACGGGACCTGTGCCGGTAAAGGAGAACATCGCATCATGAGATACGTTTAATGAAACGTCCGGCAGATACATTTTTCTCATGCGCCAATTGCCTCCTCCCATAAACTGTTTACCTTTATACATCACAAGCAACCATTCGTCAAGTTATTTTTCTTCTATTATTTTTTCTTCGGTTGATTCGCGTTTGACGGAATTTTTCATGGCTGACGCATCCTCGGGCGATATGAACTGCATGCGTGCCATTTCGTCCACCACGAATGCTAAAGCCTCTCGTACCTTCGGCGTCTCGGGGTCGTCTTTCAAAATTCTCATGAGGCTGTTTTTCGTTTCTGTAAGGATTATCTTATAATGAGCCTGTCCCATTCCCACTTCATCCTTCATCACGCGGGGATTGCTGATGCTCTTCGCGATATCAGCCCTCAGCCGCTCGATGAAAGGCTGCGTCTCGAATTTCGTGTTGATAATGCGCGTGAGGCGGTCCATCTCCATGACACATGCCGAACGGTCCCAATCGTCCTCTTCGTCGGAATCGTCGTATTCGTCTTGTTCGCAGCCGTAATCCTCGAACTCTTTGTCCTCTTCTTTATGGCGATAGCGAGAGTCGGCGCTGAGAACGGTAGCTGCGTACACGAAATAGAGACACTGCGAGAGAAGTCCGGGGATGCTCCGAAAAAGCGGAAATATCAGGTAAAGAGGATGCACCATGAACATGAACATATCCGGTCCTGGAACCTTAAACAACAGGTAATGAATCCCCGCGCTCATCGCAGCGACGACTATGACGTTCAAAAACGAGGCGAAAACGTAGCAGAGTATCGTCATTGCGGGAAGGACGATCACGCCGCCAACGGGGCCCTTGTGGTCCCTTCGGACGACGAACGGCACCATGAACAGCACCACCGCCATGACGAGAGGAATCATTATGAACTCGCTCTGCATGACTCCGCTCTGAGCGACCGCGATACGCGCTTCGCCTTCCAGCTCCGCGAATTTCGACATCGCCGCGGAATAACTCCTCAGTTCTCCGAATTTTTTGATGAAGGAAACGCCAAGAAACACCTTGAACCTGGTGTCCCACCACGCCAAAAAAATGAGACCCCAGTAAATCAGGTTCACCACAGGCCAGAAAAACGCGCGCCAGAGGGAAATTTCTATTTTATCGAACATCGGGCAGCCGGCTCAAAATCCGCGCAAGAAATCGGACAACACGAATGCCGAAAACAACGTTCGAATATTCGGCAAATTCCAAGCAACATAACACTCCTCCAGTTCAACGGACGTTTCATTATTAAACATCGAGGATTATTATAACTTAATGTCTTAATGTCGCAAATCGCAAAACGTCGAGAGAAAAATCTCGGGACTCCGTCCCGAATTCTGTGTTACAGTACAGCGCGGCAGACGCATCAGATGCTGTGAAGTATCGCTGTCGTATTCGAATCGGGGATAACTGGCTCCGTCTGATAAAGTCGGAAAGTGAGGAGGAGATCGAAATGCTGGCGACGAAGACGAAAGAGATGAATATGACAGTAGGCCGCCTGAAGCAGCTCAGTGCCGACGAACGCACGAGAATGCTCTGGGAGGCAAGGGAGCTTTACCTTATGGACGAAGCCGCGCGCCTCAAAGCAGCTGTGGAGGAAGGCAGGACAGAGGGCAGAATAGAAGGCAGGACAGAGACTCAGTTAGAGACAGCAAAGCGAATGCTTCTCCGCGGTTTTGAGATCGAAATAATCTCTCAAATCTCCGAACTGTCGGTGGAAGAGATAGAGAAATTGAAGTGTTAGAACTTGAACGTTTCCCGGTCAAGTTCGCTTGTCCCAAGTCCCTGCACAAACGGATGATTTATCCATCCTCTCAAGCCTGACCGGTTTTTTCCTTCAATCCTTTTGAAAACGGCATGTCAAAATCTTCCCTTTCATTTAGGCAGCGGCGCGTCTTTGAAATCGGTAAACGCGCCGTCGGCCGTTGTTTTTATTTGCTCCCAATCTGCCTTGGATGCCTCGTCGTATATGCCGTAGACCGTCATTCCAGCACTTTTCGCGCTTTGAACCGCCTGCAGAACGTCCTCGAATACGACGCAGCCGGACGGCGAAACATTCAGTTTTTTAGCGGCGAGAATGAAAATATCCGGGCGCGATTTTCCGTATTCTACCTCATCGGCGGAGCAAATCACGTCGAAAAAATTCAGGATATCGAGGTTTCTCAGGGCGGCTTCATACAATTGAGGCGTAGAGGATGTCGCGACGGCGAGTTTTTTGCCGCGCGCCTTGAGGGCGGCGAGGTATTCTCTGACATGGGGTTTGAGTTTTACGGTGTGACCGTAGGCATACAGGGCCATGTCGAACCACTTGCGGCAGAGGGCGTCAGCGGCGTCCGACAGGCGAAATCTCGCTATCGTGTATTCCGCGGTCTCCCGAAAACTCATCGGCGCGATAGTCGGAGCATAGTCCGGCGGAACAGGTATTCCGCGCTCGTTCAGAAAATCGATGTCTATTTGCTCCCACACAGCGGTGGAATCCAAGAGAGTGCCGTCGAGGTCAAAGATATATGCCTTCATCGGCAGAATTCCGCAAACATTTTCTTGAGCTTCCCCGCCGCTCCCGCCACGTCCGCCTGAGCTACGATCGCGGACACCGCCGCGATGCCGTCGATGCCGATTCCTTTGAAATTCGGGATGGTCTCTGCGTTGATTCCGCCAATCACCACGAGGGGCAAGTCTATCGCAGCCTGGATTCTCTTCAATTCTTCCATGCTCGTGATGTCCGC
>JAITRO010000174.1 GCA_031288335.1 Synergistaceae bacterium | reverse complement strand
ACGGAGACGAGGCTGCCGGCCGCCGATATATCCATTTCGCCCGATTTGAGGCTCAAAGAGTTGTTGGGGATGAATAAAACGCCGGTTTCCCCAAATTGAAGGCGCATCCGGGCGCTTCGTGACATGGCCGACGACAGCGGATAAATCGTCGCTTTCACGTCGGAGAAGGTGATTTTCGTCATTGGGCCTTCGATATCGAGATCCGTTATCCTGTACGAAGGACTAAAAACACCGCTCCCGGAGAGTCCTCCATACGTCGCGTAGTAGCCTTGCCGGGATGCGGCAAGACGCACATATGCGAGCGCGAGTTTTCCCGCCTCGTCCCGAGGGGAAAATATAAAACAACCAGCCGCGAAAGCCGCCAGGAAGAATATCAGGCAGACGAGGCATT
The DNA here is from genome assembly GCA_031288335.1 of Synergistaceae bacterium. Taxonomy (GTDB): domain Bacteria; phylum Synergistota; class Synergistia; order Synergistales; family Synergistaceae; genus JAIRKI01. The sequence goes on along the minus strand of JAITRO010000174.1, from coordinate 9,291 downwards.
TAATTATCTTCATTTCGCCGGCTCCACCGTCAGGGACACGCTCAGAAGGCGGACGCCGGATACAGGCAGCGCCCTGATTTCGGCCGCCCGCACGTCGAGTCCGCCGTTTTCCAGCGATACCAGAAAATCCAGCAGCTCGCCGCCGAACATGCGCTCCAGTTGTATCGAAACGCCGGATGAGCTTGACTGTAATCGCTGTGTTCTTTCTCGGAGCTTCAAGGTGTCGATTATCTGCGAGACGATGCCGAGCGGCTCTTCCAAGACGGATCTGTCAGCGCCGTTTGTGCTTGTTCTGGGAAGCGCCCTGTACCTCATGGCATAGTCCAGAATCTCGTCGGAGGACGATATTTCATCCGCGACTTGGCGGTTCAGCGATGAAGCGGCCGCCGCGAAAGCAAAGACCATTCCCCAAACGGCCAGCGCGATCGCGCACGTGATGAAAACGTTGCGAAAGTCGCGATCCTCGAACGCTTCACGCGGATTTATCATCCTCATTCCCCGTTCCGCCTGATATTCATGCTGAAACGGAGATCTCCGCCCAGCACCGTCTGGATGTTGTCCGTTCGTGGAGAATTGCCGGTCTCCTCGATAAAAGACCGGAAACGTCCTATTGATTCGTTGTTTTTAGCGGTGCCAAGTATATCGGACGCTTCTGCCCCGTATTTCAGCGTCTCTATGGTGATTCCCGGCTCGTTCCCGAGTTTTTTCCACGCGTTCGATATATCGCTCATGAACGATAAAAGGGAATATCTGGGACCGTTTTTCCCCGCGTCGGTGAGTTTCCGCCCGGCGGAGACCATGGGTTGCATGGAAGATTCGCCGAAGGACATCTCGTAAATATTGCCGGTATGGTTCAAAGTATCTCCGGCGACGAGGGACTGCTTAAAATAGGCGCCGGCCATGAGGACGAGACAGATCAGACCGGAGGCAAGAGCCGTCCTCCCTGCCACGGTAAGACGCGATATGATTTTTTCCCGCGTCTCCTGACGGCTCGCGCCTGTCTCGGAAAGATCGAGCCGTTCATACATCGGGCAGGCGGCCATCGTGAGCGACCCGAGAGAGCATAAATCCTCGTCGGAATAGTCCTTTAAATCGACCAGAAGCGCCTTTTCCACATGCTCCCCCGAATGCTCTATATATTCCAAAACGCTTTGTTTTTCATCCTCCGGCGTCGTGGAGTCCTTAGGCAATACGCGGTAAAAAACCGGCGTCCAGTTTTTGAACCAGACGCTTGTGATGTCATGTTCGTCAGAACACACCAGGAGGCCGTCGGGGGCGGTTTCACAGGCGAAGACCAGCGGCTTGGGCCAGACTGCGCAATTTGCCGCGGCCGCGCCGCGCGCCGCACTGTCGGGCATTGCCGGAGTCTGGTCGGTTTTTTCGTCGTTTCGAATCACGAAGGCACAGCCCGATACGGATTTTTTTTCGATTTTCGTCAAAAAAGGAATCAGCGAAACGTGCAGGGCTCCATCTCCCAATAACGACTTGAACTTGATCTTCAGCGCTTCCCTGATTTTAGTCATACCCTGAAAGGGAAACGAAAATTCGTAAGCGGAAATGTTCCCGAAAGAACGCAAAAGAACGGATTTCCCAAAAGAAGGGCCCTTCGCCGTGCCGGAACCCGTTAAGAATTTGTACGAGCGATTCTTTTTTCTCATTTTAATCAGATCACTCTCTCCAATTTATCACCGAGCAGCCGTCTTGTTCTCTCCTTACTGTAATTTCAAAATTACGCCTGCCGCCACGCCCGGCGACCTCGATGTGAACGCGGAAATAAATGCTTTTGTAGTTTATCACGTTTTTAAGCCTAGTAATCAAAGTTTGCGAAATCCCCGATATTTTCACGAGGTCGTCCGGGCCGGTTATCGCGTTCTCCGCTCTCGATTCGACGATTCGCCCCGCCGTGTCCGCGTCCAGGCCGGGATCCAATATGGCTAATACCCAGCCGGGTGTCACGTTTATATTGATCCCCGAATCCCCGTAGGCGGTGAAAAAATCGCCCAGCGCCGGGCTCTCCCCATTTGAGTAGAGAACGCCGCCAGTGATTTCCGGCAGTCTCAAAAGTTCGCTCAGATCGCTCAAACGCCGGTTCGGAAAATCGTCCGGTTCTCTGCTTCCGGCGCGGGGGATGATATCGGCGTCGATGAAATCCAGGATGACGGGGGCGAGATGTTCTATGCCCAGCGCTCCGAGGGCCAACATCCAGGGATAGGCATATTCATTCTTTATGGTCACTCCATCCGGCAGCAGCAGGCCGTTTATAGGAATATGGCCGTCCAGCGGCTCTATGGTGACTTGTGCGGTGAAATCCGAAAAATCCAATTCGATGGGTTTCCCCGAATAAATAGGCTCGCTCCTGGAATCGCTCGGCCCGTCGTCGATGACGATCGCCTCGGAAGCCTCCTTGAGTGCGAGCATGGCAAGCCCTCTCGTCACCGCGGCAAATTCCTCGGCGGAGACGCGGGCCGCTTCATATCTCGCAAAAAGCGCGAACGAAACAGCCGCTCCCAAAAAAAGCGTGGACACGAGCAAAACCGCGACCAGAATAAATCCTCTCTCAGAAGCGCGGCAGCATTTCCTCATATGCTGATTACACGCCGGCGCCACGTCAACTCCACCTGGTTCTGAGCGGATGCGCTCGTCATTTCCCACTCTAAAAAACGCTAAAGATATCATCATCAAAATCTTGCGGCGAATTCTCTTTGATGTGACTGGAATATTGAATTAACATGTTTTTAGCTTCGACAAGCTCAAATACATTAAGCCGCCCCAAAATCCTTATGATCGCATCCTCGCCTATGTATACCGTATCGTCGAGCCGCAAAACGCATTCTTTTGTAAGGCCGTTGTCCGGCTTGGGAAATAATTTCAATTCCCATTCGCGTCCTGTAACAGTTCCAAATGTCCCGCTGACAAGTATCAATTTTGTGTTTTTCTTATGCCGCATCCAATATAAGACAGGCCTGACTTTTATTTGTCCGTCTACTCGCCCGCTGAAGACCGCTCCTAAAATATCTCCGGGCTCAAATGCCGCCGGCATAATTTTTTATTTCCCGCCACTCTTCCATTGTTGGGCGAGCTCCTGCCCGCAAAAGCAATTCTTCCTCTTCCGCGGACGGAAGTTCCTCGTCGAAAATGGAGGAGAAAAACTCTCGCATCGCTTTAGCGGGGATTTGGTTTTTACATCCGGAGACATAAGATTCCCGCCATGGCTGTTCTTTATGTGTCATATCACTCAACGCCCATGGAGCGAAACGACCCTTATCCTGCATTACGATACGCGCTATTTGTTTTGCCCTGTCGTCTATATCCGGATCTTCATTCCGTAAGAAAATGGCAGATGATTTGTACTGTCCGTATTTATCATATACTTCAGGAATTACCGGACCGTGATTCCACGCCTGGATATCGTTGCCAAACAACAGTTCGCCAAACATTCCCAGCGAATAACCTTGACAGTAATACAGTAATTTTTGCAGTTTTAACGGCGTTATGTCGGGCTGTGCGTCGTCTCCGTCGATGCTGGATTTTTCCCGATCGAGCAAGAGAAGATAATCCGCAAGCTCAAATACATCCACCATTTAATCAACTTCCTCTTCTCCTGAATTTTAAATAATTATCACATCAAAGGAGGAATTTGTCACCAGTGAATCTGCGGAGAAGCGAGATTAACGGGCGAATGATATCCGCCCCTACGAAATCCATATCCAAAATTATCGAATATTTTAAACAATATCTTAAAACGTTCGGCTGTTCATTCCGACGGACATTGCGGAGAAGTTTGGAGCGTTTAAATTTCACGCGCGAGACCCCGGATTGGAGATGCTGGACAACTAAAAAGCGCGCGAAGGCGCCCGAGGTCAAAGAATTAATTTATAGCAGTTCAGCCTTTTTACCGAATGATACATATCAAAATAAATGATAATTCTTATATATATGATGCATTTTTGTGAAAATGGATAAATTAAAATGAAATTTTGGTATTTCATCTATAAGCCTTTGCATATCCGTCATTTTGCGCGTATTATTATCGCCGGTTAAGCTGTTAGTAATTACTAATTTTGATTCCGGCTCGGGCGGTGTTCTGGATTTCGCGCCACGGCTGATTGAAGGAGGCGAGGCAGTCCGTCAAGAATAATCTATTTTGCGACGAGTTTGTGCTATCTTACGAAATCGGCGATTTGGTCGGAAATTTGGATCGGCTCCGTTTTATGGAGCCGAGGAGAAAATTTAAGTTTATGCGTTAATAATATATTTCTTTTAAAATTAAAAATAAAAAGGAGTAAAATGAATTGATTTTAATGCCCCCCCCCCCCCGCATCATGGAAAAATTTTATATCATTGGTGATTGTAATGTTTTGCGTCTTCGCCGCGTCAGCACCGCAGGTGTTAGCGTCGGATACTATCGGAAACGCGGCGGACATAGGTCAGGGCAATGCGGTGTATTTTGGGCGTTACCCTCAGCATTATTTAGGCATGAGTCCCCCGTCCACGGGCGAAAGCGACCAGGATTGGATAAGCGCGCTTTCTACTAACTATGATACCACTGTAACTTGCTGGTACTCCATCGATCCGATAGAGTGGCGTGTACTCCAGACCACGAATGATTCATCCTTTCTGCTATCAAAGAAAAATCTGGATGTTAAGAAGCATCTTGCCGACTATGGAAGTGTGACATGGGAAACGAGCATGATACGCGCGTGGCTGAACGGTTATTCCGCCGGCGAGGCCGGCAACTCCGCGGCAAACCCGGAGCCTGATAGCTTCATCGTCAGAGCGTTTAACCCAAGAGAAGAAAACGGTATAATAGAGACCTCATTGACAAATGATAACCCTATTACCGGCATATCCGGCGGCAACTCCACGACGGACAGATTATTCCTGCTGTCGATAGAAGATATAAATACAACGGAGTATGGGTTCACAGCAAATCCCGATAGAGTGGCGCTTAATACGGGCTATACAGAGCGCGTAGATTCAATGAACGGGGAGGGATCCGCGGATCAATGGTGGCTCCGTTCGCCCGGCCAATACCTTAGCAATGTGGCGTATGTCCTTTCCAACGGCGTAGTCTCTTCCGCCGGCGCCCTCGCAGACAATTCCTACACCGCAGTCCGCCCGGCTTTTAAATTAAATCTTTCATCCGTATTCTTCACATCTGCCGCCGAAGGCGGCAAATCAGATATTTCAGGTTCTCTTGCGGATAATAATCCTCCCGTAAATACCGCTGACCTGAAGCTGACGATACTTGATCCGTCGCAAACGCTCGAGATTACGGCGACAAAGGAACAATCCGCGCAGAGCGTGAGCTTGCCCGGCGATTTGGATTTCAGCTACGCGAACGTCAAGACCGGAACGAATCAATACGTCTCATGTGTCTTGGAGGACAACTCCGGCGCGATCACGCATTACGGCAAACTGGCCGACAGTTCAGATACGCCCGCCGGTGATCTGTCGATTCCCCTGCCCGCTTTGCTGGATGGGACGTACATACTCAAAGTATTCGCCGAACAAGCTAACGCTGATTATCTCACGGACTTCGCCGGGAATCCGACGACTATGACTCTGACTGTGTCGGCTTCCGGTTCGGATACAACCGCCGCAGTCAGCAATTTCAGCGGCACTGTGGATGATGGCGATACCGACCCCAGTACAGATCCTGGTACTGATCCTGATACAGATTCGGATACCGATCCCGGCACAGATCCCGATGCTGATCCCGGCACAGATCCGGACACCGATACTCCAAATCCCAAATTCGAGACAGATACCAGCAGTGACACTCCCGTTATCGTCGTGACTTTGCCGAAAAGCAGCGTGACGTCGAGCGGTAATGTTGTCAGCGGCTCCGGTGGGATAGTTTATGAAGTCGCGGCAAAGGATGCGTTGACGGAGAACATTATCACTCATGCGGTAGAGGAAGCTAAAAAAGCCGGCACAGAGGCCACTGTGGAAATTAGAATCGATGAATCGTCCATGCCCAACGCGGGCGCGGTCACGGTGAACATTCCAATCGGCGACGCAAAGAACGCGGCGCAAAGTGATGTCGAAAACGTCAAGGTAACCACGGCCATAGGCGAGGTCACTCTGAACACAGCGGCGCTCAATGATCTTATAGACAAAGCCGGCCCGGGCGATGAGGTTACGGTCGGCATCGCCATTGAACACAAGGATGCGTCCGGCGCAGATCTGCCCGAAGCCCAAAAGGAGGCGCTGGACGACGAAAAAGTGCGAGAGGTCTACGATGTCTCGGTTGTAGTTGACGGAGATAAATTGAAGGAATTTAAAACGACCGGCAAGCTGACCATCGGCCTGCCGTACGCGCTCAAGGACGCCGAAGTCCCCGAAGGGATATTGATAGTCTATGTCTCTCCCGAAGGCACAACCAGTTATATGACCGAGGGCAGGAGATACGACACCGCCAAGTCGGAGGCGTTCTTCATCACGAATCACCTCTCGGTCTACGCCGTGACCTACGAACCGCTCAGCGAGAGCGGCGACGGCGGCTGCAATGCGGGAACGTCGACAGTCATGTTGTTGCCGGCGGCGTTCTGCGCGATGTTCATTTTGCGCAAGCGGGCGATATAACAGCCGCGGCTCGGGGCGATATTTTGAGTTTCATGCCCCCAGCCGATTTCGGGGAGGCGAGGCTATAGGCCGAGACAATATATTTTATGGCAAGTTTGTATGATATTACGGAACCGGCGATTTGGCCGGAAGTTTGGGATCGGTTCCGTTTTACGGAGCCGATGAAAAAGTTTAATTTATGCATCAGAAATATATTTTTTCATAAAATTAAAATAATAAGGAGTTGGATTGATTGACTTTAATATTTTCGTCCACAAGATGGATAAAATTTAAAATATCTCTTCTGACGATATTCCTCTTGTGTATGTTCGCAACCAGCGCGCCGGCGGAAGTTAGGGAATTATCACTTCCATTATCCAATTATTCTTCAATAGAATATGATGAAGGCGATACTTTGAAAATGGTCGGCGACATCGCAATGGTCGCCGCCGACTGGAACAAACTTAAAACGTTGACGGAGAAGGAGTATGCGCTCGTAGTAAACGACGCCACGACGACGATGTCGGCGCTGGGAGCGATGTCGGCACCGTATAGTAAAATAACTTCCATCACAGCGAAAAACGTGACGAGCATCGGTTCGTCGGCGTTCAGAAATTGCGCAAGCCTGACATATGTCGACCTGCCGAATGCGACGAGCATCAGCATGACGGCATTTTCGAATTGCGCGAGCCTGAGGTACGTGAATCTGCCAAATGCTGCGTCCGTTGGGATGATGGCGTTCCAGTATTGCACAAGCTTAGTATATGTTGACCTGCCGGAAGTGACGTCCGTTGGGATGATGGCGTTTGCGGCCTGCACAAGCCTGACTGATGTCGAGTTGTTAAAGGCAGCGTCCGTTGGGAGCATGGCATTCGCGGCCTGCACGAGTCTGACCGATGTCGAAGCCCCGAATGTAATGACTGTGGAAATTGGTGCGTTTGGTAATTGCACAAGCCTGACGAGCATCTCCCTGCCCGCCGCGCTAACCATTCGCGGCGCCGCGTTCAGCCCATGCCCAAACTTGACCGGCATCTCACTGCCGATGGCCGAGATTATTGAAGACCAGGCTTTCGCGGGCTGTGAAAGCCTGGAAAACATAACCCTGCCCTCGGCGAAGACTATCGGTGGGCTTGCGTTCGGGAAAACAGAGGAGACTGATGAACAAACCGGAGAAGTGACCTCCCTGTCCTGCTCCAACCTCGTGACCGTATCATTGCCGATGGCTGAGACCATCGGCGAAAGAGCGTTCAGCGGCTGCGCAAAACTCGCGATTGTATCCCTGCCTTCGGTGAAGAATATTGGGAACAATGCGTTCGCGGACGACGAAAACCTGACGGCGCTCGTTCTCCCCGATGAGGCTCCGACATTGGGAACCGACGTTTTTTTCGGGGTGACAACCGCAAATATAAAAATATACGTCCCCGGTACCGCCAGCGGTTATGATGCCGAAAATTGGAGCACTGCCGGGCTTACGCCGGTTACGATATCCGCCCCGTCTATCTCGACTTCCTCTCTGGCCGCGGGTACGAAAGGCGCGCTATACAGTCAGACACTCAGAGCTGAGAGCGCGTTTCCGATCGTGTGGTCGATAGAAAGCGGAGCCCTGCCTGATGGGTTGGGTCTGGACGCGGCAACCGGCAAAATATCCGGCGCGCCTGCAACGACCGGAACAGCCGACTTTACGCTCAAAACGTCGAACGGTATTGCGACCACGAAAGCACTCTCTATAACCGTAAATGAGAGCGCGTATGGCACTCTGGGAGATTTCCTGAGCGAAAATGAAAACTTGACCGATACTTCGATCACCTTACTCCAAGATTTTCCCGATAATACCAATCCTGAAGCCATTGAAGTCATCAAGGAAAAACTTGGCGGCAAGGCGCCGGTGTTCATCGCGGGAACGTCCGTGGGCTCCTTTGCCGTCGTGAGTGAATCTGAAATCTCGATCGACCCTGATGCACTGGCCATCGAGAGTGAGTCATTATTAAAGACTGTCGGGCGGTCGATCGCTATTAATACGCCGGCGGCAGTTGTCAACAGACATGAAGAGGCCGCAGTGTTTGCGGCCCGCATCAAAATCAAACTTACAGAAATACCCGGATTCAGGGAGTGGGGCGGGATGTCCGACAATGATCGCGCGGCGCTGCTTGAAACAATGGAAGGGTTGTTTGCTTACGAATATAAATACGAGGATTTGGCGAAAAAATGGGGCCTCATGGTCGGAGCCCATAGTGATGTAAACTGGGAAAGCGCAAAAAACTTAGGGATAGTGGTGTTCAACGTAGAAGGTGTGGAGTTGAACTATATCGTCACGGACAGTGTAGGTGAACCGTACGCCGCCAGTAACTTTATAGTGGTACCCGATGATAAAAAGGACGGTTGGATTTTAGATCCAGTATGGCTATTGACGAATGACAGCGGCGTCAGCCCCGGTACAGATCCGGATACTGGCCCCGATACCGCCCCCAGTACTGACCCAGATACTGATCCCGGCACAGATCCGGACACCGATACTCCAAATCCCAAATTCGAGACAGATACCAGCGGTGACACTCCCGTTATAGTCGTGACTTTGCCGAAAAGCAGCGTGACGTCGAGCGATAATGTTGTCAGCAGCTCCGGTGGGATAGTTTATGAAGTCGCGGCAAAGGATGCGTTGACGGAGAACATTATCACTCATGCGGTAGAGGAAGCTAAAAAAGCCGGCACAGAGGCCACTGTGGA
>JAITRO010000163.1 GCA_031288335.1 Synergistaceae bacterium | reverse complement strand
AGATGTGACGAAATGCCCCAGAACTTCTGCGAGATAATGTCCCGGCGCGGCTTCGTCGAGTGGTGCAGCGACGCCTCCGAACTGGGCCAAAAGATGGAACGGGAGACGGTCGCCGGCTATGTCGGGTTCGACCCGAGCGCCGACAGCCTTCACGTCGGCAACATGGTTCCCATCATGGGGCTCGCCTGGCTTCAGAAATTGGGACACCGCCCGATAGCGCTGGCGGGAGGCGGTACCGGACTGATCGGCGACCCGTCGGGCAAGACGAAGGAGCGCCAATTGCTGTCGGAGGAGCGCGTCGTTCATAACGTCCAGTGCATCAAAAAACAACTCGCGAAATTCCTCGATTTCGACTGCGGGGACACTTCGGCCATTATGCCGAACAATCACGACTGGCTGTCGAAGATAAGTTTCATCGAATTCCTGCGCGACACGGGAAAATTTTTTCCGGTCAACGTCCTCATCAACCGCGAATACGTGCGCAGCCGCATCGACGACCCCGAAAAGAGCATCACGTACACGGAATTGTCATACATACTCCTTCAGGCCTACGACTTCGATCACCTGTACCGCGAGTTCGGCTGTGCCCTCCAGATGGGCGGCAACGATCAGCAGGGCAATATCATAGGCGGCATAGACCTGATCAGAAAACGCGACGGCGGACAGGCCTACGGCCTGACGTTCCCGCTACTGCTAACCGCCGCGGGGACGAAATTCGGCAAATCCGAAGAGGGCGCGGTGTACCTCGATCCGGACAAGACCAGTCCTTACAAGTTCTATCAGTTCTGGATAAACACCGACGACCGCGACATCGACCGGCTGCACAGGATGTACTCGTTCGAGAGCCTGGAATTTATAGACGACCTCATGAAGCGCCACGCGGAACATCCCGAGCGCCGCGAGGCCCAAAAACTCCTGGCGTGGAACATGACGGCGCGAGTTCACGGCGACGAGACGGCCGCCAGGGTACGCGACGCAAGCGCGGTTCTTTTCGGGGAACGCGACGCTCGCTCGTCGGACTCGTCGCTCCTGGACACGCTCGCCGCCGAAATACCCACGGCGGACGTCGCCGCTCCATTGCCGCTGCCGCTCGTCGACTGCCTGCTCGCCTCGGGCGGCGTATCCAGCAAGGGCGAGGCGAGGCGCAAAATACGCGAGGGCGGAATTTACATCAACGGCGAGCGCGCGATTGACGAGTCGCGTGTCTTGAATGCGGACGACCTCCTGCGGGGCGGATATATCCAAGTGAGGATCGGCAAGAAGGATTTCAGGCTGTTGCGGTTCAACAGGTAATGGAATGAGTTTCAAAGCGTCGGCGATCAGGTTTCTGATGAAGATAGTGCGGCCCGGTGCCTCAGCCGCGTGTCTCGCACTGTTCTTCAGGGGACTTGTCAGATTGGCCCCGATAAGGAAACAAACGGCGGCGCGCAATCTCGAAATAGCACTCCCCGAAAAGACGCCGCGCGAGCGCGGGGCAATTTTATGGAAGACATACGATCATCTCATCTGGATGGGCATAGAGTTCGCCGCGTTGCAGCGGGATCCGCGTCTTGTCCTGGATTGGGTCGATTTTGAAAACGAATCCGCGCTCGACGACTCGAAGGGCGGCATATTGCTGGCAAGCCACGTGGGCAACTGGGAGCTGTGCGGCTCGCGCCTGGCGCAGGGAGGGCATGTCGTGACCGCCATAGTGCGCGAATCGTGCGATGACGAGGAACGCGGCGTCATAGCCGAGATGCGCGTCCGTGCGGGATGGAAATTCATTTCACACACAAGTTCCATGATGCCCGCACTGGCCGTGCTCAAAAGAAACGAATTTCTCGCGATAATGCCAGATCAGCACGCCAGCTCGGCCGGAATCGCCGTTCCCTTCTTCGGCCTCGCGACCTCCACTCCGCAGGGCCCGGCGGTATTCGCGTACTTGACGAAAAAGCCCATAATACCCGTTTACATACGGCGCATACGCCCGTTCAAACATGTGATGCGCATCGGCGAGCCGATAAAGTGGGAGGACACGGGTGAGCGCGGCAGGACAATTTACGGTATAACGGCCGCCGTGAACAGGGAAGTGGAACAGATGGTGCGTGAAGCTCCCGATCAGTGGCTCGCCCAGCACAAGAGATTCAAGGAGCACTATTGATTCAAGAAGCATTCTTGATGCAAAATATCGAAGGGAGCGGAACATGTTTGAGAAAGTTTTCGGCGTTCCATACTACGGATTGGATCAGAACGGCAGGCTGAAGCCGGAAATTCTGCCCGAATTCTTTCAGGAAGCCGCGGCGCGTCACGCCGCTTCCGTCGGCATAGGCGTGGAGGATCTTCTCGAACGCGGCATGACATGGGTGCTTCGCCGATACAGGATAAACGTCCACGATTGTCCAAACGAGCGCGGCATCACGGTAAAAACATGGTTCGAGCCGCAGCGGAACCTGATGTCGGTTCGCGCCTTCGAGGCTTTTTCGCCGGACGGCGTCGGCATTGCCGATGCATGGTCCGCGTGGATAGTGCTCGATCTGACAAAGATGCGGCCGGTTCGCCTCGACCGCGCGCTGCCTCACGCATACTTCGACGCCACTGATCCCACAGGGGAACCGATAGACGACAAGTTGCCGGAGACGAACGACGGCTGGGATTACGAAAAAATTTTCGAAGTGCGCCGCCGCGAACTCGACCTTAATGGTCACGCGAACCACACCGCCTATCTCGACTGGGCGCTCGAAAGCATCCCCGACGAATCCGTTTCGGGATATTTCCCGGCGCGATTCGACGCCGAGTACCTATCATCCGCAAGACGCGAACGCGTCGTCATCCGAACGAAAAAAACATGCGCGGAGCCACTCACGTTCCGACACCGGATATTCGCCCAGGCGTCGAACGCCGAGACGGCGCGCATCGTTACGGAGTGGCGGCGGTATTTATAGGATTTCGATTTCCTCGGCGGATGCCGCGCCGCCCTCTATGTGAAAGGCGCGCATGACCGGTTTTTCCCCGGCAAGGGAAATTATGACGCAGCTTGCCGAGGGATCGTGCG
>JAITRO010000070.1 GCA_031288335.1 Synergistaceae bacterium | reverse complement strand
CCCGAGACCAACGACTCCATCCTGTCCGGCATGGGCGACATGCACCTGGATATAGCGCTCTCCCGCATAAAAGACCGCTACAAGGTCGACCTCGACACCAGCACGCCCAGAGTGCCCTATAGGGAGACGATCAAAAAGACCGCGAAGGCTCAGGGGAAATACAAAAAGCAGACTGGCGGACGCGGACAGTACGGTGACGTGCATTTCGAGCTTTCCCCGCGCGAAAAGGGTTCGGGCGTGACGTTTGAGGACAAGGTCGTCGGAGGCGTGGTGCCCAAGAACTTCATACCCGCGGCTGAAAAAGGGCTCAGAGAAGCGGCGGCCAAGGGCGTCGTAGCAGGATACCCGGCAGTAGACTTCAACTGCGCGATATTCGACGGTTCTTACCACGATGTCGACTCGTCCGAGATGGCGTTCAAGATAGCGGCGTCGATGGCCTTCAAGAAGGCTTTCACCGATGCCGCGCCGATTCTCATGGAGCCGATAATGAACGTGTCGGTAACGGTGCCCGAGGATTACGTCGGCGACGTGATGGGCGACTTCAACAGCAGGCGCGGCCGGATAATGGGCGTTGACCCTGACGGCAAGATGCAGGTTATAAAAGCGCAGTGTCCGCAGGCCGAGACCTTCCGGTACGCGATAATACTTCGCTCGATGACCAGCGGGCGCGGCAGTTTCACCATGGAATTTTCGCACTATGAGGAAGTCCCGGCCGAAATCGCAAAGAAGATAATCGAAGCCGCCGAGCGCAAGGAAGAGGAAGACTGAACATGAACGGCGTCGCGGGGCTCTGACGCAGCCGGCCCCGCGACAAGTTATAAAAACTTCCCGGCATCCGCAAGTTCGTCGATCGCACAGGACAGCTCATTGCGTCAATGCATCAATATATCACCTAGCGGCAATTTCCCCCGCCCCCCGTATTGCCGCCGAATTTTCTGCCGATATTGATAATAAGGCTTATTTGCGTAAAGTTACAATTACATGGACGCGTTTGCCTGATATTATCGTTGAAAGAGGCTGGATATCGAGGGAGGTGAGCAGGTGCGGTTCAATCTGTCGGAGTATAACTGGCCGCTCATCATAATGATCGCGGCGGTGAGCGCCACCATGTCATACGTCGGCGACATTCTGGGCAAGAAGATCGGCAAAAAACGGATATCCCTGCTCGGTTTGCGCCCGAGATACACCTCCACGGTAATCACCATTTTCACCGGAATCGCGGTGGCCCTGCTCACTTTGGCGGTGGCGGGCTATTCGTCGGACTCCGTCAAGATGGCGATTTTCGGTCCCAACATAATGGCACGCCAAATGACGGCGCTCACCAACGAAGTCCGCAGCCGCCAGAGCGAACTCGACGAAATGACCCTCGATCTGATAGCTGCCCAGAATGAGCTTTCGTCGGTCAGGTACGAAAAACGGACGGTGGAGGCGGAAGTGGCCCTCTTGAAGAACGAGACGGAATGGCTTAAAGATGGTCTTGCGGAGATGAAAGAGGGACGCGTCATAGTGTTCCAGGGCGAAATGCTGGCCCAGACGTCCATCGAGTCGGGCGAAAACGGATATGATCTTGACGGGGCCGTTCAAAGGCTCATCGCCCTGTCCGACGAATATCTGGAGAAGAAGATGACCGATTTGGCGGGCGTCGATGCCGAAGATGCTCCGACGGTCGTAGTCGCCGACGAGATGAGGAAAAACGTCGCGGACGCGCTGAAAGATGCCGCGGGACGCAAGGTGCTGAGACTAACGGCGCCGTCGAACGTAGTCCTGGGCCAACCTCTGGAAGGCGTGTTGAGCATGTTCGAGAGCAGGCTCATTTACAAAGAGGGCGAAACGCTCGTGCGTGAGCGCGTAAGCGGAGTCGCCAGGCATGAGGACGGGGCGAATATCCTTTATACTATGCTCAAAAGGATAAACCGATCCGCGGTCTCTAAGGGAATTCTGCCGGACCCGTTTTCGGGGACGGTGGGCAATCTCGACAGCCTGGATTTTTACGATATGGTGGATAAGATAGTCGTTTTTGGAGAAGCCTTGAAGGCCGCCGAGATCACGATAACGGCGGCGGCGGATATCTATACCGAGGGACCGGTCAAGGTGAAAATCGAGGTCGGGCCGGATGAGGAAGCCCAGGGAGGAGAGTGACAAATGTTAATCGTCGGATGCCAGTCATGCGGGGAAGCGAAAATACTGGCCGGAACGCCGGACGGCGACGGCATAGCGAGAATGAACTGGACATGTCCTCACTGCGGCGCGGGACAAGTGCTTCAGCTGAAAGTATCCCCTATGGCGCGTGCCGCGGATCTTCACAGCATACTCGGGGGTATGCCCCTTGGAGGAAATGGAATTTCAGGGATGGGCGAATTGGAGGGTCTGTGCGCGAATGGCTTCGGGCGGAACTGACGCGGCGGCGACCGATTCCGAGAGGCCCGTATTCGGCGATTATGTCTTTTACGACAGCCGCATGGCACTGAAAGCCATAGAGCTTCAGGAACTGTACCGTTTCACGCATTGGGGACGCAGCCGTTCTCTCGAACAGATCGAACGGATGCTCGACGCCACGGATCTTTGCTTTTCCATAAGGCACGAGATCAAGCTCGTGGCTTTCTGCAGGATGCTCACCGATTTCATTTTCAGGGCGTCGGTATGGGATATCCTGGTGCACCCGGACCACCAGGGCCGCGGCGTCGGCTCACGTTTGATGCGATACGCGCTCTCTCATCCCGCCGTTCGCGATATCCCGGTGATCACCAGCTTCGCGAGTGACCTCACTCCGTTCCTGGAACGCTGCGGCTTCGAGAACCGCGAGGGGTTGACGGTACTGCAGCGCGTTCCGATAGCTTATTCTTGAAAATAAATGCCTATACCCTAGGGTATTTGTGGGAATTTATGGCCTGTGCTATAATGACTGCCGTAATATCAATCAGTTACGATCAATCAATTATCAATTACAGGAGGCATGTTCGATGAGCAAAGAAAGATACCTTGTGACCTCGGAATCAGTAACCGAGGGGCATCCTGACAAACTCGCGGATCAGATCTCCGATGGCGTGCTCGACGCCATACTGGAGAAGGAACCAATGGGCCGCGTGGCCTGCGAGACGTTGGTCAGCACGGGTTTGGTGGTCGTAACGGGAGAGATAACGACCGGAATTTACGTGGATATTCCTAAGATCGTGCGTTCGACGATAAAGGACATCGGTTACACCAGGGCGAAGTATGGATTCGACGGCGACACCTGCGCCGTCATCACCGCGATAGACGAGCAGTCGCCCGACATCGCGCGGGGCGTGGACCGCGCGCTAGAGATGCGCGAGAGCGAGATGGGGGACGAGGAAATCGACAAGATCGGCGCCGGCGATCAGGGCATGATGATCGGTTACGCCTGCGACGAAACGCCCGAGCTGATGCCGGCGCCGATAGCGCTCGCGCATAAATTGGCGCGCCGGCTCGCGAGGATTCGCAAAGACCTTGTGCTGCCCTACCTGCGTCCCGACGGAAAGACCCAGGTGACATTGGAGTACGACGGACTGAGGCCGGTGCGGGTGGACACTGTGGTCGTCAGCACACAGCATCACCCTGCGGTCGACGAGACCCAAATAGCGGCCGACGTGACGGAGCAGGTCATCATTCCGGTGCTGCCCGAGGAATTGCTCGACGGCAAACCCAAAATACTGGTCAACCCGACGGGGCGTTTCGTCCTTGGCGGCCCTCAAGCCGACTCAGGCCTCACCGGAAGAAAGATAATAGTCGACACTTACGGCGGCGTCGTTCCCCACGGCGGCGGCGCTTTCTCAGGCAAAGACCCGACGAAAGTCGACCGTTCCGCGGCCTACATGGCGAGGTACGCGGCGAAAAACGTGGTCGCGGCCGGACTGGCATCGAGGTGTCAGATACAGGTCGCCTACGCTATAGGCGTGGCCAATCCGGTCTCTATCATGGCCGAGACTTATGGAACGGGCACGATCCCGGATGCCCGGATAACGGAACTCATCCGCAAATACTTTGACTTCCGCCCCTCCGCGATAATTAGGGATCTGGAGCTTCGCAAGCCGCAGTATCGCAGGATAGCGGCCTATGGACATATCGGCAGGACCGACCTCTCCCCCGCCCCTCGCTGGGAAGACACGGACAGGGCCGCCGCGATCAAAAAAGACGCGGAGGCACTTGCGTAAAGAAGGATTTTTACCGACAGCTTCCAAAAGCCTGCTGCACGTGGTATGGCCTTCGAGTTGTCCGGTCTGCGGCAGATTGGCCGTGAAGGTATGTCCGGATTGCCTGAGGTCGTTGTGTGAATTTTTTTCCAGATTCTGCGTCGAGTGCGGGCGCGGCGCGCCGTGTGCCCGGCACCCCGATGGTTTGATCTGTTGTTCGGTTTCAGCATACGGGGGCGCCAACAGGGACGTCATCCACGTGATGAAATACGCCGGCGGCAGGAACGTAGCGTCGATGATGGGCGAACTGATGGCGGAGATATTGCCGCGTCCCGACGTTGATTTTTTGGTGCCGACGCCATTGCATAAAGACAGCGCTCGGGAGTATAATCAAAGCGAACTCATTGCGGGCGGAGCTTCACGAGTATGGAACATTCCGGTTAAAAACAGCCTGCGGTGGGTCTTAGGGTCGCGGAGTCAGGCTTCCAAAAACGGCAGGGATGAGCGCGCGCTTCCCGACGACGCGATGGAGTCCGATTATAAAATCCGCGGCGGGCGTGTTTTGTTGGTCGACGATGTATGTACGACCGGAAATACTCTTTTAGCGGCGAAGAAGGCGCTTTCGAGAGCGGGGGCAGAAATTGCCGGAGCTATGGTCTGGAGCCGGAGCGTCTGATTTTGGATGGTGATAGACGAGGTGCCTTTGGAGTTGGTAAAGTGCGGGATGTGCGGGAAAGCCATTGTCGTTGAGCAGGGAGAGCGGCATATCTGTTCTATGTGCGTGGATGAGGAGCACAGACTCTACACCAGCGTGCGGGCCCTGTTGCGCGACTATGAGAGAAGCGGCCTGTCCATCAGGGATGTGGCCGAGATTCTCAAGGTCGACGAATATAAAGTCACACACCTCGTCGAGAGTGGATATTTTGTGCTGGCGCTGCGCGGATTACGGCCAAATGATTGATAATTGATAAAAAATGTTCAAAGTCGGATTGTCTTGATGTAAAGATGCGGCATTTATGTCCGATAATACATTTAAAGATAGTTTCCGCCTTTATGAGAGGTGATTGCGGTGATAGAGAAGATCAATGAATTGACCGGGGTAGGTTCGGTAAGCGGCGTACAAAAGCGTCGGGACTCGAGTTTCGGCGCCGAAAAGGAGACGTCCGCGGACGGATTTGTGGTGAGCGATTTTGCCAGGGAGATGGCAAATATTTCGCTCGAGTTGAACAAAATTCCCGAAGTTAGAGAAGACCGCGTCAAAGATCTGAAACGTCAGGTTGAGGAGGGAACCTACGCCCCGAATCTCGAAGCCCTCGCCGACCGCCTGATTTGGGCGGGCATCAACAGAATAGAGGATTGATGCCGACAAAGTCCTCTCTCCTTGCCGAAGCGCTTGTCAAGCAGGATGAAATACTGTCCGAGCTGTTGTCCATAACGCTCAGACAGCGAGAGGCGCTCAAAGAAGGGCGCCTCTCGTATTTACAAGAACTCATGTCCGAGATGCGGCACACGTCGGTGAGGGCGCAGGCCATCGAGACCAGGCGCGGCAGGTTGTCCGCGGAACTTGCGGGCGATCTCGGATGTGAGGCGGTGGTGTCGAAGATCGCGAAAATCCTTCCTCCCGAGGATGCCGAGCCCTTGAAGGACGCCGCGAAGAATCTGACGTCCACGGTAGGGCGGTTGAAGACGGAGATGTCGATACTATCCCGGCTGATGGACGAGGCGAAAAACCTCAACGAGATGCTGATCACCGAATGGAGAAAGATGAGTTCCAAAGCTGTCGGTCCTGGCAGCGGCGGTTTCGACACCCGTATATAAATTTAAATCTCACAGTACAATATCCATATCCAAATAAGAACGCATTTCATTCAGCATCTGTTCCACTGTGCTGTAATAAATGGAATCAAGCGCTTTGTATCAGCTGAAATTTTTGCTTGACGCACTATTATTTCCATGGTAGGATTCAATTAAACGATTAACGTTGTCATAATTTTTCTGTATCGATGATGTAACGCAAAGAACGAGGTGTTTGGACGTTGCGCACGGGCGCGTCGAGTATTTTCGATGTGTTTTGCGCGTTTGGTCTCAGGCATAAAGTTTCAACAATCAAAATCAACTCTATTGGAGGGTGTTGTTCGATGAAGAGGTTAGCGCGTATCGTGTTGTTGTTGTCTTTCGTCATTTTCTCGAGTTTCGGCGCAGGCGCTGCGGAGGCGGGAGTGAAGCTGGTTTACGCGGAGGTCAATCCGGCGGATTCCCTGATGGGGCAGACGGCGCAGGCTTTCAAGGATAAGGTGGAGGAACTTTCCAAGGGAGACATCGTCATCGACATTCAATTCAGCGGCGTCCTGGGCGCCGAACAAGACGTGCTCGACACCATAATCGGAGGCGGCGGCACGATCGACATGTCCCGTATCGCGACTTACAGCCTCAATAGTTACGGCTCGAAAAGCCTGTCGCTCTTGAGCATACCCTACACCTTCACGGGACGGGAGCACTTCTGGAAGGTCGCGAACAGCGACTTGGGCGCGAAACTGCTGAACGAGGCAACCGAACTGGGGCTCGGCATCAAGGGGTTGTTCTATGCGGAGGAGGGCTTCAGGCATTTCTTTTTCAACAGTAAGGCCGAGGACATCGCGGATCTCGCCGGCAAGAAAATCCGCGTCTCCAACGATCCGATCATGACCGGCATGGTCAAGGGTCTCAAGGCGTCTCCCACAGTGGTGTCGTTCACCGAACTCTATTCTTCGCTCTCGTCGAATGTTGTGGACGGCGCGGAGCAGCCCATCGTTAATTATCAGAGCAACTCCTTCTATGAAGTCGCGCCGTACATGATTCTCGACGGACATACGCTGGGATGCGCCGAAGTGCTGATCACGGAGAGTTCCTGGAACAAACTGACGGACGCCCAAAAAGGGTTCGTCGTAGAGGCCGGCAAATACGCCGGCGCGTTCAACGCCAATCTTTCGGCAAAGATTGAGAACGACTGCAAGGCCGAGTTGCAGAAGGCGGGCGTCACTTTCACCGAGGTAAAAGATCTCAAGGCCTGGCAGGACGCCTGCGCGGAGATCATCTCCCAATTCTCCAAGGGTATGGAAGAGGACTACAAGGCCATTCTCGACATGGCGCGTTAGCACGTCGGCCGGCAGATGACAGGCGGCGCGGGGCGCTCTCCGCGCCGCCCTTTTTGTATACTGCTGATGAAAGGGGAAAATATCATGGCATCCTTCATTCAAAGACTCGATCGAGCCAAGCCGTTTTTCGACGCCGCGCATCGATACGTCATGTTCTTCTGTAAATTGCTGCTCGTCACGGATATCTTGATCACTTCCATGGCGGTGCTTGGGAGGTATGTATCCTTCATTCCGGATCCGGCGTGGAGCGAGGAGATCGTGCTGACCTGCATGATATACATGGCGGTCATCAGCGCCTCGATGGCCCTGAGACGAAACGCGCACATTCGCGTGACAGCCATGGACAAATACCTGCCGCCGAAGGTTGTGCAGGCCCTCGATGTGACAGCCGACATTTGCGTGACGGCGTTCTCCGTCATGATGCTCGTGGTGGGCTGGAGATACTGCACCGGACTGGGCAGCAAGGCTTTTTACACGAGCATCCCCACGCTCTCCAAATTTTGGCTGTATTTCCCCATCCCGTTGGCCGGGGCGTGTATGCTTGTCTTCGAGGCGGAGATATTATGCCGTCACATCGGGGTTCTTTTTGCGAAGGAGGCGGCGAAATGAGTCCTGACGGCGTTGCCGTCCTGATACTCCTGGGCGGGTTCTTACTCATGGTCTTGCTGCGTTTCCCCATCGCTTACGCGGTCGGGATATCATCCACCCTTTGCCTGCTGTACCTCGGCAAACCCGTCTCCGTCGTCTGCCAGCAGATGGTGAAGGGGGTCAATTCTTTCAGCCTGATGGCGGTTCCGTTTTTTATAACGATGGGCGCCCTGATGGGATCGGGTGGCATTTCCGAGAAACTGATCGCCCTTGCCGACGCGCTCGTCGGCTGGATGCGCGGAGGCATGGCGATGGTGAACATCGTCGCGTCGTATTTCTTCGGCGGAATCTCCGGCTCTGCCGCGGCCGACACCGCGTCGCTCGGCTCCATCCTGATCCCCATGATGGTGGAACAGGGATATGACGACGATTTTTCCACCGCCGTCACGATCACGTCCTCGTGCGAGGGGCTCCTGGTTCCGCCGAGTCATAACATGGTAATTTACGCGACCACGGCAGGCGGCGTTTCGGTAGGCAGCCTTTTCCTGGCCGGATACATCCCCGGCGCGGTCCTGGCAGTCTCTCTGATGATCGGATCTTACATCATCTCGGTGAGGCGAAATTATCCGAAAGGCGCGAAGTTCAGCGTGAGCAACTTGATCAGGCAATCGCTTCGGTCATTCTGGGCGCTGGCGGCGGTGGTGATCGTGGTCATAGGGGTGGTGATAGGATGGTTCACAGCCACTGAGTCTGCCGCTATCGCAGTCATCTACAGCCTCTTTGTCAGCCTGTTCATCTACAGAGGCCTCGACTGGAAGGGCGTATGGCGCGTCATCGGCGAATGCGTGGATATTCTCTCCATAGTGCTGGTCATGATCGCCACATCTTCCATCTTCGGTTACTGTCTCACGCTCCTGCACGTGCCGGAGATCGCGGCCCGCGCGATCACGAACGTGACCGAAAATCCGATCCTGCTGGCCCTGCTGATCAACGCTATTTTGCTGGTATTGGGCTGTATCATGGACATGGCGCCGATCATCCTGATAGCCACGCCGATACTGCTGCCGCTTGCCGTCTCTATCGGCATCAACCCCATTCAATTCGGTATCATCATTGTGCTCAACTGCGGAATCGGCCTCTTGACCCCGCCTGTGGGCGCTGTGTTGTTCATTGGATCAGCCGTATCTCACGTGCCGATGGAGCGAATTGTTAAAGCCACCTTGCCGTTTTATCTCTGCATGATCGCCGCTCTTCTTCTGGTCACATTCATTCCGGGTATCAGCATGTTTTTGCCAAATCTTTTGAGATAGGGGACGAGATATTATGAGGACATTCATGGATGAAAATTTCCTGCTGCCCAACCGTTCCGCCGAGAGGCTCTTTCACGAATACGCGGAAGGAATGCCCATCTTCGACTATCATTCGCATCTGCCGATCCGGCAGATTGCGGACGACGCGAATTTCGAGAACCTGACTCAGGCGTGGCTCTACGGCGACCATTATAAATGGCGCGCCATGAGGGCTTGCGGCGTGCCCGAACATCTGGTCTCCGGCATCCCAGACGCCGCGCCGGATTGGGAGCGGTTTGCCGCCTGGGCGGAGGTGATGCCGCAGACCGTGGGCAACCCGCTCTATCACTGGTCACATCTGGAGTTGAGGCATTATTTCGGCGTGAACGACCTCCTGTCTCCGGCGACTGCGAGGGGAATTTACGATCACTGCGCTGAAAAATTGAAGCGGCCGGAGTTTTCCGTGCGCTCCATCATCGATCGCAGCAACGTGGCAGTTGTATGTACGACCGACGACCCGACGGACGACCTCGAAAGCCACGCCGCACTGTCGCGCGACGAATGGGGCTGCCGCGTGTACCCGACATGGCGTCCGGATAAAGCGCTCGCCGGCGACGACGCGGCCGCGCTGAACGCATGGCTGGACAAACTGGAATCCGCGTCGGGACGCGACATCTCATCCTATTCCGATCTGCTCGAAGCTCTTGAGACGCGCCATCGATTCTTCGAAAGCCGCGGCTGCAAGCTGTCCGACTACGGCATCGAAAGACCCTGCGCCGCATCTTACACGGAATCGTCCGTCGCCGCTTCGTTCGAGAAGTTGCGCTCCGGCAAATCTCTGGCGGGGGAGGAACTGGAGCAATACCGCTCATCCCTGCTCTACGAGCTGCTCAAAATGAACGCCGGCGCCGATTGGACGCAGCAGCTTCATCTCGGCGCGAAACGCGGCAACAATTCCGCCGCGTTCAAACTCCGAGGACCCGATACCGGTTATGATTCGATCGGGCAATTTCCCGTCGGCGACGCTCTCGTCTCCCTCCTGGACAGGCTGAATTCAGAGGATTCCCTGGCCCGCACGATCATCTACGTTCTGAATCCCAGCGACAACGATATGATCGCCTCCATCGCCGGCTCATTCATGGACGGGCGCACGCCCGGAAAGATACAATTCGGCACGGCGTGGTGGTTCAACGACAACAAGGACGGCATGAACCGCCAATTCAGCGCTTTGGCGAACATCGGTCTGCTCTCGCGTTTCGTGGGGATGCTCACCGATTCGCGCAGCTTCCTCTCGTATCCCAGACACGAATATTTTCGCAGGCTGCTCTGCGCGAAATTCGGAACCGAAATGGAAGCGGGCGAGCTTCCCGACGATTTCGAACTCATCGGCGGCATCGTTAAAAACATCTGTTTCGACAATGCCGTGAAATATTTTGGAATGCGGCTTCCCGAAAGGGTTCAGCGACAATGAAACGTCATTTCCCGCAAATATGCCCGCTTCGCGGCTGCCTTCCGGAAGAGATTCAGCGGCGATGAAACCTGTGAATATCCTTCAATTCGGCGGCGGTAATTTCCTCAGATGTTTTTTTGACTGGATGCTCCAGAAAGTATCCGACGCCACCGGGATACAATACAGCGTGACGCTCGCTCAGCTCATCCCCGGCGAGCCTGTGGACGGGATAGCGGCCGCGGGCTCCTATCATGTGCTGCTTCGGGGCTATGAGGGACAGGAATACGTCGAGACGCTGGACTCGGTCGGAGTGATTAAAAACGCGGTCAGCCCAATCACCGATGTGGACGAATATCTGCGAATCGGGTGCGGGGATATGTCACTGATCGTATCGAACAGCACGGAAGCAGGAATATTCTTCGACCCGGACACCACTGAACCGCACAACTACCCGTCCCGCCTGGCACTGCTGCTGAACGAGCGCGCGAAACGCCATCTACCGCCGCTGATGGTGATGGCGATGGAACTCAACGACCGAAGCGGCGACCTCCTGAAGCACACCTTGCTCCAATACGGGAAACTGTTCGGATATGGACGGGAGTATTTCGATTACCTGTCCGCGTGCGATTTTTACAATACGCTCGTCGACAGGATCGTTCCCGGATATCCCATGGACGCGGCTGAACGTGCAGCCTCCAAAATCGGTCACGAGGACAAGTGGCTCACCAGCGGGGAGAGATTCCACCTGTTCGTTATCGAGGGGAACAAAAGAATATTGAACGAGATCCCATTCGACAGAGCGGGTCTCAACGTCATCGTGACTACGGACAAACTCGCCTTTTACCACGACAGAAAAGTCCGCGTCCTGAACGGCGCGCACACCGCATCCGTTCCGGTCGCGCTTCTGTCGGGAATCGAGAACGTGGATGCGTTCGCTTCGACGGAACCGTACGCGTCCTGGTTGTCGGGCATGATTCACGACGAAATATGCCTGGCGATGGACGGCTCCGCGGAGACTCACGCCTATGCCAATGACGTGACGGCGCGGTTCAGAAACGGTGCGCTGGGCCACAGGTTTCGTTCCATTGCCCTCAATTCCGTCTCCAAAGCTGACGCCAGGATGTCTCCCACCATATCCGACTACTTCAGGAAAACCGGCGAGGTCCCGCCCAAAATGACGGAGGCTGCGGGACGGCTGGCCGAACTCTACGGAAGCGGACCTGTCGCGCGTCTGCCCGGCGGCTTCCTCGAACTTGGCGATTATTCCTGGATTAAGGGCTGTTCGCTCCGCGAGATGCTGGAAAGTTTCTTTCCCTCGCTCGATTCTAATATAAAGGAAGCGATGTTGCGTGCGCTCTCGTGACGCCATCAGGCTCAACGCGGCCGACAACGCGGTGGTTCTGCCGCATGGGGGAGACGCCGGCGACGCGGCTGTCGGAGTCTCCCTGCTGTGCGACGTTCCGCCGGGACATAAAATCGCCGCCGCGTCGATAAGCGAGGGCGGGGCGATCGTCAAATACGGCCGCAAGATCGGCGTCGCGTCCTCGGACATCCGCCCCGGCGAGTGGATACACGAACACAACATGCGCACGAGGCTCGGCGGCGGCGACGAACTGCCGGAGTGGAACGCCGCCGCTCGATCCGGCGCGGAGACGAAATCGGCCGATGAGCGTAAGTTTTTTATGGGCTATCGAAGAGAGGGAGGACCTCCGGGCGTCAGAAACGACCTGTGGATCATACCGACCGTCGGCTGTATCAACGGCGAGATGAGGTCGGTCGTGTCGGGATACGCGGCGCCTGGCTGGATCACCTCTGTAAAGGTGTTGGAGCATCCTTACGGCTGCTCTCAACTTGGCGGCGACCTCACGATGACGAGGCGGATATTGGCGGGACTCGCGGTCAATCCCAACGCGGCAGGCGTATTGCTCGTAGGGCTCGGCTGCGAAAACCTCGAAATATCGACGCTGGTGGAGGGCGTCCGCGGATATCTGCATCCGTCCCGATTCAGAAGCCTGGCGCTGCAATCTTCCTCCGCGGACGACATCGGTCGCTTGCTCGGCGAACTTGCGGAATCCGCTCCGAGAGAGCGCGTAAGTTGCGAAGCGAGTAAACTCTGCGTTAGTGTCAAATGCGGGGGCAGCGACGGATATTCCGGGCTCACCGCCAACCCTCTCGTCGGCCGGTTTGCCGACCGCCTCGTGTCCTGGGGAGGCGCGCTGCTTTGCACCGAAATACCGGAGATGTTCGGGGCGGAGGAAGAGATAGTGGGGCGCATACGTGAAAAATCCGTCTACGACAGCTTCATCGCCATGGACATGTGGTTTCGCGGCTATTTCAGGCGGCATGGACAGCCCATATATGAAAACCCGTCGCCCGGCAACAGAGCGGGAGGCATCACAACCCTTGAGGAGAAATCCCTCGGGGCTGTGGAAAAGATCGGATCGTCTCCGATAACGGCGATTCTCGAATATGGCGAGCCAAAACGCGGAGGGGGAGTCCAGATAACCTTCGGGCCTGGCAATGACCCGGTTTCATGTACGGCGCTGGCCGGGAGCGGCGCGCAGATCATCCTCTTCACCACCGGGCGCGGAACGCCCTTCGGCTCCGTCGTGCCAACCATTAAGATATCGACGAACAGCGGCCTTGCGAGACGTCATCCGGACTGGATAGACTTCGACGCGGGTGCCCTGCTGAATGGGGAATCCTGGAACGAGGCGGCGGAGCGCCTGACCGACTGCGTTCTTCGCGTCGCATCGGGGGAGAGGACGAAAAACGAGAAAAAAAACATCGCTGAGATCGCCATCTTCAAGGACGGCGTGACACTCTAATCGGAGGAGGCATTATGATATGAAAATGACGTTAAGGTGGTATGGCTCGAAATTCGATCCGATATCACTCAAGTATATCAAACAGATACCCGGCATCTCGGGCGTCGTGGGTTGTCTCATGGATATACCGGCGGGGGAAGTCTGGCCCGAAGCCAGGATCATGGACCTCAAGCGCGAAGTCGAGAGCGCCGGGCTCACGCTTGAGGTCATCGAGAGCGTCAACGTTCACGAGGATATAAAGATGGGGCTCCCCTCCCGGGACCGTTACATCGCCGCTTACATCGAAACTCTTCGAAATCTGGCACCGGCCGGCATCAAGGTCGTTTGTTACAACTTCATGCCGGTGTTCGACTGGACGCGCTCCGACCTGGCCAAATCGCTCCCGGACGGTTCCACGGCTCTGTCATACGATAAAAACATAATCGAAAAAATCCACGACCCACAGGAGTTTGCCGACCGGATACAGAAGAACGCCGCAGGGTTCGAGATGCCCGGCTGGGAACCCGAACGCATGAGCGAACTCAAGAAACTGTTCAAGGCTTACGAGGCCATTGGAACCGATGAATTGCGAGGCAGCCTCAAATACTTTCTCAACGCGGTGATACCGGTCGCGGCAGAGTTGGACATCAAGATGGCCATACATCCAGATGACCCGCCATGGAGCATATTCGGCCTGCCGCGCATCGCGACGTGCAAAGAGGACTTCGACGCCATCATTGGGCTGATCGACAGTCCTTATAACGGCATCACGCTCTGCAGCGGGTCGCTCGGGTCAAACCCGGACAACGATATACCGGCGATCGTCCGTCATTTCGGTGAAAAAAAGCGCATACACTTCGCTCATGTCCGCAACATAAAGATACACGAACGCGGGGTCTTTCAGGAATCCGCGCACCTCTCATCCGAGGGGAGCCTCGACCTGTACGAGATAATGCGCGCATACTTCGAGACGGGTTTCGACGGATATGTCAGGCCGGATCATGGAAGGATGATATGGGACGAGAAGGGGCGCGCGGGCTACGGACTCTACGACAGGGCATTGGGGGCGGTATATCTCGAAGGGCTCTGGGAGGCCCTTGAGAAAAACGCCGCGAGGCGATAGTACCTTACGGACACACTTCACCAATAAAAAAACAAAAATTTGGGTTGCGGGCGCAGCCCGCTTTGGATGGAGGATAGATCATGAAGTTATGCAGACGCGCTCTCTCTGACCCGGCGCAGAGGCGCGATTGGATGTCGGCCGGGGTTTCGCTGCCGTCTTACGACGTCACGGCCATGTCGGAGCGAACCGTCAAAAACCCGACATGGCTCCATTTCGGAGCAGGCAACATCTTTCGCGGTTTCATAGCCCGGCTGAATCACTCCCTGCTCGACCGCGGACTTGCCGATTCGGGGATAATCGCCGTCGAAACCTTTGACTATGAGATCATCGACAGGATATACGATCCATTTGACAACCTGGCGCTGTCCGTTGGAATGGCCGCCGACGGTTCGCTCGAACTCGGCATTGCGGCTGCGGCGGAAGCCATACGGGCGGACAGGGACATGGAACGATTGGCGGAGATATTTCGCAGTCCCTCGCTCCAGATGGCGAGTTTTACCATCACCGAGAAGGGTTACGCACTGACGGACATGAATGGAAAAGTGACCGCCGCGGCTCGGGAGGACATGACATCTCCTCCCGAAAGGGCAAAGGGTGTCATGAGCTTCGCCGCGCGGCTGCTCTGGGAGCGTTTCCGATCAGGAGGCGAGCCTGTGGCGATGGTTAGCATGGACAATTGCAGCCGCAACGGAGAAAAACTGCGCGGCGCGGTGATAGAGACAGCGGATGCCTGGCGAAAATCCGGCTTCGTCGGCGGCGATTTCATCTCGTGGCTGGCGGATGAAAACCGAGTATCGTTCCCCTGGAGCATGATCGACAAGATAACGCCCCGCCCCTCCAAAACGGTGTACGACGCACTGACCGCCAGGGGCCTGGAGGGCATGGACACCGTCGTCACATCGCGCGGAACGCATATCGCTCCATTCACAAATGCCGAGATACCTCAATATTTGGTGATAGAGGACCGCTTTCCGGCCGGACGGCCGAAGCTCGAAAACGCCGGGGTCTACTTCACTGATCGTGAGACGGTGAACAGGACGGAGACGATGAAGGTATGCACGTGCCTCAATCCCCTTCACACGGCTCTCGCCATTTACGGCTGCTTGTTGAGATATGACAGCATAGCCGCGGAGATGAGCGACCCGATATTGAGAGGCTTGGCGGAACGAATCGGCTGTAGGGAGGGACTGCCTGTGGCGGCAGATCCAGGGATATTCAGTCCTCGGGCTTTTCTCCGCGAAGTTCTGGAAGAGCGCCTGCCAAACCCGTATATCCCGGACACGCCGCAGAGGATCGCCGCGGACACGAGCCGGAAGATAAGCATTCGCTGCGGCGAAACGATCAAGGTATATATGAAGCGCCCCGATCTGGACGTTTCATCACTAATAGCTATCCCGCTGGTGATCGCCGCGTGGTTTCGATATCTGTTGGGCGTAGGCGACGATCTCCTCCCCATGGAGATAAGCAGCGATCCATTGCTTCCAGAGCTCAAAAAGGGCCTGACGGGAATCGATCCCGGATCATCCGGCAGTTATCGAGGGCAGTTGAAACCATTTTTGTCAAATGCGGGACTGTTTGCGGTCGATCTATTCGAAGCCGGTCTGGGAGAGAGGATCGAAAATTTATTCGTAAAAATGCTGGCCGGCAAAGGCGCCGTGCGGCGGACTCTGGAGGATGTCCTCGCATCCTGAATCGGCACAAGCATCTCATGCGGGATAACCGCCATGCCCGTTAAAAGGAGGGAATGCACATGCAAAACCCCCGGCAGAGCCGGGGGTTTTGCATGTTAACAATATACTGACAGGAAGGAAAAATGTCATCGGATAATATTGTAAGCATAAATAATTTTTAGAATACATACTTTTTCTCTGCCTAAAATTGCCGCAATACCTGTTATACCAACAGGTGTTGCGGCAGTATATCTTATTTCCCGCTGACTGTCCATATTGGTGACAAAAATTTCAATTCAGAATTAATATAATATTCTCTATAACAACCAAATTTCTCCATATGTACATTTCAATGCATCACTCTATTTAACCTCAAATTTCGCCCAACACCTGTTGGTATAACAAGTGTTGCTATAACAGGTGTTCCGAGAACTTCAGCCCGGATCCAGCGCGTTTACACTATCGTTATTGAAGGTAACGCGGTGATGTGTTAATATATCTCATGTGAGTGTCTGAAGAAGATGCTTGTACTTCACCAAATTGGGTGATGTTATAGTTATGAAAACATGATAACAAAATAA
>JAITRO010000075.1 GCA_031288335.1 Synergistaceae bacterium | reverse complement strand
TTTCCCATATTTCCGTTGAGAGGCACGTCCTCCGTTCCGCCTCCCGAGGGATTCGCCGCGGTGCTCGATTACATGTGGCACCTCGCGCTGCCGGTCTTTTCGCTCACCATACTCGGCTTCGGCGGTTTCGCCCTCTACATCCGCAACATGATGGTCAAGGCGCTGGGCGAAGATTACGTCATGATGGCGCGGGCGCGCGGGCTCGCCTTCCGCAGCGTGGTGTGGAATCACGCGTTCAGGAGCATTCTTCCGCCAGTGCTCACCATCGTCCTGATGTCTCTGCCCAGTGTCGTGAGCGGGGCGGTTATCACCGAGACGGTGTTCTCGATGAACGGAGTCGGGCGCTTTCTGCTGGAGGCGACCAACTCACACGACTACCCGGCCGCCGGCGCGGCTTTCTTTCTGTTAGCGCTTCTGACCGTCGCTTGCAACCTGATAGCGGATATCTGTTACGTGATCGTCGATCCTCGCGTGAGAAGGGAGGCCGCGCATGAATAAATTGCGCCGCGGCCTCGGCACCGCGATCCTGATTCTGCTGGTGCTGCTTGCCGTATTCGGCCCGGACGTTTTGGGGCTACGAGACGGAGAAGTGGCTCCTCCTTATTCGAAACCGTCATGGATGGACAATACGACAGCCTCTGCCAAGACGCTCACGGTAAAATCAGATGCCTCTCGCGGCGACGTGTTGTACTCGGAAAACATCAGCTGGAATTACGCGCCCCCCAAACGCGTATCTTTCCTCGGACGACTCGATTTCGGCAAAATCGAGTGGATGACGCCGAAACGCACGTTCATCATTTCCGACAAACCAGGTGAAATAGACTTAGACATACGCGACATTCCTTTTAAAAGGGCCATGGGAGCGGACCCCTTCGACGACATGGCGACCGTACTGTTTCCAGTTTCTGGGGATTACTCGTTTCGCATCATCGGGCAGGGCGAAGTTGCCATGAAGATGGAGGGCGACAGGTGGGGCGTCCTCGGAACCGACCATAGGGGACGGGACATGGCGACCCTCTTCGTGCGCGGAATCCGCATATCGCTGGCAGTGGGGCTCGCGGCGACCTTCATTGCCGCGGCGCTCGGGATGTCGCTGGGGCTCATATCGGGATACGCCGGAGGGATCGTGGATTCTCTGATAATGAGGACAGTCGACGTCCTCATGTCGATTCCGACGCTGCCGATACTCATGGTGTTGTCGGGCGTTTGGGGCAAAGGGCTTTGGAACCTGATCGCTGTCCTGTCGATATTCTCGTGGATGGGAACCGCGCGGACAGTGCGCGCGATAACGCTGTCACTGAGGGACGCGCCGTGGGTCGAGGGGCTCAGGGCGCTGGGGGCAAAGAGAAATTACATCGTATTTCGCCATCTCCTGCCGGAGACGCTGCCGCTTCTCTTGGCCAACGTTGTGCTTGGCGTTCCGGGAGCCATACTGGCGGAGGCCGGAATATCGTTCCTCGGGCTGTCTGACCCCAGGCTGCCATCCTGGGGACGGATGCTGCACGAAGCTCACGCGTACGGCGCTTTTACCAGCGGCTCATGGTGGGCGATACTGCCTCCCGGCATAGGGATTGCCGTCATCTGTCTTGTCTTTATGGACATCGGGCGCAAATTGGAAGAACGGGCCGATCCCCGCCTTGCCGCCGTCGCTGGCGTCTCGACGCGGGGCATCTCGATGCGGAGCGTCTCCGGCGCGGACGTCACGCAGGAAGACGTGAAAGAGGCGCCCGAATGAACGGAGAATCGCAACCGATATCGCTCGACATTCAAGATTGGTCTGTCACCTACACTGGCTGGGAAAAACCGGTCCATGCAGTAAAAAACTGTTCGCTCTCCGTAGCGCGCGGAAGGATCGTGGGACTTGTGGGCGAGTCCGGGAGCGGCAAATCCACCTTGTTGATGTCAATTCCAAAGCTCCTGCCGGCCGGCACGGTAACGAGCGGCCGCATTTACTGCGCCGGAGGGGAGATATCGCGTCTCAGCGAGGACAAGATCAACCTCTGGAGATGGCGGCGCATCGCGCTGGTTCCCCAGGGCGCGATGAACTCGTTCACCCCGCACCTCACGATAGAGCGCCATATATCCGAGGTGCTCCGGCGCCACCTCGGCATCCCGAAACGCGATTGCGCGCAAAGGGCTGCCGAACTCGCAGCTATGGCCGGGCTCGAAAAAGACGTGCTGTACAGGTATCCGCACGAATTGTCGGGCGGGCAGAAACAGCGCGCGGCACTCTCGGCTGCTCTCGCGTGCGAGCCCGATTTTCTTCTGGCCGATGAGCCGACGACGGCGCTCGACGTGATCACCCAAAAGGGTGTGCTGGATACTATTGCCTCTCTGGTGCGTGAACGCGGGATGGGCTTGCTGCTCGTGACCCATGACCTGCCGCTGGCGGCTACGGTGAGCGATTCGCTCGCCGTCATGAAGGACGGGAAACTCGTGGAACAGGGGCCGTCCGGTGAGGTGAGCCGTTCTCCCCGGCATCTCTACGCGCAAAAACTCGTTGCGGCGATCAGGGACATGGAAGGGCAGTGGGAATGATGGAGATGATCTTGGAGATCAAAAATCTGAGTCTGCAATTCCGCGGGAGGTATCGCTTCCTCAGGGGAAGGGCCTCGAACGTAAAAGCGCTCGACTCCGTGTCGTTTTCGCTGACGTCGGGGGATACGCTTGCCGTCATAGGAGAGTCCGGCAGCGGCAAGACCAGCCTTCTGCGGGCGGTCATGGGCCTGCTCCCCCTGCATGGAGGCGATATCGAACTGTGGGGGAAATCCATGAGGTCGATGAGCGCCAAAGAACGTTCCGAAATCCGCCGTCGCTGCGGGTATGTGCTTCAGGATCCTTACAGCTCCCTGCCGCCGACCATGTCTGTTATGGACGCGGTCACGGAGCCGTGGAACATAGTCCATCACGGGCGCGGGAAACGTGAAGAGGGTCTGAGCCGCGCGTGTGCTCTGCTGACCGAGATGAAGCTGCCGAATGACCTCTGGCAATCACGCGTGCGATATTCTTTGTCAGGAGGTCAAAGACAGAGGGTCGCGGTCGCCCGCGCCCTGATATTGGAGCCGGAGTTGCTGCTCTGCGACGAACCCACCGCGATGCAGGACATCTCCACCAGGGGAGAGGTGATCGAAGTCCTGCAAAGACGGGTCGATGCGGGAATGGCCTTGATGCTGGTGACCCACGACCTCTTTCTGGCGCGCCGGGCCGCAAGACGCGGAATAGTGCTCAACAAGGGGATAATCGTGGACGCCGGCGACACCGAACAACTTTTGCGCAATCCGTCGCACAAATATACCCGCGACTTGGTCGCGGCTTTGCCTAAAATATAAAACTTTGGGGCTTTGCCCCAAACCCCGCAAGAGGCGGCCCTCTTGCCCCTTTTTAAGAGGGCGCGGGGAGCTTGCTCTCTGCCGGGTTCGGGCAGAGCCCGAGGTTTTGACCCCATATCTCTTCGTCAGGAATTCGGACACAGACTCGCGGCACGCTTTAAGGCGGCACTGGACGCGCTTTTTGAAACTGCCTCGCACCGGATACAAAAATTTCCGATGTGCCGCGCGCTTAAAAAGCCTTCGATTTTTCGGGGCCGGTTGCCGCACGCGGCGACGCTGCCCAATCTGTCCTATATAGGGCGGAAGGGCCCGCCGCCCGAACATTTTGAAGGAGGAATGTGAAATGGCGACGATATCGGTGCAGCCGGGAAGAATGACGTTCAAATTAAACACCGGCGAGACGGAAG
>JAITRO010000047.1 GCA_031288335.1 Synergistaceae bacterium | reverse complement strand
CCTCCAATTGATATAGAATCGACAAGAAAGAAGCAATAACCTCGGTCATATGTGGCAAAATTATGTATGAATGAGGTTCAAGTTGGTTTCTGATTCCGCAAAACCGACAGACTGCTAGGGCGTGTTTGGAATATGGATCTACGAGACGATTTTTCTGATGCGTTTACCCTGCATTCCGGGCATAACGCGATTGACGATCGGGAATCGAATAATTATAATTTTTGAAACCCTCATAAATACAGGGTTAAAAGTCTTTTGTGCGTTGTAGTGATAAGCGATGCGCCTTTTTGTTTTTAACCGAAGGAGGGGGAAAATCTTGTATTCGAATTCTTCGCAAGTTCCGCGGCATATTTTCAGGGAGTACGACATAAGAGGTCTCGCGGAAAGGGAGCTTTCCGACGGGATCGTCGGCGCGATCGGGGCGGCGTATGGCACTTACCTTTTGGGCAAGGGCATTTACTCCGCGGTGGTCGGAGGCGACGCCAGATTATCCACTCCGCGGATAAAATCCGCCGTCACCGACGGGCTTACGTCCGTCGGTATTTCCATCATCGACATCGGTCTTTCAGCAACGCCGGTATTCTACTGGAGCCTGTATCATTTCGGCGTCTCCGGAGGCGTGATGGTGACCGGCAGCCACAATCCTCCCGAGTTCAACGGGCTCAAGCTGGCCTGCGGAAAAACCACGATGTGGGGCGAAGATATCATCGAAATATACAGGATAATATCGGAAAGACGCTCGGAAAAACCTGGGACGAGAGGGGCTGTTCGTGATGCCGGCATCATCGAGCCGTACCTCGAGATGCTCATCTCCAAGATTCAACTGGGTCCGCGAAAATTGAAGCTGGTACTCGACTCTGGCAACGGGACGGGCGGTATATACGCGCCTCCGTTCATGCGGGCCATAGGTGTCGACGTGGAGGAACTTTTCAGCGAACCCGACGGACGTTTTCCGAATCACCACCCAGACCCGACCAAGCGCGGATACCTCTTGCCGCTTATGGATGCCGTAAAGCGCTCAGGGGCGGACGCCGGCATCGGTTTCGACGGAGACTCCGACCGCATAGGCGTTGTGGACGACGAGGGAAACATGATCTTCGGCGACCAGCTCATGGCCATATACTGGCGCGAGATACTGCAAAAACACCCGGGGGCAGTTGGCATCACCGAGATAAAGAGTTCGGCGATGCTGCCCGAGGAGATCGCGCGCCTCGGAGGCAGGCCCATGTGGTGGAAATCGGGTCATTCGCTGATGAAAGCCAAGATGCGCGAGGAAAACGCGCTGTTCGCCGGCGAAGTTTCGGGACACATGTTCTTTGCCGACGAATACTACGGCTACGACGACGCTTTCTACGCCGCCGGACGTCTGGCGCGCATACTGTCGAACACCGAAAAAAAACTGTCGGAACTCATCGCCGAGCTGCCGCGCTACCACTCCACCGCCGAGACGCGATTCCCCTGTCCGGACGAGACAAAATTCGGCGTGGTCGATCGCGTGAAGGAACGTGCCATAAAAGAGGCCGAAACTATCACGGTCGACGGTGTGAGGATAATCTATCCCGATGGATGGGGACTTCTCAGAGTTTCAAACACACAGCCGATATTGGTGTCCCGGTGTGAGGGAAAAACCGAAGAAGCCTTGCGGCGTATAATGGACGACATGAAACGCCGCGTGATGGAAGCCGGCGGCCCGGATTTTGAGTGGGAATACTGATACTGACAGCCATTCACGTTAGTCCGCCGCTTTGAAGTTGTAGAGCGGCTCAATGTGATCGACTATGTCAGCTGTGGGCGCGATTTGGGCGATGATTTCGCCGGCGTTTTTATACGCCAGGGGAGACTCGTCCAGCGTGTCGCGGGTGACGCACGTGGAAAAAACGCCTTCCATGCACGCCCTGTATTCGTCCATCGATAGGGTTTCAAACGCTTTCGAGCGGCTCATCAGGCGTCCCGCGCCGTGAGGAGCGGACGCGTTCCAGTCGGCGTTGCCCCTGCCGACGCAAATCAGCCCTCCGTATCTCATGTTGATCGGGATGAGAAGTTTTTCGCCGGATTTTGCCGACACGGCCCCTTTACGCAGGATCATCGCCTCCGTGTCGATATAGTTGTGAATTGTGGTGAAGCTCTCCATTGGGTTCAGATTCATTTCCTCGATTATCACATCCGTCATCGCACTGCGGTTGAGGACGGCAAAATGCTGGACTATCTTCATGTCGTGGATATAATCGTCGAACAGCCGTCCTTCGACATAAGCTAAATCCTTGGGAACAAGCTTGTGAATCGGGCTGCGCCGCTGCTTCAGCTCTTCCACGGTTTTTTGTATTTCACGCTCTCTGCCCTCCGCTTTCAGCCTTGCGATGGTGTCGCTTATTTGGAACATGGTATTCCCGCAAAGGGCTTTGAAGCCTTCGTCCTGATAGTATTTCGCGACCTCGTTGCCGATATGGCGGCTGCCGGAATGGACGACGAGATATAACGCGTCCGTCCCGCGATCGACCTCGATGAAATGGTTCCCTCCGCCAAGGGTTCCGATGCTGCGGCGTGCGCGCTCCAAATTGACGTGCGGTGCGCACCGCAGCATCGACAGTTCCACCTCGGCGTTCAGTGGATGCTCAGTTTCGCGAATTTCTCTTCCGCAGGGAATTTTTTTGCGGATCAGGGAGTCGAGTTCGCGGAAATCCATCGTTCGCTCCGCGAGGCGTGTCGTCTCCATGCCGCAGCCAATGTCCACCCCGACCATGCCGGGCACGATTTTGTCCCGAATGGCCATGGTCGTTCCGATGGTGCACCCCATTCCGGCGTGGACATCGGGCATTATCCTTATTTTGCATCCGGCGAACGCCTCCTGGTCACACACGCTCCTGATCTGCGCTTCGGCCATCTCCTCCAACACGGAACAGTAACAGATCGCCGTGTTGTGCGCGCCCTGAATTTCGATCATGATCTCAGATTCCCTCCCGCCCGCCCGTTAAAAAATTCGTTTCCGTCCTTATTATGGATCGATTCGTGAAAAATCTCAACATCTGGGGCAGAGCGGATCGTTTAGCGTTCTGGATAGCTGGATAGCCATCGGATTTGGGATAAAAGATTATATTGGTAAAATTGTTCTAAAATGTTATAATTTTTCTGCTATTTTACGACAGTGAAATTTAGCGACATTTGCCTCGTTTAGTGGTTTTTACTCTTTAACCATTGAATTTCGCGGATATTGTAATCACTGGTAAATAGAGACGGTTTTTCCGATTACAAATTTTTGGAGGTGAAGGGTCGATGGAAGACGAACAATGCCGCGCATCCGAGGTAATCGCCGCGGATTTCGGTGAATTCGCTGAAACGACATACGAACAGTGGAAAGCCGCCGCGGTCAAGACGCTGAAGGACGCCCCGTTCGAAAAGAGCATGTACACCAAGACGTACGAAGGGATAACGCTCGAACCGCTGTACACGCGCGAGAGAGGCGAAGTCCTGGGCGTGGGGTACTTGCTTCCCGGCGAGGCGCCCATGCTCCGCGGCACGTCCGCTGGAGGATATCTGGCCGCGCAATGGGAGGTGGCGCAGGACGTCGCCTCAGAATCGGCCGCCGAAACGGCTTCTCTGCTGAGGCACGAATTAGAGCACGGCGCGACGACTATAACGTTCCGCGCGGGCGACGGCGCCACGCCGGGAACGTCTGTATCGTCCACGAAGGACGCCAGGACGATCATCGGCAGCCTGGATTTCGGAAAACATCCCTTCCACGTGTACACTGGTGCGTCGGGAGAGGCGGTAAAACACTTCTTGAACGCGGCAAAATAACTGGGCGCGGATCCGGCCGATATATCGGGCTGTATCGGCTCTGACCCTATAGGAGCGTATCTCGAGACCGGAAACCTGCCCAGGGATTTCGCCGCGCTCATCGACGAACTGGCCGACACCATAAAAAGCGCGCGGGCGACCGGTCATCTGCGCACCGTGCTGCTGCGCGGCGCCGTGTATCACGATGGCGGCGCGAGTTCGGCGCAGGAAGCGGCGTACGTCATGGCGAACGCGATAGAGCTGATATCGGCACTGCAGGAGCGCGGCGTCGACATCGACGACTTTGCGAACGCCGTCAGGTTCGAGTTTGAATTGGGCTCCAACTTCTTCATGGAGATCGCCAAACTCAGGGCGGCCCGCGTGGTGTGGGCACGCATAGCGGAGGGGTTTTCATCCGATGAGAAGAGCAAACGGGCAAACATCTTCGGCCGCACGTCGCGATTCACCAAAACCGTGTACGACCCGTACGTGAACCTGCTCCGCAATTCCACTGAGGCCTTCTCCGGCGTGATGGGCGGGCTCGACGGGCTCACCGTCGGC
>JAITRO010000132.1 GCA_031288335.1 Synergistaceae bacterium | reverse complement strand
TAGGAGATTTTTTTATAGAATCGCGTTTCTCGCGTTTCTGTGGTTACTCGCCCAAAACTGACTTGGCTGTTTTTGCTATTAATTCTTCTCGCATTTCCATTAAAGTGCCGGATATGAGTAAAATGGCTTATTCATTCGGACTTAACAGGTATTATATCGATTCGCACAATGAAGAGTTCGCCTTCATAAAAGGAAACCTCGAAAAACTCGACATCCTCAGACTGGCGAGCGAGTGTGATATTTTTAAAATGCACAGGCTGAAAGCAAAAAAAGTGATGTTGGAAATACAATACTCCATATTCAGATACAAATTGTTCAGTTTTTTATTTGCGATATGTCCGATAAATTATTTCAAGCATAGAAAACAAAAATACGGGCAGAGGACGAATCACTTTTGAATCTTTGGGATCAAAACCTCGGGCTCTGCCCGAACCCGACAGGGAGATTTGCTCCCTGTACCCTCTTTTGATTTTTTTAGGGGACTTTTCAGAAGGAGATGGGCATTACTATCAAGGGGTAGAGGGTGACTATGGATATTATTCTGGCCGTATGGAAGACGGAGGCGGTTAACGAATCAACGCCGATTTCCTCAGCGTAGATGGTTATCTGGGACAAACCGGCGGGAGCGGCGCAGAGCATACACATCGTGATATCCCATCCCGTGGTTTTGTGCAGCAGGAACGCGAGGGCAAGGCAGCCGCAAAGCATGACGACCGTCACGGCCATGGCCGGAATGAGAAGTGTGCCGAGCTGCAATACCATCTTTGACGTCATTCTCTGCCCCATTACTATTCCAAGGCAAACCTGCGCCGCCCATCGTATGCGGGCGTCGTAAGTATAGCTTTTATTGACGGTCAGAGAGTAAGCTCCACACGCAAGCATGGCGCCAATCAGGGGGCCGGTCGGTATCCTGAATCGATACGCCAGAGACGCCGCGGCGAAAGCCGCGGATACCATCACGACATAATCACGGAGACCAAAAAGTCTCGTCGTGTCACAGCCGCACGTTTCGACGTTTTGTCTGCGGACGCCTATTTTGGACAGGTATGGTATCAACGCCAGGAATGTCACTACCCTGAAGACCTGGACAAAAACTATGACGGACACGTCGGCGTCCGCGGACATCCCGAAGGCTGTCATCTCCGTTATGCCTCCTCCCGCCCCGCTTATCAGAGCGGTTTTGAGAGACACGTCAACACCCGCGCGGGACGCCATGAAGTACATCGTGTATCCGCAGACGAGGGACAGCGATAACATGCCGACCGTGTGGAGGGCGACCGGCCGCAGGAGTTTGAAGATGCGCCTCAGCACGTTTCTTTCTATCTGACGTCCGATTATTATCCCTATCGTCATATTCGCGCCGAAGGAAACGGGCCACATGACGAACGAGGGAAAACGCCCCATGACCGAAAGCGCTCCTGTGGCGAACATCGCTCCCAGAAGCGCCGGATTCGGCAGTTTACAGCGCTTGAATATCATCGCTCCCAGCGCGGCTATCGGGAATACGAGGCAAAATCCCATGAATTGGGAGAATGGATTCACAACCAAACGCGCCCTAATATGTTTTTTGTACTTTCATGCTCCGGCGAAGAGGCCCAACCAGCGGCCAAAGCACCGAGATGACGGCTATGACGGTGAGAGCGACAGTTATGGGAGAATTGAGAAAAACTTTGAGATAGCTGCCTCTCGTCAATATCAACGCTCTGCGCAAATTGGCCTCCATTATATATCCAAGGACGAAACCAAGCACTGTCGCCGCGTGCGGCAAATTCATCCTGCGCATGAAATATCCCGCTATACCGCACAAAAACGCAACCAACACGTCGAAGTGCACGCTGTTGAAGGCGTATGAACCTGTGAAAACGAGTGTCACTATACAGGCGAATAGCGCGGGCTTGGATATGGCTGTTATTTTAACGGCGCACTTGATGCAGACGATTCCCACGAAAATCATCATGATGTTTGCGACGAACAAGCTGGAGAAAATTCCGTACGGGATCTCGGGATGATCGACAAACAACATCGGCCCGGGGTTGACGTTGTGAATTATCAGCGCGCCGAGCATTATGGCGGTCGAATTTGAACCTGGGATGCCAAGTGCCAGCAGCGGCACCATAGCTCCCCCGGTCACCGCGTTGTTCGCTGCTTCCGGCGCGGCCACGCCTACCGGGTTGCCCTTTCCGAACGAGTCAGGATTTTTGCTGGAGCGCTTAAAGTAGCTGTACGAGAGAAACGATGCCACGGTCGCTCCGGCTCCCGGCATGGCGCCTACTATAACTCCAATTACGGAAGCTATGATATTGACGGACAAAAACTTTTTGAACACCGATAGTTTGGGCATCGAAGTGTCGTTTTTCTTGTCGAATTTATATTTATCGTTTATATCGAAGTTTTGAGCCTGACGCAGAACCTCCGATACGGCGAACAGTCCCATCATAAGAGCTACCATCTCCAGGCCCGAGGTCAGGTCCAGAATTCCGAAAGTGAAGCGCGGCGTGCCGGCAAATGGGTCGAAACCGATGAAGGAGAGCAGTATGCCAAACAATCCCGCCCATATCCCCTTCAGGATGTTATTTTCTCCCAGGGAACAGATCAGCGTGAGTCCGACCAAGGCCAACAGAAAATATTCGGCCGGCCCGAACGCAAGTGCTATGCCTGCCAGCGGAATGGCCATCAGCATGAGGCATACGGCGCCGAAAAGACCTCCAAACACCGAGGAATAAAGCGACAGATACAGCGCGAGTCCGGTTTCCCCTTTTTTGTGCATCTCGTAACCATCGAAAACCGTGGCGGCAGCCGCGTTCGTTCCGGGCGTGCCTATCAATATGGCGGGGATCGAGCCGCCGTACTCTCCGCCGCAATATACGCCGCCCAGCATCATCACCGCCACCTGCGGCTCCATGCCCCATGTGAAAGGCAGAAGTAGCGCCATGGCGATGGTTGCGTTGATGCCCGGAATGATTCCGCCTATAGTGCCCCACGTTACCCCCGCCAATATGGCGAGCAGCGATTTTATCGATAGAAGCGCCTGTATTCCGATCAGGAAATTTTCCATCTTTTACCTCTCCTTCAGTTAAAGAAAACGCTCAAGATACCCAGTGGCATATTGACCTGGAGGACACAGTAGAAAATGAGGAAGAGAACCAGCGTAGTCCCTACGGACGTGCTGACGAGACTTTTGACGTTTCTCTCCCCGACGCTCGCCATTATCGACATTATCAAAAGGGGAGTCATTACGATATATCCTATCGACTCCAACAGTAAATAATAAACGGCACACGCCGCGCATATCATTACGACAGGTTTATAGCTGCCTTTTTTCCCGCTTTCTTTCGGTTTTTTCCCGTTCTTTATTATCGACGCGGAGGCCGCTATATGTACTATGCCTATAAATATCATCAACCAGGCAACTATACGGGGCATCGCGGCCGGACCTGACGGATCCATGGACGTCACTACGTCAAATGTCCTGGAGTAGAACAATACGGCGATACCGAGTGTCAGCGAGACAAGGCCGAAAATCCAGTCGTTTCTCTCGAACAAAACAATTCCTCCCTTCACAGGCAAAACCTCGATGCTTCGCCTCAAACTCCCCGCTGAGGGGAACAGGACAAACTGCCGGAGAACCGGTTCCCTGCAAAGAGGGTACAGGAAGATCGCTCCCTGCCAGGTTCGGACGGAGCCCGAGGTTTTGGGTTTTATCTACAGGCTGCCGCCAAGAGACGCTTTAACTTCCTCGTTCTGCCGCTCCATCATTTTGTAGAATTCGTTGCCGTCCGCAAATGCGGGAATCATGTTATTGTTCGTGTAGTATGTCTTGAAATCCGGATTTTCCATGGCCTCTTTCAGCACCTTGAACATCGCGTCCCTTATCTCCTGGGGCGTACTCTTCGGTACTACGATCCCGCGGAACTTTTCCACTTTTGTCTTGTAGCCGAGTTCTTCGATTGTCGGGACGTCCAAATTCGATATCTTGTTGAACACGGCCAGTACCCGCACCTTTCCGCCTTCGACCGACGACGCCATCTCGGCGTACTCTCCTACTCCGGCCGTCACGTGGCCGCCTATCACCGCCACGACTCCTTCGCTGCCTCCCTCGAACGGAACTATCGGGACGTCCACTCCGACTTCGCGCAGCAGTCCCCTGGCCGCGACGAATTCGACATTACCGGCGGTGCCGCCCGTCAATGTAAGCTCGCCGGGACGCTTTTTTGCATCCTCAAAAAACTCTCCGAGGGTCTTATATGTCGAATTTCCTCCGACATAAATACAGATCGGGTCTATGAAAAGACGGGCGACCGGATCGAAATTGGTGTAGTTTACCGGTATGTTGTTTTGAAGCGGAGAGGCTATGAATGTCGAGGAGACGCCCAGCACCGTTCTTCCGTCGGGTTTTGAACGCGCGACATAGTTCCACCCGTTCGCTCCCGAAGCCCCGGTGACGTTTTCAACTATTACGGGAAAGTTCGTCTTGCTCTCGATAAATTTAGCGAGAGAGCGGAGCATTATGTCGCCGCCGGAACCGGCGGCCGAATGCCAGACGAGCGTCGTCCTGGCCGACGGCCACGCAGCCGCCTCCGACGTTCCAAAACCTATTGACGCGGACAACGCTATTGCAAGGATAAACAGTGCGGCGAACTTTTTCATCTTCTTTTCTCCCCCTTGTTTTTAAGGCTTTCGCCTTTTTTAGCGATTTGCGTTACGGCGTTTGTTAAGCGCGCTGATGAGCCCTCCTTCCCTTATGCACTCCATGATGAAATCGGGAAACGGATCGAAACCGTACGACTTGCCCGAGATGATCACCCCGTTTGCGAGATCGATTGCCGCGCAGCTTCCATCCTGAATTTCATCGGCGGCCTCAGGACATGTTATGGCCGGAAGTCCTATGTTTATGCAATTTCTGAAAAATATCCTGGCGAACGACTTCGCCACGATCGCTCCGACCTCGGCGCCTTTGAGGGCCAGCGGGGCATGTTCCCGGCTCGAACCGTAACCGAAATTGTTTCCTCCCAAAATGATGTCTCCCGGCTTCAGGAGGCGCGCGAAATCGGGCGCGGCGTTTTCCATCAGATGACGCGCGAGTTCCGTTTTTTCCGTGAGAGTCATATACTGGGACGGGAGAATTTCGTCGGTGGATATATTATCGCCCATCTTCCAGCAACGGTTCATCTTAAAGCCCCGCCTTTCCCGATATGTAGCCGCGAACGGCGGATGCCGCCACCGTAGCCGCGCCGGCCAGATACACCGTCCCTCCCGGCCCCATGCGTCCATCCATATTTCTCGGCGAATCGGAGACGCAGACCTCCCCTTTCGCTAGCACTCCGGCATCATGTCCGCCGCAGGCTCCACATGCCGGCGATCCGACAATCGCTCCGGCTTCGTGAAGCGCCGCGATATACCCTTTTGCGAGGGCTTCCGCGTAAATCCTCCTGCTCGCCGGTATCACAAGCAGACGGACTCCGGGAGCCGTATGCCTGTCTTTCAGCACGCCGGCGGCTGCCGCCATATCACGTAACAAACCTCCGGCGCAGGAGCCTATGTATGCCTGGTCTATCTTTATCCGTTCCCGTTCGATCTCCCGCAGCGGGCGCACGTTGGTGGGCAACGGCGGAACGGCCACGCAGGGTTCCGTTTCGTCGGCGCGGAACATCTCGACGCGCCCGTAAACGGCACCTTCCCCTGGAGGTTCGTCGGCGTCCGCGAAGACGGCGTTCTTGGCCCCCGTCTCCATCGACATCACGCAGCACATCGCTCTCTCCTCCAGGGACATGGAACGGGCCGCGCTTCCGTGGAATTCTATCGCCCTGTAATTTGCTCCGTCCGGGCCCAGCCGCGACAGAACTACATTCATGAGATCGCGGGCGTCCGCCTCGCTCGAAAGCGTTCCTTCCATCACGATTTTTATGGTTTCCGGCACTCTGAGCCATACATGTCCCGACACCAGCACGGCGGCCATTTCGGTGGCGCCGATGCCGGTGGCGAAAGCCCCGCGGGCGCCCTCGCCGGTGGTGTGAGAGTCGGTGCCGACCACGAGTTCCCCCGGGCCGGCCAGGTTCTCTTCCAGCATCACGATGTGGCTTATGCCCTGTCCGC
This sequence comes from Synergistaceae bacterium, assembly GCA_031288335.1. Taxonomy (GTDB): domain Bacteria; phylum Synergistota; class Synergistia; order Synergistales; family Synergistaceae; genus JAIRKI01. The sequence continues at coordinate 172 of JAITRO010000132.1, read as the reverse complement.
AGTCGTATAAACGGCTTATGCCGCGGCGCGCCGCGAAACTCCTCGTACGGGCGTGATGCCCGGAGGCCTTGACGGAAGTCGAGGGGCTGTGGTGGTCTATGAATATCGCGACCTTTTCGGGCGCCCATACCACAGGGTCGATTATTTTTTCAAAATTATCCATGACCAGGGC
>JAITRO010000123.1 GCA_031288335.1 Synergistaceae bacterium | reverse complement strand
ATAACTCTTACTGTTTCATCATAAACAATGTCAGAAATGCTGATATTTACTGCTTTCCTAATGCTCCAATTGCTCTCAGGCCATTCATACCAACGATGAACGCAATTTTGCGATGAGCCGTTTAAGATAGGAGTTGAATTAATTGGCAAGATTCGTTAAAAAAGCGGCGTTTCCTGCGTTGCTGACGGCTGTCGTTCTGGTTTTTGCGGGAAGTTTTTCGACGCTCGCGGCAGAAGGGATGACCCCCACAAGGCCGTATTGGTACACCTCGCTTGATCGTTCCGGCGCACTTGATGACCCTCATTTCTTCGGGCAGAGGACCATCAGCAATATCACACTCCGCAGCAATCAGTATATAATACAGTTCGTGGACGAGTACTACATCGATCCCGATGATATCAGTTCAACTCAGAACGTGCTCAAATCAGAAATCGTATCGCTTCTGGTTTATGTATCTAACAGTGGTAGGTATGTGCCATGTCTGGATGCTAAAACCAAGATCGCTACTGTCTCCGATCAATATGTGCAATTGGACAGTAATAATACACCGTATCTCCAGTTCCAGACGACCTTTAACACATATCTCACTATAGGCTCCGGTAGATTGGTTGGCCCTATAAACTGGTCTGACGGCTATTTGGATATTTCCTCCGTGCAACGGATTTCTCCGAGGCACGGGATCCAGTAGCCCACGTGGCACCGGCGATGCCGGGAGCGCGAGTGATTTTTTCTGGTCAGCGGATATATCGGCCAATCTGATCGATTTTGAGACAGGAGGTAAGTGAAAATGAAGAATATTTTTTGCAGGATTGCGTTTCTGATGCTGGCGCTCGTCGTCGTTTTATCGATCGCCGGATTGACGGCATACGCGAATGGCGAAGTGGGCATAGTGCCTGACAATCCTTGGTACCTCGGCATAGACAGCATCACGGGTGAATTGACCAATCAGCCCTTTTTTGGACAGAACACAGTGCAGAGTTACGTGGTCAGCGGGGATGAATGTGTATTGATCCTCCACCCGGAATTCTACCCGGAATCAGACGAGCCGAGAACGGCCTTAGTACAGTCCGCCATCGAAAAAATTTTGGTATGGAATGGCAGTAGCTACGTACCGTGCCTCGACGGAACGATGGCTGTTGTTTCGTCTGACGATATACAAACTACTCATCCTGCAGAACAGAAATATTTGCGGTTCGACGTGCTTTTCCTCATGATGGATGCCAGGACAGGTGAAATATTAACCGACATTCGCTGGCCGAACGCGTATTTCAAAATCCCTGAAATATTGGGAGAGATCGGTGCTCCTGCGGTATCGGATGAGGAGTTCGTGGGCGGATTGGGTGGATGGTCCAACTAGTCAGCTCAGCGCGAAGCGTTTCTCCACATCCCGGGGATGTGGAGAAACGCTTCGAATTTGCCAAAAGGAGCGTGTTCTATTTGAATTTTGATAAATCAAAAGCACGGACGCTATCCGACCTCGCACTGTTATTCATTGTGTTTACGCTGCTGGCGGCGCCAGCCTCGGCGGGCTGGGTGCCACCGAGTGTACCTGATGGGAGGGGATATTTCGAAATCGTCACCTCGTCGGATCTTCTGAAGTTCGCAGAAATAATAAATGAGGAAATTCTCGCGAATAATATCGCCAGCATGGACGCAGTTTTGAGAAACAATATCGACTTGACCGATGTCAATTGGACAGCTATGTGCCAGGACAGCGACGGCACTCCCTACAGCTATACCGGCACATTCAATGGAGCGGGGTACACTGTCAATCTGAAAACCACGCTGTCTGAAAACGATAATTATTTTTATCATGGACTGTTTACACAATTAGGTGCCGGTGGACTTGTGAAAGACCTCGTCCTCTCCGCCGATTTCAACTTATCAACCACTCAATATTGCGGGGTGGTGGCGGAAAATCTCAAGGGCGGGACCATCGAAGGTGTCGTGGTGAACGGTTCCATAACTGGCGGCTACCGTTTGGGTGGCATTGTAGCTAGAGTATCAGCGGCAGGCTCCAAGATCTCCAACTGCGTCAACAACGCCGATATCTCAGGCTCTAGCAATTATATCGGCGGGATCGCCGCGTTGATAATCGGCAGTAATTCTAACCTGATCATGGAGTATTGCGCTAACCGCGGTAAGATAAGTAACCAAAATGAGACATTCGGCGCAAACTTTTATACTGGCGGCTTGATGGGCAATGCCTCCGGAAGCATCATCTCCAACAGCTACAACGCCGGAGAAGTCTCGACTCCAAATTGGGGCTTTGCATCGCCAAACCCTATCGCCGGATTCTTTAACCGTATCGGCGGATTGATAGGAGGGAATGGAAATAATCAACCCATCATCAAAAACAGCTTCAACTACGGTAAGGTAACTCTGAAGGGGGAGCCCGGCGCGGTGATCTCGGGAAATCTCGCGGTGACGAATACAGCTCTGCCGATTCTGTCGAACGACTTCTATCTTGACGGTTCGGGCGGGATGCTCTTCGGGGCGGCTCGCAGCGATGCCCTGACGCACGCAGCATTGGGCAGCCCCGCCAATGGAGAGGATGGCTGGGGTTCGGATGCGATTAAGGCGCTTATCTCCGGTAAGACCGAAGAAGAATTCAAAGATGGCTATCTCGTTGCTTTGCTGAACGCCGGGCCCGATAGTACAGTAGACGGAGTGGCGCAGTGGACGCAGGGCAAATACTATCCCGAGCTGATCGATTTCTTTGTCGAATGGACACCTCCGGAACTGACCATCGGCGAGGTAAGACGTGCGAGTGTCTCAGAGGCGGAAGTGACGTTCACCAGCGACGAGGACGGATGGCTCTACTACGCGGTCGCCGAACACGGAGCAGAAGCGCCGGACATCGGAACGACCGGCGACGGCACGCCGATGACCGCTGGCGAGGATATTACGATAACTTTGAATAACCTTACCGACGATGGAGCGTATGACCTCCACATCAAGGCGAAAGACACTGTTGGCAATGTGAGCGCGCTGGTGATAACGATACCGGCATACGCACCGACAATAACCCCCGGCGGCGAAGAAACTGCCACCAAAGACGAAGAAATTATTACCAAAGATGAAGAAACTACCAGCAAAGATGAAGGAACTACTATCACCAAAGACGGAGGAACCGTCACTATCACGCCCTCCGGCACTGTTAACAATGGAAACCAGACGGTCACTGTCACCGCGAACGCGCTGATAGAAGCCATAGCGGATGCCGGCTCCGGCAGCGGCGGTAATCCCGTAACGCTGGAGATCAAAGCGGCGGCGCTGACGGGGCAGGATGCCGAGACGGTCAAGAGCAGCAGCGCTGCAATCGATATCAAGGGCCTGCGGGAAGTGGCGGAAAGCGGCGCGGTCGAAAAGCTCAAGGTCTCGTCACCCATAGGGGAGATCACTCTCGACAAGAGTGCGATTAAAAGCGTGCTGAGTGCGGCGGCGGACGGCGCGGTGAGCGTCGATATCGTGGCCGAGCGCGTTGAGGATGCCGAAGACGACAAAAACCTGCCGGCTCCTCAGCGGGAGGCGCTGGAGGACGAGAAGTTCCTCGAAGTATATGACATATCGATATTCATAAACAATGAAAAAGTGAAGGATTTCGAAACCGACGGCAAACTGACCATCGGCCTGCCGTACGAGCTGAAAGACGGCGAGTCGGGCGAGTATGTGTGGGCCTATCACGTCGCCGAGGACGGCGGCACGGAGCGCATGGAGAAAGGCCGGCACTACGACACGGCCAAGAATCTGGCCGTGTTCGACACAAACCATCTCTCGATCTATGCCCTGTCCTATCACGAGAGCGTGGAATCGAGCGGAGGATGCTCGATGGGAGCCGCCGGCATTATCGCGATGATGCTTTTGGCCGCGGCGATCCGCGCAAGACGCGGCAAGGATTAGCACAGGACAAGTTTCAAACGGACGGGCGCCGGCGGCGTCGTAACAGGCGCGCCGGCAAAACTCCGCAAGCGTATCCCCCCGGGGAGGTTGCGCGCGGAGTTTTGCCGCACGATAATTCATATTGGTTTATATTTTAAATTTTATAATTTTACCAGAGGAGGAGTTCAGATATGCACATGGCAGACGCGCTCCTTTCACCCGGAGTTAGCGGAGTAATGACGGCGGCAAGCGTGGGGGCGATGGCCTATGCGTGCGCCAAGATGAAAGGAAGCGACGGGCCCGGCGCCGGCGAGAATAATGTGCCGGTGATGGGGGTGATGGGGGCGTTCGTCTTCGCGGCCCAGATGATAAACTTCACGATACCGGCGACAGGCTCCAGCGGGCACATAGGCGGAGGCATACTTCTGGCCGCTATGCTAGGTCCATATGCCTCTCTCCTGACGATAGCCGCCGTCCTGATAATACAGTGTCTGTTTTTCGCGGACGGCGGGCTTTTGGCCCTTGGGTGCAACATATTCAACATGGGCGTCTACGCCTGTTTCGTGGCGTACCCGCTGATATTCAAGCCGATGACCCGCAGCGGCGCGAGCCCCGGCAGAATAACGGCGGCGGCGGTGGTCTCCGTGGTCGTCGGGTTGCAGCTCGGGGCGTTCAGCGTCGTGCTGCAGACGCTGCTCTCAGGCGTGACCGAACTGCCGTTCGGGACGTTTGTGCTGCTGATGCAGCCGATCCACCTGGCGATAGGAGCGGTCGAGGGACTCATAACGGCGGCGGTGCTCTGCTTCGTGTATCAAGCGCGTCCCAGCCTGCTTGACTTTTACACGGGAGAAAAAAGCAATGCCAAGAAGAGCGCGCTGTCGTTCGGCAATACTCTGGCGGTCCTGCTCGTGATGGCGGCGCTCATCGGCGGCGGGCTGTCTCTCTTTGCCTCGGCGTATCCTGACGGTCTGGAGTGGTCGATGGAGCACACGGCCGGCACTGCGGAACTGGAGAGAGAGGGAGGCGCGTATGAAAGTGCGGCAACAATCCAGGAGGCAACAGCGTTCATGCCGGACTACGGTTTCAAATCCGCGGGCGATGAAGGATCAGCGCTCGGCACGAGCACGGCCGGCATAGTCGGCGGCGCGCTGACGCTTGCGCTGGCGTGCGCGTCCGGCGCGCTCGTGTCGGCATTCAAGAAGCACGGGAAGGATGGATAAGCCCGGTTTCGGATTTATCGGCTCGCGGTGCGCAGCGCCAGGGCTCGACTCCCTCGAAGAGTGCGCCGGGCGCGGCACTGTGATCCACAGGCTCCACCCTTCAGTGAAGGTGGCAGCGGCCATAGTTTACGCGGCTGCCGTCATCTCGTTCGGACGGCGCGACGTGAGAGGGCTGATGCCGTATTTCTTTTACCCCGCGCTGCTCGCGTCTCTTTCGGAAACGCCTCTGCGCCTGTTGCTGCGGAGAATAATTCCCGCGCTGCCGTTCGCGCTCTTCGGCGGGATGGCCAATCTCTTTTTCGATTCCGAGCCGGTGATCCGTGTTTGGGGAATAGTCATAACAGGCGGAGTCCTGTCATTTGTGTCGATCATGATAAAGACGGCGCTGTTGGTGTCCGCCGTGTCGCTTCTCGTGTCGACCACCGGCATGGCCGACCTGTCGCGGCAGCTCGTCTCGATGCGCGTCCCCGAGATGTTCGTGCTCCAGCTCGTCCTGACGTACCGCTACCTGGCGGTGCTGGCCGAAGAATCCCGCTCGATGTGCGCGGCATACGTCCTTCGCCGCCCGGGCGCGCGCGGCACCCACATCAAGGACATGGGCACGTTCGTCGGCGTCCTCCTGTTACGCAGCATCGCGCGCGCGGAGAGGGTCTACGATGCCATGAAGTGCCGAGGGTTCTCCGGCACTTGGCCGGTTTCTCCTCATAAGCGCCCCGGAGCGCGCGATATATTCTTCCTGACGGCAGTGTGCGCCGCCGCTATCCTACCCAGATGCTTGAATTGAAGGACGTATCCGTGACATATCCAGACGGGAACCGTGCCGTGAACGGGGTGAGCCTTGCGCTCGGCAATGGTGAGCGCAAGGCGCTTGTAGGCGCCAACGGCGCCGGAAAGTCAACTTTGCTTCGCGCGATAGTGGGGTTGCTGTCCATTTCAGGCGGGGAGGCAAGAGTGGACGGGATAGCGCTCTCGGCGCGCACCGCGCCGGATGTGCGCGCTCGTGTCGGCATGGTGTTCCAGAATCCGGACGACCAGCTATTCATGGCGAAAGTGGCCGATGATGTAGCCTTCGGCCCGCGCAACATGGGGCTGTCGGAGGACGAGGTGAACCGACGGGTCGGCTCGGCTTTGGACCGGCTCGGCGCGGCGCATCTGAAGGATCGCGTCTCGGACAGGCTGTCCGGCGGCGAAAAGCGCCTGGTTGGCCTGGCGTCCGTCCTATCGATGGAACCTTGTATTCTGCTGATGGACGAGCCGTCGTCCTTTCTCGACCCCCGTTCCCGCAGAAACCTGATAAAGGTGCTCTCGTCGCTGCCGCAGGCTATCCTGCTGGCAACTCACGACCTCGACATGGCAAGACGGCTCTGCTCGCGCGCCGTTGTCCTGCGCGATGGGCGAGTCTGCGCTGAGGGAAGCGCCGACGAACTCCTGTCGGACAAACAAATGTTGGAAGCGCATGGATTGTAGGCAGCCTGGAAAAAATATCCGCCCGGCTTCCGAAAAAGCCGGACGGATGAGAAAATAAGAATGAGAAAATACGGCACCGCCTGGTTTCGTTATTCCAGCGCTTCTCTCAGCGCGTCCACGTTGGTCGTCATGATATCGAGATACGTCAAGCCGCGCTGAAAATCGTCCCTGGTGATGTTATGACACCCGTGCAGCAGAAGGTTTTTCGCTCCGGTCGCCTCGCAGATCGTTTCCGCTATTTGATCGTTCGACAGTTCGATATGGAACACGACCGGGATTTTCTCCGCCTTGACCTTGTCGATCAGGAAAGCTACCGTTGCCGCGCTCGCCTCAGTTTCGGTGGAGCAGCCGGGGAACGCCGCATAGTATTTCAGCCCGTATGTATCTACAAAATAGCGGAACGGGAAGCGGTCGCCGAACACCAGGGTTTTCCTTACCGCGCCCTTCATGACGTTCCTGAATGCCGCGTCGAGTTTATCCAGCTTGCTCAGGTAATCCTTCGTGTTGTTTTTATAAACGGCGGTGCTGCCCGGATCGACCTCGATCAAAGTGTCGGATATTTTTTGGACGATCTTCTTGGCGTTTTCAGGAGACGTCCAGACGTGCTCGTCATATTCCTCCTCGTGGTCATGACCCTTCATGGACTTTGCGATATCGGCTCCGCTCATAGAAATCGGATAGAACGTGGGCCAGTTCTCCAGGTTTTTCAGCATCGGTTCGAAGCCGTCGCTGCCGTTGTACAGATGGAAGTGTTCCAGGCCCTCGGTCGGCTTGATGCAGTGGTCGCTGAACTGGATGTACTTTGGAGCGCCGTTCGTTTCCCCCACAGCCTGAAACTGATACCTGACTCCCTTGCTTCCGCCGTCGTAATGCATGATGACATATCCCTTGTACTCGTACTTCACCTTAGTTAATAGTTTGGCATCCACATAGTAAGTGATAGTGTCGTCATCGAGAACGACTCGGCTGAAATTCGTCCTGTAGCCCTCCGTATAGTACTTCTTGTAATATTCCGCAGTCTTGCTGTCGTCGTGTTCGGCCTTGTCCTGAAAGACCTCTTCGAGGGTTCCGTCCAATACATACGGGTATCCGGACTGCCAGTCGCCCTTCCAGTCGGCGAACGTCGGACGGTCTTTGACGTCGCTGTCCTCAAATCCCTCATCGTGGCTGTGCCCCTCTTCCTCGTCCTGCATGCCTTCGACTATCTCCTCCTCGACCACGTCCACGCAATCCATGAGAGAGATTATCTTCATCTTCGACGTATCCATCGATTCCAGCACTCCGTCGACCCATTCATCCGATTCGCCGCCGCCATATATGAATATGTCGCAATTTTGAATCTTCAGTATGTCCTGCGGCGTTGGGTCATAAGAGTGGCTCTCTGTGCCGGGACGAAGGAGCATTGTCAATTTGGCTTTGTTTCCCGCGATCGCGCGGGCAAAATCATACTGCGGGAAAATGGTCGTCACGACGCTCGGTTTTTTATCCGCGCCCACCGCCTCTTTGCAAGGAGCGAACATGAACGCGGTCAGCAATGCTGACAGCAGTACCTGGAACAATTTTTTCACAGCAAGAGCACCTCCGTTTTATGTCAAGGCGAAAAGGATTGTTGATTTGTTATATGAACATAATAGTCAATCCGGATGCGCATCACCTGTTCAATTGGATCTTCAGCGCGATCAGCGTATGAAGCGTCCATGGAGAGAGAGATTTGAAAACGCAAACAACAATATATGGCGCGCAAAATAAAAGTATCGCGCACTTCAGCGCCGAACCGAACTGACGGAAAACTTCACACGCCGAACTGAGCTGAGCGCACACCGGGCACGCTTCCGCGCCGCCGTGATCATGCCGAGCGTGAATCAGGCCAAATATGGCAAAGAGGATCGAAAACCCTATAAAGCATATGCTCAGCGACAACAAAAAAATTCTTCCCGAACGCCTTCGTTTTCGGCGTTTTCCCGGGCCGTCATATATTATTTTTTGAACTGGCGCGCCTCTCGGCATCATTTTCGCATATCCGCTGTTATTCTTTTTCAAGCAGTTGCCAAACAGTCGCCGCATTTACCGTAAAAAATCAATTTGCCTTTGTCGATCAGAAACGAGTGTTCCTCGTACACGTGTCCGGAAATCTCATCGAGCATGCCGCACCTCAGATGTACCAGAGTTCCGCAGGTGTCGCACTTCAAATGAAAATGCTCGGAACAGTTATCGCCGTCGGTTATATATTGATAGCAAGCACTGGAGACGCCATCCACAGAATACTTGCGCACCTTGCCGCTCCTGATCAGCTCATTCAAGCGCCTGTAAACGGTAGTAAGACCAATGGAAGATTTCGTTTCGACGAAGTGCGCCGCGATTTGAGCGGCGGTTGCATGCGTTTCGCCGAGCGACTCCATGTACTCCAATATCGCCTTGCTCTGTGCTGTGTTATACTTTCTCGGACGACTCATGATTTTCCTCCGGGCAATAAATTGAAAACTATTTTCAAATTATCACATTTTCAAGATATCGTCAAGCCCGAAAATATTTCTGTGTCGCCGGACTATGATAATGTCACTCCCTAACGGGACAGTGAAAATATCATGCCTCCCCCTAAAAAAGGGGAAAAAGAGAAGGATTGGAGTGAGGAAAGTTCCGCGGCACTTGGAGATAACACTATAAAGTTCTTTGAACAGGCCCTCTGCGGGATTAAGACAGAGGGCCTTCAGTTAGGCAGGTTATACGCCGCGTCTAACCCTTGCGGCCTTTTTTGTTGATCCTGGTCATCACGAAAGCCGCCGCCAGTAACGCAGCTGTCATCGCCGCGCCGGAGCTGCAGCCGCCGGATACGTTAATGTCGTCGACCTGGGTTTTAGTCTCCTGTCCGACCTCGTACATTATCGCGTAAACGGAGAGATGGCTTGTCTTAAAGTACGCTGTGTTCCTCTCGTACTTCCTGCTCTCTTCCATCCGCTCAGTCGCACCGTCCGCTTTGACGTGGATTACCCACACCCCTTCGGCTATCTCGCCCTGTTTGAGCGCGTACGGCAGGCCGATGGTCACCTTGCCCTGGGTCTCGAAGTTCTCCTGTTTCGAGCTGTTGATCACCACGGAGACGTCGTAGACCTCGCGGAGGGCCGTCCCAGCGTCGTCGCTCAGAACCGCCTTCTGCTCCTCGGTCAGGAATTCGTCCTCCAGTGTCTCCTTGCGCTCCACGTCGATCTCGACCACTGTCGCTCTCTGGGACTCCGCCTTGGTTATCAGGTCCTTTATCGCCCCAGTGTTCAGAGTGACCTCGCCCACGGCAGTGGCGATCTTTACGTTTACAACCTCGCTCTTGGCAACAGCCTCGAGATCCTCGACTGGTATCTCCACCTTGATGATATTTACCGCGGTCGCTTCCTCGACCTTTATCTCCAGGGTGGGCTCAGCGGTTTCGCCAGCCTCGGACGCGACGCTTATGGCCTCCTCAATCCCTCCGATGAGAGCACCCTCGGGGACATATACGGTCTCAGTGCCTGACGATTCGTCAATGGTCACGTCCTTGACGGGATCGACCTTCACGATGACGGCGGGTGATTCCGTATCGGTTCTGTCAACTTCGAACTTCGGGGTCTCGGGCTCTTCCTCGGTGGGTTCGCCCTCCTCTTCGGGGTCTGTTCCCGTCTCAGTGTTAGGAGGGGTTGGAATCTCCGGACGCGGCAGATTCTGGTGCAATGCCCAGAGCACAGGCAGGTCATCGCTCTGCACCCACTTGGCCCTGCCGGTGATCACTCCGCCCTCCCTGCCGGGATATGAGCCATCCTGGGCCTGGTAGTCAATCAGGAGGTTGAGCACCGTGCTGTCGCGAAACTGCTCTGCGTCCATGCTCTTCGCCTTATCCCTTAATGACTCGATGAACCAGCCGTCGTCGTCCACTGCGGTGCCGCCACGGACTATCCTGCCCACCGATCCCTCGCGGTAGAAAACGTTTTCGGTTTTTCTAAACGCCGAAGGCCCTGTATTATAGTTTCCCACAAACAAGGCCCCCAGCTCATCGTTCTCTAAAAAGACGTTTCCGTAGTTGTAGCAGTTAAGAACTGTGGATGTGAAATCGACAGCGGGTATTGCCCGGCAGGGAAGGCTCGTGCCGAAGAGCGCGGCCACCAATAATGATTTGTCCGTGTTATTTGGCGCGCTGATCGTCCCGGCGTTGTAGCAGTTGATGTAGACGCAGGCGTCGTTTGGATCGAAACCATCTTTAGACCCAGATATCAGGCCGCCAATACTTGGATTGGTAAGCGAGTTATCCGAGGCAGTTATGTCGCCGTAGTTGGCGCAGGACTCCATCCTTCCGTTAAACAGATCCGCGATGCCGCCGAGGCTGTAGGAGCCGGTGATGTCGGCGTAGTTGGCGCACTCGGTGAATGAGACTTTCGGGCCGCTGGCTTCTACGACAAGACCGGCGGCATGGCCGGCCATACCTGTGAGTTCGATTTTGCCCCGCACCGTGACCCGCTCGACCCTGCCGAAGCTTCTGAAGGCGAGGGCAGCGATGCCGGAACCATGTCCACTGAAATCGACATTCAGCTTGAGATCCATGACCCTGCCGTCTTCTCCGATTTCGAAGAAGAGCGACGGATACATAATATTATCTTTCTTATCGGTCAAGGTTATGGTTTTCCCGTTTCCGTCGAACTCGCCGTTGTAAGCCTTGGCGGCAACGAAATTCGTCCACTCCTGCTCATTCAATGTCAGGTTATTCATCAATTCGGCGTTCAGGTAATTCCCGCCGAGGTTTACACTTTCGAAGAAGTCTCGAAGGTCTTGCTCGTAGTAGATTTCCCTTGTCTGCCCCTTGAGGGTGTCCGGCTTCTCCTCTTCTTCTTGTTCTTCAAAATTGGGTTTTTGCGGCGGCGCGAGAGGTTTATCCCCGAGGGCTGTCAGGATGGGAAAGCCGGAGAGGACGCTTATCTCCCACAATTTGGTGTCATCGGATTCGTCATCCGGGTTACTGCCCTTGTGCGTGCCTCCGTCGCCTGCGTTCAGATCCTCTGTGAGCGAAGATATAAAGTAGGCTGAGTCCTTCTTCATGAATTTTTTGGCTGTTTCATATGCGTCGAGATTGTTGTTAGCCTCGGAGTTGTAGCCGAAGAGGTAGTCCGCGCAGCCATCGAGGTAAAAGACATTATCAAATTCAGCCTGTGCCACGTGCGCGGCGGTGACAGTCGACGCAGTTTGGGCAGTTTTGGCTCCGATGATGGCCGCGCTCGTACCGGTACCCACCAGATCTACAGTGCCGAAGTTGAAGCTGTTCACGATTCCGTAGTCCTCCTGGAACGCGTATGAGGAAGTGGAGTATCCTCCCACGAGCCCGCCGATAAAACATACGGCGTTTTCGGTCGCCGGGGTGGAGGTTACGCTTCCTGCGTTGTAGCAGTTGTAAATGTCAGCTTGATAGAGGCTCCCTAAACTATTTATCCTCGCGGCGAGGCCGCCTGTATACGATGCACTGCTTCTGGAGGAACCGCAGCCTGTATGGGCCACGTTGCCGTGATTCGCGCTGTACTCCAGCCTCCCGACCAGTTCCCCTACGAGCCCTCCCACTGCGGCATAGCCGGTGCCCTCAATGGCCGCGTTGTTGACGCAGTTGGATATCAACGAACCGGCGTAGCTGTAAATCGCAATGCCAGCCACACTGCGCAAGTTTCCTTCGCTCTCGATCCACCCGTTGACCTTG
>JAITRO010000116.1 GCA_031288335.1 Synergistaceae bacterium | reverse complement strand
TCGGCTATCGCGCCTTCCGGGTGGTCCCTTCTCGCGTGCAGCACTTTCGTCAAATGATCGGATTCGACGTCTGCGTCGCTTTGCCCGCCCCTTATACTGTCGACCATGGCCGTCAGCGTATCCAGGCATTTGAAAAGAATATCCACGTCGCCGGAAGTGAGGACGAGATTACCGGATCTCACCAGGCCGAGCACGTCTTCCATCGCGTGTGTGAGAGCGGCCATCGATTGAAAACCCATCGTGGCGGCCATGCCTTTGAAGGTATGCGCCACGCGGAATATCTCGTTTATTATATCCATATCGCTCTGATTCTGCTCCGCCGAAAGCAGAAGCTCGTTCAGATGCTCCAGATTGTCGCCCGACTCGTCCAAAAACGCCCCCAAATATTGATTAGTGTCCATTTTGTCAGCCATTACACCGCCTCCCAATGCTCTTATTATCTATCAAAACATCCGACAGAGGATTATCCTTGTAAAACGTCACCGCGCCGCGCGCTCCAGTCCCTCCGCGATGGCGTCCAGAGGCAGTACTTCGTCCGCCAGTCCGGCGGCGATGACGGCTCCCGGCATTCCGAAAATCACGCTCGTCTCTTTGCTCTCCGCGATCACGTAAGCGCCCTTCTCTTTCAGAAGTTTCGAGCCGTCAAGCCCGTCTTTCCCCATGCCCGTCAATATCAGCGCCAGTACATTGCCTCCCATCGTCTCGGCCGCACTCGTAAAAAGGACGTCGGCCGCCGGGCGCACCGAACGTACAAGCGGGGTCTCGGCAAGTTTGCACAGTATTTCCACGCCCTTTTTTTCGACCATAAGATGATACCCGCCCGGAGCTATGACGGCCGTGCCTTTCCTTACAGGCATTCCATCGTGTCCCTCAACGACGCTGAGTTTGCTCCGCTCGTCGAGACGATGGGCGAAAGAAGTGGTGAAACCGGGCGGCATGTGCTGAACGATCATCACCGGAAGGGGAAAATCCTGAGGAAGGTTCGGGATTATCTCCTGGAGCGCCATGGGTCCCCCCGTGGATGCCGCCACCACGAGTATTTCGAATTTTCCCTTCGAAACGTCGCGGAGAGGGGGCGCATGGAGCAGCTCGCGGACATGGGGCAGCCGTTTGGCGCGGCGCGCGCCGAACAAAACCGCGCGGCTCGCGCACGCCACCTTGCGGCGCAATTCTTCGCCGACCTTCTGCATATCGAGGGATATATTCCCGGAAGGTTTAGTGACAAAGTCGACAGCGCCGAGATCGAGGGCCTGCATGGTCACATTCGCGCCTTCTTTGGTAAGGCTGCTGACCATCACGACAGGAATGGGTTTGAAATCCATAATTTCCTTCAGTACCTCTATTCCACTCTTTCCCGGCATCTCTATGTCGAGGGTGACCACGCTGGGTGACAGAGTTCGAACGGCCTCAATCGCCTCCGTGCCGTTCCGCGCGCGGCCTATGACCTCGAACAGCGGGTCTTCGGAAAGGATATCGCCTATCACCTTGCGCATAAACGCTGAATCATCGACTATCAATATCTTGATTGTCTCAGGTTTTTTCATCATTGTTCATCCCGCCATAAATTCCTGCTGTCTGATAAACTCGAAGAGTTTCTTTTCGATCTTCACCGGCAAAGAGTCGAATCCCACACCAACCTCCCAGGATCCGTTTTCCGTCACCACGCGGGTCGCTTTGCCGGCCAGTATCAGATGCATGTCGTCGAGAGTGAAATAAAGCAGTATGCGGTCATTGGTCCCGAAAGTGAGTCCGGCGGCCTCTTCCTCCGATATCTTGAAACGATATCCTCCCAGGCTGACGTCGATGGCCTTCGCCGGCAGCCATTTCCCGGACAAAGGTTCGCTCAGCTCTTGCCTGGTGTGAAAAACGCGCACGCTCCAATAACACGATACCCTAAGGAATTGCCTGCGCTGTATTTTTTTCGGACCGCTCACGATGTCCGCCCACATTATGGGCACTCCGCCCTGCATCTCGACCCTTTTCACGGCCATCGGAAAAACGTAAAGGGCGTTGCCGTCATCCATTATAAAATCAAAATTCATTTCCCTATAAACCGGCAGCAACATATCCGACGCCATAGGATGCGCTAAACCCACGGAATCACCTTTAATATTTTCCACACAGGAGAGATAATGCCCCTTGAAAATACCTGCGTTTATCTGTATTTCTCCTTTTTTTCCCAACTGTATCTTAGAAGTATAATCTCCCTGGGGGAGAGAATCTTTTACGTCCGTCACCTTATCATTTCTCCTTGTTTCCGCCCTGACGGAGCAGACGCAAAAGGAACGTGTCCCGCTTGGCCGGTTTTTTCGACAGCTGACCTTCCTCGGATGATTCGTATATTTTCTGGGCCAGTGCCCTGAAATATGGAAATGAAACCGATTCCGTCTCGTGCAGGAGTAGCGGTTTCCTTTTTTTGACGGACTCGCGAATCTTAGCGTCCCAGAGCACGCAGCCAAGATACGGGACTTTGAAACTGAGAAACTGTTCGCTTGCCGAAGTAATCCTTTCCGCCACGAAAAAGGCTTCCTTTTCGTCGCTCGCCATGTTCACCACGAGACCGATACTGATGGCGCCATTTGTGGACAAACAGAGACTCTTCAACACGCCGTACGAATCGCGTATGGCGGTGGGTTCAGGGGTGGTGATCAGCATGACCATATCGGACGACATCGCGAAAGAGAGCACATTCTTGTGGATCCCCGCGCTGGTGTCTATTATAAGCAGGTCGGTTTCCTCCTCCAAAAAAGACAACCTGTTTACCATCAGCGACTGACTCTGTTCGTCCAATTCCGCGAGTTCTTTCAAACCCGCGCCTCCGGGAATTATCGACACCCTCTCTCCAACCTTGAACACCACTTCGGACATCTCTTTTTCGCCGCGCACGACGTGTCCCAGATTAAACTTAGGCGTCACTCCGAACAGGATGTCTATATTGGCGAGGCCGAGGTCGGCATCGAGAAGAGCGACGTTGAGGCCCTTATCGGCGAGCGCCAGGGCCAGGTTTACGGCGACATTGCTTTTCCCGACGCCGCCTTTTCCGCTCAATATCGCGATGGACCGCAAGCCCGTTATTTTATCCTTCAGCAGGGGGGCGCCCTTTTTATCCGACATCAGTTCGCGCAGAACGGTGGCCTGATCGTTGTATTTCGTCGGCATTGCCGGCATTATCACAGGGTTCATGACTGTTCTCTTATGATCGGCGCGTTACCGTAAAGGAGGTCCACGAACCTGTCGCCTCGCGCTACCTCGATATCGTTCGGCACGTTTTGCCCGATCGTAAAAAACGACGCCGGCAGGCCGAAGTCCCGCATGACGTTGAGTATGGTGCCGTAACTAGACGTCTCGTCCAGCTTGGTGAAGAGCAGCGCCGACAACGGGACCACGCCCATGCGGTCTATGACGTTCAGCATGTCGCGGTATTTTATGTTCGCCGCTATCACGAGATGCACGGCATCCGGCGAAAAAGATTCGTAAATCGACCGCAGTTCGTCTATCCTGCTGTCGTCGTGATGGCTTCGTCCCGCCGTATCCATCAGTATGAGGTCAGCCTCGCGGTATTTTTTCAAGGCGCCCGCTATATCCTTTTGATCCGCGATTATCTCTATCGGTATGCCGAGAATCTTGGCGTACGTGCGCAACTGCTCCACAGCCGCTATTCTGTAAGTATCCGCAGTCATGAGCACCACTTTTTTGTTCCCCCACAGGGACTGCGTCGCAGCGATCTTGGCTATCGTGGTGGTCTTGCCCACGCCGGTCGGTCCCGCCAAAAGTATCTTCCTTCCGCCGATGGCGCTCGACGGGTCGGTTCCCATCGTGTTTATCGTGGTCGGAAGCCATTGCTGGAACGGCACACGCAAGCCGCTGGCCTCGAACTCCGTCACCATGCTATCTGCTATCTCCCTGTCAACGTCGGCGTCGAGCAGTTTTTTGACGTTTTCGTCGAGCGGGACGCTCGGCATCTGAGTCGGCGTGCCTCCATTCTCCAAACGCGAGAGCACACGGCCCAATATCTCCTTTATCTCGTCGACCTCGCGCACTACCGGCGCGGCGTCGGCGGGCGTCTTGTTCGATTCGTAGGCCTGTTTCGCGGTCTGAAGCGGCATCACTGCCGGATTCGAAAAAGCTGAGGCGGCTTCGGGTTCGCGCGCCGCGCGTTCGGGCGGCGAGGCGCCTCCGATCGCCTTTCGCACCTCCAGCAGATGCTGAAAAGCGACCATCCTTTCGCGCGATTCCTTGGCAACATCGTCGCGGTCGGGCACCAATATGCCGGCTGTGACCCACAGAGCGTCGCGCTTGAAAAACCCAAACAGGCCTCCCAGTTTGACGGGCCTGCTGGACAGTATCACCGCCTCGCGGCCCAATCGGTCGCGCGCAACTCTTATGGCCTCGGCGTCGCTCGCGGCTTCATATTCTATCTGCTGTTCTACTCTCACTTATTCCACCGTCCCCAAGGATTTCAGCTGAGCCCCCTGAGCGATTTCATTATAAGATATAATAAAAAGTTGAGGAAGCGTTCCTTCTATTATTTTTCGGACGACAAACCTCACGTCTGGGTGTGCCAGAATTATCGGGGTGAGACCGGCCATGGCCATCTGTTCCGCCGCGGCGGACGCGGACTTGACGACCCCCTGTATCTCCGCCGGGGACATCCCCAGCTGCCAGCCTTGATTGAGATCACCCTGCATCGAATCCTTTATTTTCTGTTCGAGCCTTGGGGAGAGGGCGAAGACCGACAAAACGCCTGTTTCGTCCTGGAGACGGAGGGTAATCATGCGTGCCAGCGCCTCCCGTACGCGTTCGGTGAGGAAGTCCACGCCTTTCGCGAAACGCCCGAAATCCGACAACGTCTCGAAGATGGTCACAAGGTCGCGAATCGGCACCTGCTCCCGGGCCAGATTTTGGAGGACCTTCTGGACGTCGCCCAGACCCAGCACGTTGGTGAGTTCGCCCGCCACCGCGGGGTTGCTCTCCTTCACGAGGTCGATCAGCTTCTGCACTTCCTGCCTGGTGAGCAGATCCGCGCCGTAACGCTTGATTACTTCCGACAGATGGGTCGCGAGCACCGACGGACAGTCGACCACGGTATATCCCATCACCTCGGCCTGATCGCGCACCTCGGGAGATATCCACACCGCCGGAAGCCCGAACGACGGTTCCACGGTCGGTATTCCCACGAGCGCGTCGTCGCTCTGGTCGACGCTCATGCTGAGATAGTGATCGGGCAGCAGTTCGCCGCGCCCGACCTCCGCGCCCTTCACCCGTATTACGTACTCGGTGGGTTTCAGCTGTATGTTGTCTCTTATGCGTATGGGCGGCACCACCAGTCCCAAATCCATGGCCATCTGCCGGCGGATCGTCCCTATGCGGTCGAGCATATCCCCGCCCTGGCCCGGATCCACCATGGAGATAAGCGCGTACCCTATTTCGACCTCCATGGGATCGACCGTCAGAAGCGGCATTATGTCCTCTGGAGTCGTCGGGGCGCCTTGCGCGTGATCCGCGGCGCTTCCCGGGGATGATGGGCTCCCAGGGCGTTTTTTGGTCTTGCTGGCGCCGTTCTGAATCTCGCCCTCGCGGTAAATGGCGCGGGCGAGCAGCGCCATGAGCGCGCCCAGAGCTATGAACGGAATGGTCGGCATACCTGGAACGATGGCCATGGCGAACAATGTGCCGGATGATATGAAAAGCGGCCTGTGATTGCTCGCCAGCGACGAGACTATATCTCGTCCGAGATTGTTCTCGCCCGCCGCTCTCGTGACTATGATGCCGGTGGCGGTCGAGAATAAAAGCGCCGGAACCTGCGACACCAAGCCGTCGCCGATAGTGAGCAGGCTGTAGGTCTGAGCCGCTCTCCCGATCTCCATGCCTCTTTGAAGGACGCCTATCGCGAGTCCGCCGATTATGTTGATCAGAGTGATGATGAGGCCGGCAGTGGCGTCGCCCTTGACGAACTTCGTCGCGCCGTCCATGGCGCCGTAAAAGTCGGCCTCGCGCTGTATTTTCTCCCTGCGTTCTTTTGCCTCTATCTCGTCGATATTTCCGGCGTTGAGGTCGGCGTCGATGGACATCTGCTTGCCAGGCATGGCGTCCAGCGTGAAACGGGCGGCGACTTCCGCGACGCGTTCGGAACCGCTCGTTATGACTTTGAATTGAATCACGACGAGGATCAGGAATATGACCCCGCCCACCACATAATTTCCGCCGACAACAAACGAGCCGAAGGCGTTTACCACCTCTCCGGCATATCCGCTGAGGAGTATCTGCCTCGTCGTGGATATGTTGAGCGACAGCCTGAAAAGCGTAGCTATCAAGACTATGCTGGGAAATGCGGAAATATCCAGCGCGTTGCCCACGTAAAACGTCGTGAGCAGCATGACCACGCCAAAGGAAATATTCCCCGCCAGCAGGATATCGAGCATTGTGGTCGGCACGGGAATTATCATCATCACGACTATGAGTACCAACAAAATGGCGAGGCCGACGTCGGCAAACCTCGTCACACTGTTTCCTCCTCCATTTACAGCGGCCTCCGCCATAATTCACGCTCCCCGGTAATGATATTTACACTCTTACATCAATATTTTATCATGCTATCGGGCAATAATCAGGAAAAATCAGCAATCTGAACCGACAGTTTTTTTCGGTCAGGCTGATTTTTTGAGACGATATACGAACGCCAGGACTTCCGCCACGGCGAGGTAAAGTTCCTCCGGTATGCTTTCCCCTATTTCCACCCGCTTCATCAGCGCCCTCGCGAGAGGTTTATTCTCCACGATCGGAATCTTGTATTCGGCAGCTATGTCCTTTATCCTCTGCGCGATGAAATCCTCTCCTTTCGCCACGACCACAGGAGCGCTCATCGTATGCTGATCGTACTGGATGGCAACGGCGATATGGGTTGGGTTCGTGACCACCACGTCGGCTTTCGGGACGTCCGCCATCATCCTGCGCTGCGCGAGTTCCCTCTGTTTCTGACGTATTTTTCTCTTAATGAGAGGGTCTCCCTCCGATTGTTTGTACTCTTCCTTTATTTCCTGCTTGCTCATTTTTATGGATTTCTCGAACTCCCACTTTTGATACGGGTAATCCACAAGGGCTATGATCAAAAGAGCCACGGCCATTCTCATCGCGAGGTTCCATATTTTACCCATGATGATCATGATGCCGTTATCGAGAGAAAAGCCTATGATCGACAGCATCAGGTCCCGTTCGTTTCGCAGCACGATATAGAGCATACCAAACAGCACCATCGCTTTCAACATGCCCTTCGCGAGTTCGACGAGCGTTCGCAGCGAAAAAATCCTCTTCAGGCCGTTGACCGGGTTGAAGCGGTCGAGTTTAATGGCGAACGGTTGCGTAGTTATCACGAAACCCACCTGATAGATGAGGATGACCACGGCGAAGACGGCGCAGAAAAAGCCAATCGGAAACCATCCTAAGAGCAGGGATTTTCCCGCCAGAATCGCGGGGCGAAACCACCACCCATCGCCCGACATCGACGGCGACGCAATATACTTCGCCGTCTCGCGGACGAACGCGATGAGGTCGTCCCATATACTGCCGCCGAGCACATAAATGGTCAAAAGGCCCGTGATTATGACGACGGAGGCCGACAGATCCTGGCTTTTCGCGACCTGTCCCTCTCCGCGCACCTTATTTCTCTTCTTTGGAGTGGCGGGTTCCGTCCGTTCCTGCGCGAAA
The DNA here is from genome assembly GCA_031288335.1 of Synergistaceae bacterium. GTDB lineage: Bacteria > Synergistota > Synergistia > Synergistales > Synergistaceae > JAIRKI01. The sequence goes on along the minus strand of JAITRO010000116.1, from coordinate 12,164 downwards.
AACTGGAGGTCGAGGCGAAACTCGGTATTCATCGCAGGAAATGCACGTTTTCGAGCGCCCATGAGACCGCACCCTCTATCTCGCGGTGAAATACATCCACCGCCCCGGGCAGCACCGTGAGGAGCACAAGCATTCCTATGGCGATCTTGAGCGGGATGCCGAGGACGAACACGTTCATCTGCGGCACCGTGCGCGCCACGAAACCGAGCCCCACCTCGGCAAGGATGACCGAGCCGAAGATGGGCAGGCTTATCGTCAGGGCGAGGACGAATATCTTCTGCATCCAATCAACGAGCGGTATGCCCTGGAAACCCTCCAACAACGACACTCCCGCCGGCACGAGTTTCACGCTCTCGGAGAGAGCCCGTATGAGCAGTATATGGCCGTCCCAATGAAGATAAAACCAGACGGCCATCATATATTTCATCTGAGCGATGACGGAGACTTGCGTCTGCGATGAGGGGTCGAACATATTCATCATGTTGAGTCCCATCAGCGTTCCGTCGATGAATCCGGACGTTTGGAGCGCGTAAAGCGGCGCGCTGGAGGCAAATCCGATCACGGACCCGATCAAAAATTCCCGCGCCGCCATCAGCACAAACAGCGGGAGGGCGCCTATCGCGATCTCGGGGATCGATGCCCCGGAAACGGGAGTCACCATTATCGACAGGGCGACCGAGAGCCAGAATTTGAAGGTATTCGGAATGGAAGGAAGCATAAACACGGACGCCGCCATTATCAAACCCAGCATCCTGAGGCTTATCATGAAGTGCAGGACTATGAGGTTCAGGTAAGCGTTTCCCGCCAGGAAGGGCAGCATTGCCGTCTTATCCCATGCGCCGTCAGCCGACGTATTTGTACATATCCGTGAAGAGCTTTATGGCAAGCCCGCTGACCATTCTGAACATCCACGGCCCGAACAGCAGAAAGGATATGATGATCGCGAGTATTTTTGGGATAAAAGCGAGCGTCTGTTCCTGAATCGAGGTCGCTGTCTGAAATATGCCCATGATGAGCCCCACGCACATCGATATGAGAAGCACGGGCATGGATGCGATGACTGTTGTCCACATCGCGCTTATGAACGCGTCTCCTATCGTCAGCGTCTCCATATCGAACCTCCTACAGCCTGAAACTGGTGACGACGCTCGCGATGAGCAGGCTCCAGCCGTCGGCCATCACGAAAAGCAATATTTTAAACGGAAGCGAGATCATCGACGGCGGCAGCATCATCATGCCCATGCTCATTAGAATACAGGCCACTATCATGTCGATCACTATAAATGGGATGTATATGACCACTCCCATCTGAAAAGACGTCTTGAGTTCACTCAGGACATACGCCGGTATCAGCACCATCGTCCTCACCTCGTCCTGGTTCGCCGGCTGGGGGTCGCCGGACAGGCGGACCATCAGCGACAGTTCCTTTTCCCTCGTCTGTGTAAGCATAAACCGGCGCACCGGCGTCACGATCCTGTCGAAAGCCTCCCCGACCGGCAGTTCTTCCTGCATATAGGGCACGATTGCGTTCTCGTAAATATCGTTCCACACCGGCGCCATAGTGAACACAGTGAGGAACAGCGCAAGCGACGAGATAACCTGGTTAGGCGGAGTCTGTTGCAAGCCCATCGCGCTCCGCACGAAACCGAGCACGACCAGAATTCTGGTGAAACTCGTGAGCATGAGCAATATGGCCGGCGCCATGCTTATTATCGTGATGAGCGCCACTATCTGGAGGGTGAGCACTACATCTCTCGGCTCCTCGGCCGCCCCCACCGCGACGTTCAGTGCCGGAATAGGCAAATCGGGCAGGTTGGGCGAGGGCGTTGCCCCAAGCGCGTAACGCGGCAGCAGCAAAATGACGCATAACGCACCCACCAACAGGGCCGCCGCTCTGCCCGCGCGAACGCGCGCACTGGACTTCGACATGCGCGGAATATGCCTCACCTGCTCTTTTCCCCCGGTTTTTTCTCCAATTTGAGGGATTCGGGCGTCATACGCGCCGCCTCGTAATCGTCCCATTCTTCCGCCGACCACCTTCCCAGGACAACCGAACCCGCCCGGCCGCTCAGGAACGCCACCACCTCGGGTCCCAGCCTCGATATGTACAGCGTGTCGCGCCCCAGGTTCACGGCGCCGATAATCTTGATATGGCTCCGTGAGGCTGAGCCAAGGCGTCTCGGCAGAAATTTAAGCGCTAAATAAGCAAATGCGCCCAACAGCAAAAGCGCCACGATCATCTTCGCCGCGTATCCGAGAAACGCGGCGTTGAGTTCCTCGATCTCCGCCGCTCCAGCCGTCTCCTCCAAAAAAAAGAGCGCCGAGATTCCGCTGAAAATCAACCCGGCCGCTCTTTTACGCATCTTACGCCCTGACGCATTCATTCCATTTCATCCAGCTCACACCCGTGAGGGCGAGGCAACAGGCAGTGCGAACCCCTGGTAAAAGCCGAAACATATCTCAGGAAAGAGCCTTGCCAAGAGCCTCCAAAACTCTGTCCGGCTGGAAGGGCTTGACGATAAAATCCGCCGCGCCCGACCTTATGGCCTCTATGACCATGGCCTGCTGCCCCATCGCGCTGACCATCACTATTTTCGCCGCGGGATCCGCGGCTTTGATCTCCTTCACGGCGGCTATTCCGTCCATTTCGGGCATCGTGATATCCATTGTGACCACGTCGGGCTTCACTTCGTTGTACATCTGCACGGCCGCCTTTCCGTTGTCAGCCTCCCCGACCACTTCAAAACCATTTTTCGCGAGGATATCACGAAGCATCATTCTCATAAAAGCCGCGTCATCCACGATCAAAACCTTCGTCCCCATATTTTCTCAAACCCTCCTTGGATAATACTGTCGCAACATCGAATTAGACCCCCATGGAGCGTATTCTTTCAGACCTGCTCACTACTTCGGTGACCCTTATCCCGAAACTCTCGTCGATGACGACGACCTCGCCTCTCGCTATGAGCTTGCCGTTTACCAACACGTCTACCGGTTCTCCGGCCATCTTATTCAATTCTACCACCGAACCCGGCCCCAACGCCAGTACTTCTCCGATAGTTTTTCGCGTTCTTCCCAATTCTACCGTAATACGTACCGGTATGTCGACTATTAAGTCGAGATTTCCCTGAGTTACACTCGAATCCGGCCCTCCAAGCTGCGTGAATTCAACTGGTTTGACGTCGACCGGCGGCGCTTGAGGCCTGGGCGGCGGGGTATAAGAGGGCGCGGCCTGAGGCACAGGAGGCGGAGGCGTGGGCTGCGCCGGCCTGGAGGCGGCCGCCGGCCTGGATGCCGGCGTGGGCGTGGGCAAGGGCGCGGGTTCTTCTTTGGGAGCGGTCGCGTCCCTGATTTTCGCGGCAAAGTTCGCGGCGACGTCGGCCGGCATGGAGATATCGAGCATGAAAGGCTCCACTCCGGAGACGTTCAAGTTCACTCTGCCCACCCATATATTGGTGTCCGCATCCAAGTCGGAGAAGGGCAGCCAACCCGACAGATCCAACAAGGCAGATGCCGTGGCGTCGGCCGAAAGCCTCACTCCCGCGAGCAATCCGCTCAAATTGGTGAGGGCGGAGCCGACCAACTGGCTCAGTCCCTCCTGCGCGGCCGAGAGATACAGGTCGTTAGCTTCCCCGGGAAGTTCCCTGGCGTCGCCGCCCATCATCATGTCGGCCAGCGCGAGCGCTCCGCGTTCGCTGGTGATGAGCCTCGCCGGGGCCGCATCCATCCCGCCAAGAGTCATGGAATAGACAAAAACCTTGCCGCCGTCTATCTTGGAGGCCATCTCGCCCTGGCGTATCTCAATCTGATCGATCACATCGGCGGAGACGTCCCGTCCCGCGAGCATTCCCACCACATTGCTCGCCGCTGTGGCCACGATTCCGGCCACTTCACCCAACGCCGCGATATCGTCCTGTGAAAGTTTTCCGCCGCCTTCGCCGGGAGATCCCGAAAGAAGAGCGTCTATTTCGTCCTGATTCAAAAATTCGTCGACCATTTTTATTTAGTCCTCCTCTTCGACGGAGAGTTCTTCCTCTCCCAATATTTCGATTATCCGCGCGGCATAGTTTTTCTGGCGAAGCCCCGGGGTGCAGTAGAATTTCACCCTGTTGCCCACTCTCAGTCCCAGATCGTCCTTCGCCGTGCCGTCCAGCCTTATCACGTCGCCCATCTGCAATTGCAGGACGTCGCCCAGCGAGACTATCGTATGCCCCAACTCCAGGGCGAGAAGAACCGAGACCTCGTGCAGTTTGCTGATCAACGCCTCCTGAACTCCCTCGGTGCTCTTGCGCCCCGTGGACGAGAACCACTGCTGTGAACTGAGTTTATCTATGAGAGGCTCGACGACGAAGTAAGGTATGCAGAAATTCATCATTCCCTGTACGTCACCCACCTGTATTTTCATCGTCACCAGAAGCACCATATCTGTTCCCGGGCAGACCTGAACGAAAAACGGGTTGCTCTCCATGGTCTCGAAGCGGAACCTGATATCGACGACCGTGCTCCAGCTCTCCTCCAGGTGTTCCAGTATCTTCATAATGACACGCTCGACCACGGTTCGCTCTATGTCGGTCAGGTCGCGCGGTTTGCGCAGCGGCTCGCCTCTTCCTCCGAGAAGGCGGTCGATGATGGCGAACGTCAGTTGATTATTGATTTCCAGTATCGCGTTCCCGCTCAAGGGGTACATCTCCAGTATCCCGATGACGGTAGGCTGAACCAGCGAGTGTATGAATTCGTCGTAGGCGAGCTGGTCGACCGCTACCACCTCCACAGAGACCATGGAACGAATCATAGTGGAAAGCGAGGTGGTCAGCGACCGGCAGAACGACTCGTGGATCATCTGGATGGCGCGAAGCTGATCTTTGCTGAACTTATCCGGCCTGCGGAAGTCGTAGAGCTTTAGAGGCTTTTCCTCCTCCACCTGCATGGTGGATATATCATCGTTACCACTGTTTATAGAGGCCAACAGTGAATCTATTTCGTTTTGGCTCATTACCTCCGGCGGCGTCATGTTATACCCCCCACAAGTTTCTCAAACGCTGTTATTGGGTCATAAATTCGTCAAAGAGCACCCTGTTGACGGCAACGTTGTCATCCACCCGCGGCAGTATCGCGTTGAGACGCGCCTTGAGATCCTGTTTCAGCTTCTCCATGCCTTCGGCGTAACGAACGTTGTCGTAGCGCTGATCCTTCAGCGTCTTGAGTATCTCGTCCTTCATCATCACGTTCCATCCGGGATCCGTGAGCTTCATCGCGACATTCGCCCCCGACAGTTCCACAGTGACCCTGACCCTCACTATATGCACCTCAGGATCGGCCATCGTGCTCGTGAACTGACCGAGTTCCAACATGGGGCCCGGGGTCGGGATCTGAGCCTCTTTACTAATTTCGGGAGGCGAGGAAAAATACTTTAGCCCCACGAGTAATCCGCCGCCCACTCCCACGATCAGGACGACCAACCCCACCACGACCGTCACAACAGTTCTTTTAACCAACGCCATCAGACCATCTCCCTGAAATTCGAAAAACGCGGGCAGTCCGTCACCGTACGGGGTGCATGGACAAAATAACGATGTCGACCCGTCTGTTCAACTTCATGTTTTTCTCGGATATATTGGGAACTATCGGCGTTGACGCGCCCATCCCCACCGCCCTCAGACGGCTTTGCGGGATTCCGATCGATTCGTCGAGATAAGCCGTGACACGCGACGCGCGCGCCGACGAAAGCCCCCAGTTGTCGATATAAACGCTCCGCGTCGGAATGCCTGAGTCGGTGTGTCCCTCCACCGATATATCATTCGGCAGCTCCTCGATCACGCCGCCTATTTTATAGAGGATCCTGAGAGACTCGGGACGCAATTTCGCCGAGCCTTCCTCGAACAGCACCTGTTCGGAGAGGGCGATTACGACACCACGGTCGTTCACGGATACGGTGACCTCTTCCCCGTTCAGTTCACTCTTGAGGGCCTTCTGCACCAGCGCGAGGACTCGGTTCGTGTTGTGCGTCTGATCCGAGTCGGTGGGACGGGCCGCGTTGCCCTGGTACTCACGCATAGAACCAGCCATCACGGACATCAAGCTGCTTGTCGTGGCGCCTCCGGCCTGTATGTTGAAGGCGGTCTGCATCGACGCCGCCACCTCCTCGAATTTTTTAGCGTCGAGCGTGGAAAACGAGTAAAGCAGGACGAAAAAACAGAGGACAAGGGTCACCATGTCGCCGTAAGTGGCAAGCCACGCAGGGCATCCTCCGCCTCCGCTCTCCTCTTTTTTCTTCTTGCGCGCCATGTTACTGCCTCTCCTCCTTGCCCTCGTCCAGCTGCTTGCGCACCTTCGGCGGCAGGAAAACCTTCAGTTTTTCCTCGACGATGCGCGGGTTTTCCCCGGCTTGAATCGACAGTATGCCCTCCACCATAAGTTCCCTGCACAATATCTCGCGGCTCGAGTTCTGCGCCAGTTTCTTGCTGAGAGGTATGGATATCATGTTTGCCAAGATGGAGCCGTAAAACGTCGTCACAAGAGCCACCGCCATACCGGGGCCGAGCGACGACGGGTCGCTCAGATTGCCGAGCATCTGTATGAGGCCGATGAGCGTGCCCAGCATCCCGTAAGCGGGGCCCAGTTCCGCCACCGAGTCGAGATAGCTCTTGTTGGCCGAGTGCCGTTCCTCCAAAAGGCCTATCTCCGTGTCGAGTATGGATTTGACCAGCTCGGGATCGGTTCCGTCGACCACGAGCTGTATCGACTTGCGCATAAATTCGTCGTCGAGCTGCGAGGCGTCTTCCTCGAGCGCGAGCAATCCCTCGCGGCGGGCCTTCTCAGCGAAGCTGACGAGAGTCTGAATCAGTCCGATCATGTCTATCTGCTCAGTGAGGAACGCGTGTTTGAGGATGGACGGAAAGTTCTTCGACCTATCCAGCGGGTTCGCGACCATGACGGAGCCAAGCGTGCCCCCCAGAACGATCAGGATCGAGGGGACATCGACGAAGGCTCCTACATCGCCGCCCATTATCATGCCCCAGACGACGACTATCACTGACGTGGAAAGACCGATTATCGACGCTAAATCCACCGCACACTCACCCCATTCACGACGCCGTAATGTCCCGAGACGGCGGGATATCCCAATGCGGCGAGGAATTTCTCCCGAACTCCTCGATCAAAGAAATGATCTCCCGCATACTCTCCAGCACCACGTATTTGTGTCCGTTGAGAAGCGTTATCACGGTGTCGGGAGTTTCCTCTACAGTCTCTATCTGGTACGAATTGAGCGCGAACTTCGCGCCCTTCAACCTCGTCAACTCTATCATCGCGATACGACCGCACTCCTCCGCAATTCACAAACCAACTGCGATTATAGTATAAATGTCGGAATCTCGCGCGAGGGAGATCACTCAAAAGCTCAAAGCGCAGCCTCCCCCGCCGCCAAAAAAACTTCAAAATTACCGTTTCAGGTTGATGAGTTCCTGCAGAACGTCATCGGACGTCGTGACGACCCTCGTGCTGGCCTGGAAACCTCTCTGCGCCCTTATCAGGTTCACGAACTCCTCCGACAGGTCGACGTTCGACATCTCCACAGTGTTGCCCTGGATGCTGCCCGCGCCGTTGGCCTGCGGCGCACCCACCTGCGCCAAACCGGAGTTGATGGTGGCGGCGAAGCAGGTCTCTCCCACCTGGGACAGTCCCTGCGGGTTGTCGAACATGGCGAGCGCCACCTGCGCTATGGCGAGTATCTTGCCGTTGCTGTAAGAACCTTGAATCACTCCATCACTGCCGACCGTCCAGTCGTTCAAAACGCCCATCGCGTAACCGTCCTGCGCCCTGAGTTTGGTGGTGGTGTCGGATCCGTAGCTCGTGACGCCGTCGATCGGATCGCTGGTCAGTCCCAGGGTTTTCGCGTAGTCGCTGCCGAGAAAATCGATCGTCATCAGGTTCGAGCCGTATACCGACGGAGATACGTTGTTATTTACCTTGCCCTGCGCTCCTGAGACGTTGAAGTCCGCCACGGCGAGGCCAGTCGGGAGCGAGTCGTGTATCGCGCTGTTGTAGTTAGGGTCGTTCTTGTCGATGATCTTCTCCACCACTGTCCATTCGTCGTAGTGGGCGGCGGTCGGTGTGTTCGTGGCGTTCGGGTTCGGCTTCAACGGCGTGGGCGTATAGGTGTACGTCCTCTTGAGCAGGCCGTCGTCGCCGAACACCAACGTTCCCCCGCCCTGGCCGTACTGCGGCTGAACGTTGCCGTCCGAGTCCGTGTAGTAAGTATACCAGTCCCATTCGGATTCCGCTCCGACATTGGCGGCTGTATCCGCCGGACGGTCCATCACCTTGCGGAACGTGATCACCATAGTATGCGGGCTGCCGAGAGAGTCGTAGACGGTAAATTTGTCCTCATGGTCATGGGCTTTCATGATGCTCTCCCCGAAAGCCTCCATTATCTCCTGCGTGGTCTTGGATTCGCCCGACGGCGACAGGGAATTCGCGCCGCCCTTGGTGTCATTTATGCTCTTCCACGCGCCGTTCTCGAATACGAAAATGTTTTTATTGCCCGTGGTGATGTCCATGGGGTTGGTAACCTCTGTCGGTACCGGCGGAGTGGCGTTATTGAGCACATATATTTTACCGTCCGCCCTTACACCGTAAGCCGTCTCGGCTTTCATGGGATCGATCTCCGTCCATGCCGTCCTGGTGCTGTTAAGCTCGAAAATTCTGCCGCCGCCCGGATCAGTTGTGTCCAGAATTTTTGCCCCGGCAAAAAGGGTGGTATCAGTCTGGGGATTAGGCAAATTATCGGGCAAACCTGTAGTGGCATCGTAACTAATGTCCATTGCCCTGTCGATAATTACTCGTGCGGTCACCACTGTACCCGATGTCGTGCCGTCCGTGTACATCCGCGGGAAAGCCGCGTTCGCATCTGTATCGCTGCCATAATAATAAGTCTCCGCTTCGGCGTTCTTCGAATGCACCCAGCTGCCCTGGTCATAAATATATATCTCTTTAGTGGCGGTAGAGAAATAAGTGTTCCCTTCGGCCGCGGTCACTCCAGTTGGGAGTGTGGCCGAAATGGCGCCTTCATTGGCGGCATTGCCCACATACGTCACGCTCTCGCCGGCGTATGCCGTGTAGTCGTGCGGCCTCGGGACTTTCGCGGAGCCGCCTGGAATACTCGTGAGGTCCGTTATATCCGCGCTGTCCGTGGTGCAGAGGTTGCAGCGGAAGGCTGCGAGCGTCGTGGCTTTGGCCGGGATTTTTTCGCCTATCGGGATGTTGATATTCGTCAGGTTAGGATCCCTCTGACGGACGGTGTTGCCGGTCGCCGGGTCAATCACGTCCTTGTACGCATAGCCCTGGACGAGGTAGCCGTTGCCCTGCATGACAAGGTTGCCGTCGCGGTCGAGCGAGAAATTGCCAGCCCTGGTGTAGAGGGTCTGACCGGCGCTGCGCACCACGAAATAGCCCGAGCCGGATATCGCCATGTCGGTGGGAATGCCGGTGTTCTGGAGACTGCCCTGAGTGTGAACCGTCTCGATGGAACCGACCGAGACTCCAAGGCCGACCTGCGCCGGGTTGACGCCGCCTATCGGGATGCTGGCGTCCGGCTGGCTGGAATTTTTGACCGACTGGTAGATCATGTCGCGGAAGTGCACCACGTCGCGCTTGAAGCCCACAGTGTTGACGTTGGCGATATTGTTGCCCGTTACGTCAAGATACGTCTGGTGAGCCTTTATGCCGCTGACGGCTGAGTATAGAGAACGAAGCATATTTTTTACCCCCTGAGAGTTATTGCAATCCTTTGCCGTCTTTTCGATATATCTTTCGATTCCATTTATCGCTTGAGGTTTATGAGATTTTCCAGCATCTGGTCGGACGTCGTGACAGCCCTAGTGTTGGCCTGGAGTCCCCGCTGGGAGCGGATCAGGTTCACGAACTCCTCCGACAGGTCGACGTTCGACATCTCGGTCGTGAGGCCCTTAATCGTCCCAGCGCCGCCCTCGCTCGCTTTCACGATGCGTACCGGCCCCGAACTGTCAGTCTCGTCGAAACAAGTCGTGCCCACCGCCTTCAGTCCCTGGGGATTCATGAACCTAGCGATGGCGATCTGCGATATCGGCTTCAACTGACCGTTGCTGTACTGGCCGGTTATCACTCCCTGGTCGCTCACCGACCAGTTTTCGAGGATGCCCTGCGGATAGCCGTCCTGCCCCTTCATCTTTGTGGTGGAGGAATAGTCGTAGCTCGTTATGCCGTCGAGAAGCCCGCTGAACGTCAATCCTTCAGCCGCGGCGTAGTCGCTGCCCAGGAAATCGAGAACGATCGGCGTGCCGGCCGCGCCGAAATTAGCGCTCACGAGGCCGGTCGGTTTACCGTCGCTCCCGGCCGCGATGTTTTTCTCCACGACGCTCCACTCCGATGCCGGATCGAACGTGTAAGTGCGCTTCAATAAACCGTCCTCGTCGAAGACCATCGTGCCGGCGCCTTGGCCGTAAGCCGGCACGGGATTGCCGTCCCCGTCGGCGTAATAAGCGTACCAATCCCACTCGCTCTCCGCCGATGTCGGAGGATTCGCCTCCGGATCCGCCGGCTTGTTGAGGGCCTTCCTGAAAACCACATTCAAGATGTGCTCTTGCCCCGCGTCGTCGTAAACCGCAAAACTATCTTTCCAATCGGAAGAGGCGAGCATATCCTTCCCGAAAGTGTCGATGGCGGCCGGGTTCGAGACCGACGAGGCGCTCGCGTAAACGTCCGAGGCGTCCGCGTACTGGAAGGGACGCGCGACATCTCGGGTGTAGGGATCGATCGTGACATCCAAGCTGCCCTCGTTGTCATAGCCGTAATTCATGGTAATGCGCGCGGCGGCGGAGCTGTCGAGGTTGCACTTGAAGGCGGCTATGGCGGTTGCCCGTTCCGGGAGGGAGTCGCTCACCGGAATGGTTATGTCGGACAGGGAATCCTCCTGGGACGTCCCGTTGAATTTGAATCCCTGCACGAGATATCCACTGCCCTGCATGACGAGATTGCCGTACGCATCCAGTGCGAAATTTCCGGCCCGAGTGTAGAGCTGACTGCCCCTGCTGTTCACCACGAAAAACCCGTCGCCGACGATCGCCATGTCGGCCGATATATCGCTGTTCTGGAGAGGGCCCTGCATGAAGCAAGTGTCTATCGAGGCGATGCGCACACCAAGCCCCGTCTGCGCCGGGTCGATGCCCCCCGGCGGGGTGACGGGCGCCGCGTCGTTCTTGATCGTCTGGGATATGATGTCGGCGAACTGAATGACATCCCGCTTATAGCCGACGGTGTTGACGTTGGCTATATTATTTCCTGTGACGTCCAGATAAGTCTGATGGACTTTGACGCCGCTCACAGCTGTATAAAGCGATTTCTGCATGAGAGTTCCCGCCCCGCCGCCTTGCGGCTACTCCGTATCCGTATCCGTATCCGTATACTTCTGTATCGGATAACCGACTTGTTCGACGGCGCTGTAGGGGATATATGTATTGTCTGTGAGGATGAGGTTGACCTCCCCGCCCACTATATCGAGGAACGCCACCTGTCCGGTCTGGAGCAGGCCTTCCTCGTTGGTGAAGCCCACCACGGAACCTATCAGCGACATGGCGGACGCGGCCGTGCTCGCGTTCTGGCTCGCTATCAGCGACTCCAGGTTCTTGTTCATGTTTATCTGCTGTTCGAGCCCAGAATACGTGGCAAGCTGAGAAACGAACTCGGTGTCCTGCATCGGATTTGTGGGATCCTGATGTGTGAGCTGCGCCACAAGTAATTGGAGGAAATCCTCCTTGTTCAGGGAACTGTCGCCCGTCGTCTTATTTACGCTTTCCTCATAACTGGTCCAACCGCCTGTCACACCGTTTATCGAAGCCATATCGTCAAAACTCCCTTCGCAGCATCATGATTTTCGTCTTTCCGTCCTCAGGCGACCCAATGAAGCAGGCCTTTTTCAAGGTCGAGGCGCGACACCCCGGTCAGGTCATCGGCATCCTCTTCCTCCGGACCGAGATGAGCCGCCCGTCTGCCTTTTTTGGACGTGCCCATGCTGCCACGGTCTTTCTCACCTTCGTTATTTTTAATATCGACAGTCAGAGCCGAAACATGAATACCTTGAGCCTGTAGAGAATCTTTGAGCGAATCCATTTGCTTCTGAATCATTTGCC
>JAITRO010000074.1 GCA_031288335.1 Synergistaceae bacterium | reverse complement strand
TCTCCTTCTTTGTAAATAATCCTCTGGCAAGAGTAGTCGCTGATCCCTTGACTGTGGTAAAGTATGCTTATGGACATGGTTTTCCCCTCCGGTAGTATTTTGATGGATGTTTCCCCGAATATGATTACCATGTCCTTATATTTTTGGCAATACTTTTAAGGGTTTTTAAAAATAACTCTTACTGTTTCATCATAAACAATGTCAGAAATGCTGATATTTACTGCTTTCCTAATGCTTCCATCGCCCTCAGGCCACTCATACCAACGATGAACGTAATTTTACGATGAGTCGTAAATTTGATGGCGCCCTTCCCATGGATCAATGGAGCGAGGATGATCGCAATAATTACATTCGGGCGCGTGACGCATGGCAAGCCGCCTTGTACGACGACGACATTTCCTCCGCTGCCGCCGGATTTGAGATGCCGGAGTATGAGCCGGATCCGATTTATCGGCCCGGAGCATGGCTGAGTGGTCGCCCGCAAAGATGGGATTACGAAGATGAAAACGCGCTTCAGAAGGGGCTTGCGGAAGGCGTGGGGGAACAGGAATTTATGACCGAGTGGCTGAAAAAGAAAGGCCGCGGCATACCGAAGAGAGCTCCCAGGAGGCGGTGACGTATGGGCTGGTTTGAAGACCTATATCGAGACGACAAGCCTCTTCCTCAAGGACATGGACGGAACAGGGACAGAAAGAAAAAAGAAGAATTTACCGAGGCCGATTTCGACGCGCTGTATACCAGTATCGGCCTGACGCCGCCGGCGGCGGCGCACTCCGCGGGCAAAGAGTTTATGAAGGGCATATCCGAGACGGCGGAGGCAAACGCAGACGTCACGGCCATGAATACGGGGATGATACGCCGCGCCGCCAGGGATACGCCGATAGAAGAGATATGGGCCGATCCGAAGCTGACGACTGTGGAAAAGGCGGCCATATTCCAAGCCTTGCAGGGGAACCCGGAAGAGCTGGAGGGCCTGTATGGGGCGCGTGACGCTCTCGAACAGGTCAACCGCAGCGTGGCGAAGTCGGCCGATCCGGGCGCGTATCAGGCTCCCGAAACCGCCTTTGGACGCACGCTCGCGGCCGTCGTCCGGAGCACGCCGTACACGCTTCAAAGTCAGGCTGTAAACGCGCCCCTTTCGCTGGCGCTCGGGCCCCTCGGATACGCGGTCGGCGGAGCCGTCGGCGCGAGCGGGGAATCGCAGCACGAGCAGGCCAGGGCGTACGCGGAACTCATAAAGCGCGGCATGTCTCCGGAGGATGCTTACGCAGCCGCCGAAAAACTGGGGAAGGGGAACTTCTTCGGGCTGTCGGCGTCGAACGCGCTGCAAAACACGCTTGAGTTTGGCTCAAACCGGCTCTTCCCTGGAATGGGCAAGCTCGGGCGGACCCTGCTTGCGCTGGGCCTCGATGCCGGGGTGAACGCGGGCGAGGAAGCCGCGCAGTATGCGGGACATCAGCGGACGCTGGGCGATGAGATAAAGCCCGGCGAACTTGCTTATGAGGCGCTTGTCGGCGGGCTGGCGAGTTTGGTTCACAGCGGGCCGAATATGGCGCTGAGTGCCGCGCTCGCTGAGAAGACGCCATTGGATGAGGCGATTGAGGAAATGGCTCCGCCGCCGGAAGCGGACCCCGCCGAGGATCCGCTCTCGGGCGGGTATTTCAGAGTGACGCCCGACGATATGACGTTTGTGCCGCCGCCAGCGCCGGCATCGAACAGGAAAGAGATCCTTGACTGGGGCAAGGCTGAGATGGATCGGATCGAGGCGGAGGGCGCGCGGTTTTCCGATGAGGGCGGCGCAGCGGGAAACGCTATGCCCGAGGAAGATCTTGAAAGATATAACGAGCTGCGGGACGCGTGGAAGAAAAAGGACTATGCGAGGCTGGAGGCGCTGAGACGAAACGCGGAGCGGACGGCTGCGCCGGCGGAGGAGGCCGGGGTGACGGAAGAAATAATCCCGCCTCCTGCGGCACAAGACTCGAGTTTTGAGGTCAATCCCGCCATCTGGGACATGCTGGGAAATCCTCCCGAACGCATAAGAAAAGCGCTCACCGGCAGTCTTAAACTTACAGCCGAACAATCAATGAATCGCGGCACCGAAAGCATCAGTGAAACATCAACTATTGACGGATATAAATACACGATAGCTTTTAAAAACGGGCGTTATTACGTCAATGGAAAAGAAGTTCCTATGACGGCACAGGCATCTCCGGCGCAGCAGTCCGCGCAGGTTCCGCCGGCGGAAGTGCCGCCGGCGGCGCACTCCTCCGCGGTGCTTGGCAGATCCAGCAAGGTCGTCACCAATGCGGGGACCGAGGTTGATACGAGATTTAAGGCCGTCGAGGCGGATGATCTGCTTAGCAGCGACCGGGAGGGCTATCCGGCGGAGGTTCAGCCGAGGAACCGCGGGCGGTTGGCGAGCCAACAGCAGATAGAAAGCATAATATCGAATCTCGATCCGACGAGGCTGGCAGATAACCGTCTCGCTTCCGACGGCGCGCCGATCGTGGGCGGCGATAACGTGGTCGAAAGCGGAAACGGCCGCGTGATCGCCTTGCGCGAGGCGTACAAGCGCGGTGCGGCCGATAAATACAGGCAATACTTGATGGACAATGCGGAGAGCTTGGGGCTGTCTAAGAGCGCGATTGAGGGTATGAGAAATCCTGTGCTCGTGCGGGAGCGTGTGACGGACACCGATCGAGTGAAATTCGCGCAGGAGGCCAACGAATCGAGCGTTTCGGCCATGTCGGAATCGGAGACGGCGCTGCGCGACGCGAAAAACATGGACGCCGGCATACTGGAAAGTGCGCTGAAAACCCCGGATTTGATGAGCAATACCGCGTTCTTTAACGATTTCTTTGAACAAATCATACCTCAAAACGAACGCGGACAATTTATCGACCCAAACGGCCGGATATCGCAGGCGGGGTATCGGCGCGTGCGCAACGCGCTGGCCGCGAAGGCGTACGGCGACGACAGCGTGATATCGCGCCTGGCTGAATCGACCGACGACAACATCAGAAACGTGAACCGCGCCCTGGTGCAGGCGGCCCCCTCTGTGGCGCTGGTGCGCGACGGCATCGATCATGGGGCGCTGCGGGAAGACCTGTCTTTGTCGAGCCCGATCATCGAGGCGGCAAACGCACTGAGCCGGCTGCGCCATGAAGGAACGAAGGTCAGCGTGTTCCTGTCGCAGCGCAGCTTGTTCGATGAAGGCAGTATCATCTCGCCGGAAGCCGGCCGGATATTGGCGTTTTTCGACAAAAACAAGCAGAAGCCGAACGTGATGACGAGCTTCTTGACCGACCTCACTCAAACTGTCGAGTACCAGGGCGCCGCGAACCAGAAGACGATTTTTGACGACGATGAGGCGGAATCGCTCTCGGACATAATCGATAGGGTTGCTGAGAAATACGCGCCGGCGCAGGCTCCTGCTTCCCAGATATCTGGAGCCGATGCGGCGCGGGAGCTGCTGTCGCCGAAAAACCCGGAGGGCGCGGAGGCAAGGAAGCTTTACAACAGGGCAAAGAGGAGCGCGCTGAAGGCTGGAGCGGCGGAGGCAGAGGCCCAGAAGGCCGGGTTTGACGCCGTTGTTGAGAATATGCGGGGCGGGAGTGCCGATGATGCGTCCTCTAGCGTCGAGGGGCGGGATGTGCATTTTCAGGATGGAGCGATTGACAAGAAGAATCCTCCCACTAAGTCTGCCGCTGGAGAGCAAGTGCCGGCCGCGCCTGATACACCCGTACCTGTTATTGAGAAAAAAAGGATTTTTGATGATGATACGCCTGCATGGAAGGCTCAAAGAGAGTTTCCTTCGCAGGTAAGAAAAGACGTATTGAGTGCGTTTGGCAATGACGGTATTACTAATAGATCAACAGGATGGAACTTGACTTTATCGGGTAAAGGTTTCGATCATTTGTTAAATACACGGTCTCGCGGTGAACTTGTTGATATTGGGCATTTTGAGGTGATGTCAGCTATGCCCGATTTAGCCCGCGACGCCATTCTTGGTAATTCGCGTCCAGATAAAAAAGGAGTCCCGGAAATTGAACGGATACATGAATTTTATTTGCCCGTTAGGATAGGAGAAGATGATTACGCAACCAAACTTCTCGTCAAAGAATATAAACCGGGCGTGTTTGGAATAGATGAAAACTCGGATACACCGGTTATTGTCAGAAGGATTTACGATCATACCGCCAAAAAAATATCCGCCGGTATCTCCCCCGACGACGAAAGCCGCCCCCGTGGGCCCGCAGCGGATACTTATACTTTACGCCAGCTTATGGAGGCTGTCAACCCATCCACGCGGAAAGAAAAAACTTCCCCCGGTGATTACGGAGAACACTCTGAAAATGAGAGCTCATTAACTCGAACGCTCGATGGCGAAGCTTACGACAAAACCCTACCACAGCGTCCCTCAAAACTCAACGTCAAGGACGACGTTCGCGATCAGCTCGTAAAGGCAGGCGAGAGCGGGGAATACGCCGACGCGGCCGACGCGGCGCGGAAGCTGCTGTCGCCGAAAAACCCGGAGGGCGCGGAGGCGAGGAAGCTTTACAACAGGGCAAAGAGAAGCGCGCTGAAGGCTGGAGCGGCGGAGGCAGAGGCCCAGAAGGCCGGGTTTGACGCTGTTGTTGAGAATATGCGGGGCGGGAGTGCCGATGATGCGTCCTCTAGCGTCGAGGGGCGGGATGTGTATTTTCAGGATGGGGCGGAGCCGGTATCCGTCGAGGAAAACATCCGACGCGGGAACGAAGCGATGGACAGGGTTATCAGGGATCATATCGACGTGCGCGACGCGATGTACAGAGACGATTTGGGCGGCATATCTATTCTGTGGGGCAAGCCGGGCAAGGGAACTTCGGGAAAGGGCGGCTGGGGTGTGGCTCATATCATCAAACGACATGGGGAAAGCACCGCTCGAAAGATGGTTGAAGTACTGGCGAAAGGGGTCGAAACCGACCAATACGAACACAACGGCACGCACAAAATAGACATTGAATACGGCGGATATAAAGCGGTATTGGCGCAAGCGATCAACAATAATGAACGGACTTGGTTATTGACTGGATTTGAGAAAACTAATAAAGAGGCGGGTGCCACCAGTGAGATGTACGGCTCTACGCTGCCTGGCGCTACGCTCAACGAATCTACGCCCCACGATGCCGTCAAGGGAGCCGCCTCTGTTGAAAAAACTATACCACAGCGTCCCTCAAAACTCAACGTCAAGGACGACGTTCGCGATCAGCTCGTAAAGACAGGCGAGAGCGGGGAATACGCCGACGCGGCGGGGGATATTGTATCTAGCGCCATGACCACGTTTGCCCGGCGCGCGGGCATCAGTCCGGAGGAGTTTTATGAAAAACTGGGGTTAACGTTTGAGCGCGGCGAGGTGGACGGGGAAGTTTATTTGCGGGATCAGACCGACAAGAAGGATCCTCGCGGCGCTATCGACTTCGACGATCCGAACCGGATAAAGATTACCCTCACCAAGACCGCCGACGCGTCGACGACCATACATGAACTTGGCCACCTGTTTCGCTGGCTGACGGAGCGGCAGGCGGCACAGTTCAAGGACGATGCGCAGCTGCAAGCGGACTGGGAAGAGATACAGGCGTTCGGGGGGCATGAGAAGTTCGCGGACGGGTTTATCGATTACGTGGAGACCGGCGAGGCCCCGACACCGGGGCTGCGGCGCGCGTTTCAGCGGTTCAAGCAATGGCTGGCGGAACTGTGGGACACCATCACACGGCACGATTCTGTGTTGACCGAGAACATGCGCGGCGTGTATGACAGGATCCTTGCCGGGGATTCGATGTTTGGGACGGATTATGGGATGGATAGTTTCGTCGACGCGGGGAGCGAAGCACAGATGTATCAAGAGGCGGCACAAACTGCCAAAGGTGCGGAAGTATCCCGTCGCGCATCCTCTGTAAGCGAAGCGGCCAAACTTTTAAGAGAAAGTGGCGTTCTGAATAAGCCGCTCACAAATAATAAGCTCGGAATAACCGCGACAATATCTGGGAACTCTATAAAGGAGATGGCAAGCGAACAGGCTACGTATAAATCAGTCTCTCCGCACCTTCATGCATTGGCCGTCGCAAACGCGGACAAACTTTTTGAAAATGCTTCTTTTGAAGTTACACATCCTGATGTGTACGGCAGAAAGGAAGTCAATCAGGTACATCGTTTAGGTGCGTTGCTGAAAGACGGCGCTGAATATCACCCAGTAAAACTGACGGTCGTAGAATATTTTAAAAACGAGAACAGGATTTACACGATTGAAGCGATAGATGTTGAGGCAATAAAAGAGTCCGCAGGGCACCCGGTCTCCGGTGAATCAGATTCAGCGCGAACGACCCCGATTGCGGACTTTAATAATAGGATAATGCGTCTCTTGGATGATGTCAAGGCTTTGGATAAAACGACGTTTTATCAAGGCCCCGCCGAAGTCAAATCACGCACCACTAAATCGGGGCTTGAAATCCGTACGCCTGTCCGCGACACGTCCAATGATACCGGGCCGCTGGATTTGCTGAACAGTCCGAGCGTTGTGGCTGAAAGACATCCGCGGTTCAAGCCTTTTTTCAATATGGGCAAAGACGCTTACGCGCTGCAGGAAAAGCTGCGCGCGTCGTTCGGGCGGGTGGGTGACAAGATATGGAACAAGCTCATCACTGACGATCAGCGTGAGACGTTCTCAAACATCTTGATCCAGGGGGACTTCGAGGGGAAGGTTTTTTCGAACACGGAACTGCGCGAGATGGGCGCGGCCGATAAGACGATCCAGGCGTATCACATGATCCGCGCGGTGTACGCGAAGGCCCGCAGGATGATAAACGAGCAGCGCAGGAAGTACGGCAAGGAAGAAATGAACGAACTGACCGGATATGTTCCGCATTTTTTCCATACGTGGCGCGTGATGGATTCGGGCGGGCAGATTCTTGATACGTTCCGCTCGATGCGCGAGGCCGTGAACGCCGCCGAAAAGATGGGCGGGCAGGGGTTGACCGTTTCGCCGTTTATGGACGACTTCGGCGGACAGGCGCAGCTCGATGCAGTTGTACTGGGCGACATGCAATATTTGAAACTGCTGGAGAACACAAAGGAAGTATTTGCGCTTTCCACAGAGGACGCGCGAGCATTCCTGAACGATGCGGCGAGGATGAAGAACAGGAGCCGGGTTTTTGATAACGCCAAACACCGCAAGGGCGCCGCTGGGTGGGATACGGACATGGAATACGCGTTCCGGCACTACATGAACTACACGGCCCGGTACATCGCCATGGACGATCTGAAGCACAAGGGGATAAACATGTTCGAACGCGTGTACGGGCGGTTCGATAACGACCACAAGGGAGTTGCGCGGTACACGAAGGACTATCTGAACGACTGCCTGGGCATACCGTCGGATTGGGCGGATACGCTGAACAAATGGGTGCGTAACAGTTGGCTGGGGCAGCACATCAAAGACCATATCGGCGACCGACCGGCGGAAATGCTCGCGAACAACATAGCGCGCGTGACGGCGATAGCGAAACTGGGGTTCTTTAACCCTATGAGCGCGGCGATGAACTTTACGCAACTCGTAGGCGCGAGCGCGAAAATAGGGTACGGCGCGGTCGCGCATGGGATGACTGAATACCTGCATCCCACGATGCGAACGAAGGCGCTTTACCGGGAAGCCGGCATCACCGAGAACATCACAGCCGAGAACCCGAGCGGCTACAGCAACGCGCATAACCTGCACGGGCTGTTCGGCTCGGCATCGATGGGAATGTTCCGCTTTGCCGACGGCGCGGTGCGGAAGGTCACCTTTCTCGGCGCGTACAGGAAGGGACGCGCCGAGGGCATGAGCCACGCCGAGGCTGTGGAGTACGGGAAGAAAATAAACGACCAGGTGAATTTCGATTACAGCGTGGCCGACGCGCCGAACTTCATCCGCCGGACGGGGCCGATCGGGACGGTGGCGTTTCAGTTTAAGAAATTTCCGGTGAAGATGCTGGAGTTCGCCGGAGGATTGAAGGGCATGGAGAACGTGAAGTTTTGGGTTCCCATGCTTGCCTTGAGCGGCCTGTTGGGAGTTCCGGGGTTTGAGCTGCTGAAGAACTTTGTGAAGTGGGTCACTGGAGGGAAAGATATTGAGCTGGAGATGAAGGAGTTCATTGGCGAAAGCTCTCTCCCGCCGTCGGTAAAGAGGACGCTGATCTACGGCGGGCTGTCGAACATCGGCATCGATGTCGGGCGTCGTGCGGGGATGGGAGACTTTATCCCGTCTAAGGCATCGGATTTTGCGGGGCCGGCTGTGAGCACAATTGAGCGCGTCGTCAAAACTATCCCTCAGATTTTCGACGACGGGAATTTTTACGACACGCTCGACGCGATCTCGCCCGGGCTGTCGAACCCGATAAAGGCGTTTCGCGGAACGAAAGACAAGCGCGGGCGCGAGAAATTTACGCCTGACACGAAGGGCGAAGTCGCCTCGCGGCTCGTAGGGGCCCGTCCGATACGCGAGGCGATTGAGAGCGACGCCGTGAGGATCGCGAACTACGATGCGCAGCGGCGAAGCGCGGAGGAGACCGCGGCGATCGGCGCGTATCTCGACGCAAGAGAACAGTACAGCCCGGGCGACGCGGAATACAAAAAAGCGCTTGACAAGCTGAGGGAGCTGAAAATAACACAGGAGCGCGTTTTGGCTGAGATGAGGAAGCGGCGCGGCGGATCGGCATTCGAACGGAAAATGAAGGAAGGGAAGAACTGGAAGGCGGCGGAGCGGAGGGAATCCATGGGCGGATATGCGGACATGTGGAGGTGATCCGGATGGGAGACCTGAGCAAAAATTTCAACGCCGGCGAGTTCGCTTGCCGGTGCGGGTGCGGGCTCGACAGCATATCGGCGGCGGTGGTCGTCTCGATGCAGGCGATACGGGATGAGGCGGGGGCGGCTGTGACGGTCGTCTCGGGACTGCGGTGCCGGTATCGCAACGCGGCGGTGTCGTCGGTCAAGGGGGAGCCCCCGTATGTGATCGGCTGGCTGGGCGATCCGAGCGCGTCCGACCACACGAGGGGGGAGGCGGTGGATTTCATGATATCCGGGTTTTCGCGGGATAAGACGTTTGAGCTTTTGAAGGCGATGTACGCGGCAGGGGAATTGCCATTTCTTCGATATTGTTACAGGATCAAACATGACGCCAAGACCAATGTGCATTGCAGCTTCGGCGGGAAGAAGCGGAAGCTCGTGTTCGACGAGGGGATACATCACTGAGGGAGGTAATAAATGTGAAAAAATTGTTTATTTCGCAGCCAATGAGGGGAAAGAGCGACGAGGAAATACTGTCGGAAAGAAACAGGCTGATAGAGGAAGCCGAAAAAGCGGTTGGTGAAGATATCGAGGTTCTTGATTCATTTTTCGGGGACTTCGACGGCAACGCGCTGGGGTTTTTGGGCGAGTCAATTGGGTTGTTGTCGTCGGCCGATATCGCCGTGTTCGGAGAAGGCTGGCAGGATGCGCGCGGGTGCAGGGTCGAACGCCTATGCTGCAAAGAGTACGACATAATCGTGCTCGACGTGTGACGGAGGGATCGCAAATGTGGAAACAAGTGGTAATTGAGGCGCAGAAGCTGATCAAGCTCGTAGAGACGCTTAAAGGCAAGACGGGGCCGGAGAAGAAGGCGATGGTGGTAGAGGCGATGCGCGCGGTCATCGATATCCCCTGTGTGCCGGAGTGGCTGGAGGACATTATCGAGCCGGCGCTGTACGGGCTTATCGTCGATTTAGTGCACGCGTACTGGCGGCGAAAAACCGGAAACAAGCTTGAGGTGATCCCGGACGACGACGCGGAGGCTGTGACAGCGTTTATCGAGGCTATGGTGAGCGAGCGATGAACAGTGACATTACGTCTCAGCTGCTGATCAAGCTGGATGATGTGCTGCGGGAACTGGCGGCGCTGCAGGTTAAGGTCGAAAAACTGACGGACGATCTGGAGGAACACCAGGAGAGATTGACGGCACTCTCTGATTGTGTGACAGCCATCAAGGTGGAGCGAGCGGCTGAGCGAGGTTATGTCGCAGGAGCGCTTGCGGTTGGAGGGGTGCTGGGCGGGGTTTTGGCGAAGATGCTGTTTTAGGTTTACGGTGACCTACGGGGCGGATTGCCGGAGGGTGTCGAGGCAGTCCGCCCCGTCTCGCCGAAAATTCTTTTCGTTATTATCTCGGAATCCATATGGAATCCAGACATGAAAAAGGGGTTCAGGATGAATCTCCTGACCCCTTGATATTTCTGGCGCGCCGGACAAGAGTTGAACTCGTAACCTTCGGATCCGTAGTCCGATGCTCTATCCAATTGAGCTACCGGCGCTTATTTAGTACCACAACCGAGAACAGATTTTATAATCGAAAAGTCCGTCTGTCAAGGTGTTTTTCAGGGTTGTATCGGAGCGAACTCATCGGCTTGTTGTTACAGTAACTGCGAGGTGCGGTGCCGCAAAATCAAGCCTTCGGGCTTTTTTGACAGTCTCACACAACCCGATATAATTTCACGCATGATGAATGCCGGAGAGGAAATTTTTCGTTTGTTGGGTTCGCGGGAGGAAAGGGCTTACGTTCAGAGGCTTTTGATGTCGTGCTTCGAGACAAATTTCGTGGTACAGATATCGCTCAATATGCCGGGGCTTCCCAAGAACGTTCCGGGTGACTGCGAGGCGGTCTTTTTTGCCTCCCGGTTTTTGCTCGACCGGCTTGACGTCTTTCCATCGGCGAGCGTTCAATTGAGGAATCACGCTGGGTTCGCCTGTCTGATGCCGTTTCGCGGCGACGCGCGGCACGCAAAAGAAACGGCCATTTCAGTGGAAGAGGGCGCCGATTG
>JAITRO010000064.1 GCA_031288335.1 Synergistaceae bacterium | reverse complement strand
ACATAAGATTTTTAGCCCTGTATTTATGTGGGTTCCAAAAATTATACAGGATTATGGAACCCTGATCTTATGGTTCTACAGATTCTCATGTTCGTTGTAGTGTTAAATTGACAACAGTGAACTCATCTTAACTAAAAATTCAACCCTGAATCTTTCTCGTAAATTCCCGATGCGTTTGCCCTGGACTAAACCTGCCGCTTAATTACTGTAAATTTCTTAGCTCGTCAGTATAATTATACTTTACCATCTAATTTATTGCAAATTTCCCTGCTCGCGAGTATAACCCCAAACGACAGGTAGCCGTTGCTTCAAGACGTATTCTTCGATGGCCCAGGCGACCCCGCATTCGTCGTTCGACGGCGCAATGAAACGGGCCGCTTTTTTTACGCTTTCGCGTGCGTTTGCGACCGCTATCCCAAGCCCAGCCGTCCCTATCATCTCAGCGTCGTTGTCGCCGTCGCCCAGCGCCATGATATTTTCGACCGGCACGCCGCACGATTCGGACAGTATGCGAAGGCATTTTGCCTTGTTCGCTTCCGGGTTCATCATCTCGATAAAATCCTCGTTCGAGCTGGTGACGTAGACCCTTCCGGGGAACATGTCTGAGAGTTCTTTAATCAACTTATGGGAGTCATCGATGCCCTCCGTCTTGGACAGCAATTTTGTCGGTCGTCTTTCCGGGGCGTATAAACCGTCGCCGACGGCGGTCCCGGTGATTCCGAAGTATTTGTTATAGTATTGATATTGTTCGGCGTTGTCCTCTTTGATGTAAAGCCTGTCGTCTATATACGACTGAACGTACATGTTCCGATCCCTGAAAAATGCGAGCAGGCCGAGTGCGACGTCCATATCAAGTTTCAGGTGAAAAAGTTCCCTATCGTCCGGTTCAACTATCATGGAACCGTTGTAGCATATCAGCGGAAATTGCGTCACGCCGAGCTGCTCGGCAAAGAATCGCGCGGAGTGATACATCCTTCCCGTAGATATGACGAAAATTATCCCGCGCCGCACGGCTTCCGCGATGACAATTTTATTGCGTTCCGGCAAGCGGCTCGAATTGTCAAGCAGCGTGCCGTCCATGTCGCACGCTATCATTTTAATTGGTGCGTGTCTCAAAACGATTTCCTCCAATTTGATATAATTTATACAATTTCGATTACAGCCCGTACGATTTCAACATACCGCGCGGCAACTAACACTATTTTCCACCGTATCGGGCAAAAAGTACATCGCGGATTTGAAACCTGAATCTACAATCCATTTAAGAAGGGAACTTGCTTCCCTCACTCTTTTTATTTTTGTGGTAATTTATTCGGCTGTGTGATAATATTACGGTCGCTTTATGGGGAATGAATAAACTCAGGTTTCGCGAGGGGGATAAATGGTGTCGTCTCCGGCGTTTTTGGTTTTGGAAAATTCGATGGTCTTCGAGGGGCGTTCCTTCGGCTGCGCGGTCGGCGCTGAGGGCGTGGTCGGCGAGGTGGTATTCACCACGGGAATGACCGGTTATCTCGAAACTCTCACCGACCCCAGCTATTACGGTCAGATAATTGTTCAGACTTTCCCGATGATAGGCAATTACGGAGTCATCCCGCAGGATTTTGAGAGCGCGCGCGTCCAGCCGAGGGCCTACATAGTGCGGGAATGGTGCGCCGCGCCGTCCAATTTCAGATGCGGGGGCGATATCGACTCGTTTCTCTCGAAAGAGGGAATAGTCGGGCTCTGCGGCGTGGACACCAGGGCAATAACCAGGATAATCAGGGAACGCGGGGTCATGAACGGGATAATAACGCCCGATCCCGAGCGCGTGGATATGGACGCGGTAAAGCGATACGCGATCAAGGATTCGGTGGCGGGCGTCTCCACGAAGGAACGGCGCGTCGTTTCGCCGGACGACGGCAGAATCCTGCACAAAGTCGTGTTGTGGGATTTCGGAGCTAAGGGCAATATCGCCAAATGCCTCGCGGCTCACGGATGCGAGGTCACTATAGTTCCCCACGACTGCACGGCCGAACAGATAACCGGGCTGCGCCCCGACGGGGTCATGCTCTGCAACGGCCCCGGAGATCCGGTGGACAATCCCGGAGTGATAGCGGAACTGAAAAAGCTTACGAAAACGGGTATCCCTATATTCGGCATCTGCCTGGGACATCAACTGCTGGCGCTTGCCATGGGCGCGCGAACACAAAGGCTCAAATACGGGCACAGGGGTGCGAATCAGCCGGTGCGCGATATCAAGAGCGGCGCGCTCCACATAACGACCCAGAATCACGGCTATACGGTCGTCCCCGACAGCCTGCCGGAGGACGTCGGGGAGCTGCGTTACGCCAACGCGAACGACGGCACTTGCGAGGGAATAGATTACAGGAGCATCCCGGCATTCACGGTGCAGTTTCACCCCGAGGCGGCGGCCGGCCCGCTTGACACCGGTTTTTTGTTCGACCGTTTTACCGATATGATGAGGGGACGTAAAAATGCCTAAGAATAAAAACATCCGCCGCACACTGGTGATCGGCTCCGGCCCAATAGTGATAGGACAGGCCGCCGAGTTTGATTACGCTGGGACTCAGGCTTGCCGCGCGCTCAAAGAGGACGGTGTTCGGATAGTGCTGGTCAATTCCAACCCAGCGACGATAATGACGGACACGGCTATGGCCGATTCGGTTTACATAGAGCCGCTGACCGCTCGGACGCTGAAACGGATACTGAGGAAGGAGCGCCCCGACAGCGTGCTGCCGACGCTCGGCGGGCAGACGGGCCTCAATCTCGCCATGCAGCTGGCGCGCGAGGGATTTTTCGAGGAAAACGGCATAACGCTGCTTGGAGCGAGGCCCGATACCATCGAGCGAGCCGAGGACAGAAAACTGTTCAAGCAAACCATGGAGTCCATCGGGCAGCCGGTCATTCCCTCTGACGTCGTCAGTTCCGCGGACGATGCCGTCAAATTCGCGTCGACCATAGGCTATCCCGTGATAGTGCGCCCAGCCTTCACACTGGGCGGCACCGGCGGAGGCATGGCAAAAGACGAGCAGGAGCTGAGGAGCACCGCCCTCGTGGGACTCAAGTTTTCGCCTATAAACCAGGTGCTCGTCGAAAAATCCGCCGCAGGCTGGAAGGAAATAGAGTACGAGGTCATGCGCGACGCCGCGGGAAACTGCATCACTGTGTGCAGCATGGAAAATTTCGATCCGGTCGGCATTCACACCGGAGACAGCATAGTTGTCGCGCCGGCGCTGACGTTAGCCGACAAGGAGTACCAGATGCTTCGTTCGGCGGCACTCGCCATAATAAGGGAACTCAAGATAGAGGGCGGGTGCAACGTCCAGTTCGCCCTGAATCCAAACAGTTTCGAGTATGCCGTCATCGAGGTGAACCCGAGGGTCTCGCGTTCGTCGGCGCTCGCCTCGAAGGCAACCGGATATCCGATAGCTAAGGTCGCGGCCAAGATAGCGATAGGCTACACGCTCGACGAAATACCGAACGCGGTGACGGGCAAGACCTGCGCCTGTTTCGAACCAGCGATCGACTATGTGGCGGTCAAGTTTCCCAAGTGGCCCTTCGACAAGTTCGCAGCCTCTCCCCGCGCTCTGGGAACCCAGATGAAGGCGACGGGCGAGGTGATGGCGCTCGCCGACAATTTCGAGGCCGCGCTGATGAAGGCTGTCAGGGGCGCCGAGATACACCAGCAGACGCTTTATCTCTCGAAATTGGAGGACGCTGCCGGCGAGGCGCTCAAGACCGCAGTCTCCCATGCCACCGACGAGCGCGTGTTCCAGGTGTTCGAGCTGATACGCAGAGGTGTCTCGTGCGATGAGATATTCGACATCACCCAGATAGACCGTTGGTTTTTATACAAACTGAAAAATCTCGTCGATTTCGAGAAAAAACTCAGGGCCGGGGGGCTGGACGACGATTCTTACAAAGAGGGTAAACGCCTAGGTTATCCCGACGCGGTGCTGGAGAAAATATCGAACAGCCGCGTCAAGCGCCATATACCGGCGTCCTACAAGATGGTGGACACCTGCGCCGGCGAGTTCTCGGCGAACACGCCCTACTTCTA
>JAITRO010000058.1 GCA_031288335.1 Synergistaceae bacterium | reverse complement strand
AAACTCATCGCGCTTGCCGTGCTTGCGCTGATCGTTTCCGCGCTGTACCTTACCGTAGCGGTGGATCTCAAATATATCAATTTCGCGATGAGGTTACGGGTTCCGAAGCTGATTGTGATGCTCATCACGGCATTTGCCATAGGCGGCGCCACCGTCGTGTTTCAGTCGATCATAAACAATACGATCGTTACTCCATGCCTGCTGGGCATGAACACACTGTATACCCTGATACATACGGGAATCGTGTTTTTTTTCAGCACCGCCAGCGTCGTGTATACCAACCGCAACCTGGCCTTCGGAATCGACCTTGCGGTTATGGCGGCGGCGTCGACGCTGATCTACGGATGGATGTTTAAAAAAACAAAATATAACGTGCTGTATGTATTGCTCGTGGGAACGGTTATGACCAACTTCTTCTCAAGCGTCCAAAGCACGCTGATTCGCGTGATGGATCCGAACGAATACGATTCGCTGCTTACGACGCTGGTGGCAAGTTTCAGCCGGATAAACTCCGATATCATCATCATCGCTCTCGTCATGATGGCCGCCGTAATATTTACCCTGCGGCAAGATCTGGCGCTGCTCAATGTGATCACCCTCGGCAAGGAACAGGCGATTAACCTCGGCGTCGATTATGACAAAACAATCCGCCGCTTGCTTGTGGGGGTAACGGTTTTCATTACCGTCGCCACGGCGATGGTGGGCCCCATATCGTTCCTGGGACTGATCCTCGCGAACCTGTCGCGGCAGCTTTTCAGAACGTACAGGCATACATATCTCATCGCCGGCAGCGCGTTAATCGGCATGATTACGCTGGTGGCGGGGCAGCTCGTCACGGAGCATGTATTCACGTACAGCATACCCGTCAGTGTGTTCATAACCGTTGGCGGCGGCGCGTATTTCCTGTATCTGCTGCTGAGGAGGAGAGGGGCGTAAGTGAAGGGGGCGTAACTGAGGAAAAGAGGAGCGTAAGTGTAAGATGAGGGCAAAAAACCTGACAAAAACATACGACGGCAAGAATGTCGTCGACGCCGTCAGCTTTGAAATGCCAAAAGGCAAGGTCGTCTCTCTGATCGGCCCGAACGGCGCCGGCAAGTCAACCGTTATGGGGATCATATCCCGGCTCATCATGAGCGACGGAGGCGAAGCCCTGTTTGACGGCCGTGACATATCCAAATGGAAAAGCCGCGAACTCGCGAAAAAACTCGCGATTCTGACCCAGACCAACAATATTCAGATGAAGCTGACCGTGCGGGAACTGGTTGAATTCGGGCGGTTTCCTTACAGCGGCAGTCGCCTGACAGAGCGCGATATCGAACTGGTTGACCAAGCCATCGACTATATGGAACTCCGGGAATTTGAACACCACTTTATTGACGAACTGTCAGGCGGCCAGCGTCAGCGCGCTTATATCGCCATGGTCATCGCGCAGGACACGGAGTACATCCTGCTGGACGAACCCACGAACAACCTGGACGTCTACCACGCCAGCAATATGATGAAACTGGTGCGCAGACTCTGTGACGATTTGGGAAAGACGGTGATTCTCGTGTTGCACGAAATAAACTACGCCGCCTTTTACTCGGACTATATCTGCGCCTTCGCGGACGGAAAAATCGCCGCCTTCGGCACGGTTCAAGAGGTTATCACAAAGGAAAAACTATCGGAAATCTACCGTGTGGATTTCGAGATACTTGAAATCCACGGCAAACCCCTGTCCATTTATTATTAATTTAGTTATTAATTTAATTATTAACACAAATAAACATTTTGATGGAGGTACCCCAATGAAAAAGATCATATCACTGGCGCTTACCCTTATGTTCCTGATCGTTCTCGCCTCATGCGGGAGCGTCGCGGCGGAAACGGTTCCGTCCTCCGCGGAAACGACTCCGCCCTCCGCCGGCGCGTCCGTCTCCTCCGGCGAAACCGAAACGCAGCCGGCTTCCGATTCCTCAGACGCGTCCAACACATCTGACGCGTCCGCGCCGGAGTCTGTCACAGTGACCACATACGACGGAAACCGTGAACAAAGAGATATTGAGGTTCCATACAATCCGCAAAAACTGGCCGTCATGGATTTGGCTGTTCTTGACATGCTCGACAATTTCGGTCTCGGAGACAGGGTCGTCGGCGTGTCGAAGGGCTCGTCCATTGATTATCTGCAAGATTACGTGACGGACGACGGCACAGTCAATCTAGGCACCATTAAGGAAGCCGACCTTGAGGCCGTCATGTCGTGCGAGCCCGATCTGATCTTTATCGGCGGGCGGCTCAGCGCGCAGTACGACACGTTGTCCGAAATAGCGCCGGTGATATTTCTCGCCACAGATACCGAAATCGGTCTCGTGGAATCCGTGCGCCAGAACGCGAACATCATCGCCCGAATCTTCGGAGTGGAAGATATGGTAACCGAAAAAATGGCGGGCTTCGACGCGCGGATTCAGACCCTCGCCGACTATGCCGAAGGCAAGACCGCCGTCGTCGGATTATGCACGGCAGGCAGTTTCAATATTCTCGGCAACGATGGCCGCTGCTCCATCATCGGCGTTGAAATCGGATTTGACAACATCGCCGCCGTGGACGTGACGAGTACTCACGGCAACGAGTCGTCCTTTGAAATCCTGGTCGACCTCAATCCGCAGTATATTTTTATTATGGATCGCGACGCCGCCATTAACGCTGAGGGAGCGCAGCTTGCCGCGGAGATTATGGACAATGAACTCGTCGCGAAAACCGACGCTTACCAAAACGGCGGTATCGTTATCCTTGACTCTCCCGCCGTATGGTACACCGCCGAAGGCGGAATCACCGCCCTTGACGTGATGCTGTCAGATTTGGAAAACGCGCTGCTGAAGTAAGGGTTAACTGTTCAGACACCAACCGTTCAAGAGGGATCCTTCTCCGTCATTCCGGCTTTATGCCGGAATCCATTCTTTGCGCATTGCCATTTTGGATTCCGGGACAAGCCCGGAATGACGGGATAAGAAGGATGCCCCATGAATAGTAACAACAGGCTACTTTCTGGCGACAATAATACTGGCGTTTTCCCATTGCCGCGCAACTTCAGCGGAAGCGAACCGCGCCGCCTTCATCAGCCGGATTTCCGTTTCCGATGTGAACGGTATGTCCAGATGATAAATCTCATCCTCCGGAGCGGCTTGCTCCCGTCGCTGGGTTTCGGCTGCCGCTATAAGCTCCCGCTGCCGCTCCGCCGTCGTAACGGTGTAATCGCCAAATACAAACATTCCTCCCGGTTCCAGCGCGGCATAGATCATTCGGTATAACTCCAGCTTGCTTTCCTCACTGAAGTGGTGCAGCGAATATGTTGACACCACGGAGTCATACGGCCCGCCTAACTCCACGTCGAAGTAGGAGCCGCGTATCAGCCGGAGTTTTTGGCGGGAATATTTGGCTTCCAGTATCCGCAGCATTTCAGAGGACATATCAATGCCCGTCATTTCCATGTCCGGGAACCGCGAGAACATCTGTTCAAGTTCCAAGCCGGTACCGCATCCCAAATCCAGCAGACGGTGAACCGGCCTGTCAAAGCAGGCGGCGACGGTTGCGTAAAACTCGTCAAGCCCCAAATCGTCAAGCATATGGCTGTCGTATATATCGGCGCGAGTATCGAAAAAAGCCGCCATTTCTTCAAGTTCATGGATAACATCCGCTTCATAAACCCGTGTGTCCGAGCCGCTTTGACGCGCGAAATCGCCGATGTAACGCCAGCCGTATTTCTCGTAATACCCCACATGGTCTGTGTTGAGATAAACCTTTTCAAAACCCAGCACGGCGGCTTCCCGGCGTCCGTGGGCCAGCAGCGCCGCGCCAAGCCGCCGTCCCCGTTCCGCAGGCTCTATATAGAGCGCGCACAGCCATGGGCAGAGATCTGTTCTCACCATGAAGTCGTTGTCAATCAATCCAAACGCGCCGATGATCTTCGTGTCGATGATCTCCGTGTCGCGCAGCATGAGATACCAGCGCGGCACGGTTTTTTTTGTTGACACACTGTCATTCATGCTGTCGAGATATAAATTTTTATCTATGCTCCACCTGGACGAGCAGTAATCCGCGGCGTTTTCGACCCATTCCGGACATTCCCGTATATTGATGATTCGTGTCATGACCATTCCTCCAATCGCTCACGAGTATAATTTATTGCGGATGCTATCAGCATAACCGGTCGGCGGGGAAAAGACAAGTCACATTTGACTCTGCGTCAAACCCCCCTTTTTTGGGGGCAAGCCCCCAAACCCCGAGTGTCCTCGAAAACCCAATGAAGAAGGAGCGTCCCAAAGGGTGAGAAGAACCGAAGAAACAGGTAAAAATCGCGAGCATAGGGGAAAACGGACAAAAAGGGCATAGCAAAGCTAACCTGCCGTCAGCAGATTTTTAAAAAAATATGGAATCCGCAGTATTAAGCGACAGCCTCGATGCCGAAGATAGCGTTAAAATCAAACGAGCCCCTGGCTTTTAGCTCGGAGAGTTGTGCGTCAAGGTGGACATTAAAGCCGGCGAGAGCAGCAAAAAACGAAATTCTTTTTTTACCGCGCACTTTGGCGTTTTCCAGCCCATAGTGATGTAAAATCCGGTTATTGACCCGTTCAGCAGCCGTCCGTTCTTTCATCTTCGCCTTAAAGCGTTCGCTGCCCCGGGTGATTCTGGTAAAAATACGCAAATCCCACTCGGGTTTGGTGTAAACGACTCTGCCATATGAGGAATGTGAGCAGTTGTCACAAGCCTCGCTGGCTTCGCATCTACCGAGAACACGCGGGCAACGCCACTTGATCCGGGAACGGTCATTGCTGTTATATCCCCAACGTACCATCTCATGTTCGGCGGGACAAATAGGAACTCCCATATTATTCGTGAGACATTTCGGATATTTTAGATAACCCTTTGCCGTTTTGTTTAAGGCAATCACCGCGTTGATTTCCCATTGAGCCAGAAGTTTGTAAGTCGCGTAATTGTCGCTGGCGCTGTCGGAGATAAAAGTATC
Organism: Synergistaceae bacterium; assembly: GCA_031288335.1. Classification (GTDB taxonomy): domain Bacteria; phylum Synergistota; class Synergistia; order Synergistales; family Synergistaceae; genus JAIRKI01. The sequence continues at coordinate 1,241 of JAITRO010000058.1, read as the reverse complement.
TATGGTCAGATTGGGATACAGATCTCGAAACTCAGCCAGCCCGACCACAGCGGAAACGCTGTCATGGCGTTTCGCGTCAACAATGCGCAGGTAAAGAGGCAAGTCCAATTTGCGCGCTCTGTTGTACGTCGAAATAAAATATCCCGTATAGCCATAGAAGTAGCGTTCATTGTGGCTATCCCAACCCCAAGTGGCATTGGGGTCGGAGAACTTGCGGGGACAATCACAGTTGAAATCGGTACATCCGCAAGTTCTCCTCCCGTAAGGGGAAGCGCCGGTACGGATGCAAGTGCCGTCGCCGGATACGGAAACTGTTTGTGGCACAAGTTCTAGGTCAATGGACGGTTGTACGCATACTTTGGCGAAAATCTCTTGAATCAGGCGCTCTGGCCGGTGGTTCAGCCGGCGTCCGCTGAGGATTTTATCCACCAACTTTTGGACGATCCCGGGATGTTTCGGTGGCATTTTCTCTTTCCCATATTTTTTCTTCGGCTTACGTTTTTTCGGTTTGTAACGGGATTTTTCATTCAGAGGTATGAGACGGTTGATGAAGTCGTAATAAGAAGCGACGCCGGGGAGTTTTCCACGGAATCCGCAGGCGAATTGCAGAGCCGGGTTGAGAGATAGTTTCACAAGCCACTTGTCCAGCGGGTGTCCTAAATCATTCATCAGGATCAAGGAGCGAAAAATCTCCGGCTGGTTTTCGGAAGGTCTGCCTGTTTTGGAGTATAGGGGCGCAATGATTTTTTCGAGGGGGTCAAGATCTAGGATGTAGAGTTTGGAAATGGATGATTCATACTCCAGGATCGAATAAAGATTAGTTCTGGCCATCAGGGTCAATGTGGCGGCAACATATTGTTGATAATCCGAGTGTGGTTGCCAAAAGCCTAACATGTGATCACCCTCTGTCTCGAAGATGCGGTTTAAAAGCCCGCTCATCTCGATTTTTGGGGCGATCCGAAAAAGTCAAGTGTTTTTGAGATATTTAACAAATTGTTTACATTTTCCGAGATTCTCTGGGGGTAAACAAAAAAGCGTCTGCTTTTGCAAACGCTTTGACCGTTGGGCTTTCAGAGTTTTCGAGGACACTCCATTTTATGCGGGGGGTAAAGCGATATTTCATCATCGCGGTGGCGTCGTCCGCCGTGGGGATCTTGGCCAACTTCCTTATGCCGCAGGTAGTGGGCTTTACCGTTGATTCCGTACTGGGCGGGCGCGAAGTCTCTTTGCCGGGTTTTGCT
>JAITRO010000038.1 GCA_031288335.1 Synergistaceae bacterium | reverse complement strand
AAGCCCTTGTTCTTGTCGACCTGAACGTTCATTATCACGTTCGCGTGTTTTATCTTGAATATATCGGTCTTCTGTATTTGAGTTTGGCCGGGCGAGGCGTTGATGGAGATCTTGAAGTTGCCCTCCACGGCGGATTTCTGTCCGAACTGGTCGACCTGGCGCAGGCCGCCTCTGATTAACGCCCTGGTTTCCAGGTTGTCCGACGACCAAAGCACCGCGGCCGAGCCGTCGAGCAGCTTCTTTTTGTTGAACTGCGTTGTGTTCGCGATACGGGTTATTTCTTCCTTGAGCTGGTCAATTTCCAGTTGAATATATTGCCTGTCTTCCTGCGTCAGGGTATCGTTAGCCGCCTGCACTGACAACTCGCGCATCCTCTGGAGGATGGAGTGCGTCTCGGAGAGCGCTCCTTCCGCCGTCTGGAGCATTGATATACCATCCTGCGAGTTAGCTACCGCGCGATCCAGCCCGCGGATCTGTGCGCGCATCTTCTCGGAAATAGCTAACCCTGCGGCGTCATCAGCAGCGCCATTAATGCGCAAACCAGTGGATAGCTTTTGAATTGATTTCTGGAGTGAATTATTTGTAATGGTGAGCGCATTATACGCTTGAATTGCAGGTACATTATGACTTACGATCATTTTTCACAACCTCCTTGTTGTGTTTTGCCCATATTAACCGGCCGCATCCATGCGCCGAGAACTCCCCTACGCCTTATTCCTCTTTCCCTTAACCATCCAACACCTCCCCGAATGATTTGTATTAATCATAATCGTCTTTTAAAACATGTCAATACCCAAAACAATGTTTTTTACGAATTTCGGAAAAATTTTCCGCGGGCCGTACCAATCTTTCGAGTCCTCAGACGGAAGAGGCGTCCCTCATTGCGGTCAGCTCGCGCTCAAGGGAATCCAGCAGGACGCGGCGGCGTTCTTTTTCGGGGACGTCCCGCGGGATATCGTCCGGGAATATCGGTTTTCCGAAGGTTACAGCCACATGTTTCGGACGGGGAAATTTACGGAAAAGCGGATACGCCTCGAAAGTGCCGTCTATCCATACCGGCACGATGGGAACGTTCGTTTTCGACGATATGAGCGCGACCCCGCCCTCCAGCGTCCCGAGGGTTCCGTCGCGGGAGCGCTCGCCCTCCGGAAAGATGAGGACACTGAAACCCTGTTTTATGAACTCCATGACGTTCCTCAAAAGGCTCGCGGCGCTGTTTTTGTTTTCATGATTCACCGGAACCGCGCCCAACGCGCGAATCAGCGCCGCGAAGAAGCGGAATTTGAAAAGACCGTCCCACGCTATGAATCTTATCGCGTTGGGAAACAACATTCCGATGAGCGGCGGGTCGAGATAGCTCTCGTGGTTGGCGGCCAATATAACAGGCTTGCCTTCTCTGGCCGCGAGAAATTTTTTGAGGTCCGACAGTCCTCTCACCGACACACGATGGTACAGAAGAAAATATACCCTGAAAAACATTTGAGCGAGCCTGAAAAACATTTCTAATTCCTCCCATTCACCCTGACAGTGGTATTTATTCTACTATAAAAAGATTGCCCAAAACGCGTCTGTTATGGTATGCTTATTTGAAGCGAGTGACCCAAACAGTAACGACATTCACAGGGAGGCATTGATTGTAATGGAACAAATTCGCACACTCACGGAAATGTTGGAGCACGCGTCCAAAGTTGGGCCAATGACGATCAGCGTGGCCTGCGCCGCCGACGCCGACGTCCTGGAAGCCGTCGAAGCGGCCCGCAAGAAGGGGATAGCAAAAGCGTTCCTCACGGGAGACGCCGGCAAAATCTCCCAGGTGGCGGGAAAAATCGGCGTGGATCTCGCCAATTACGATGTCGTGGACGAAAAGAGCGGAGAGGCCGCTGCCGCCATAGCCGCCGTCGAACTCGTGTCGTCCGGCAAGGCGCAGATTCTCATGAAGGGGATGCTCCATACCGACAATTTCCTGCGGGCGGTATTGAACAAGGAAAAGGGACTGCGTTCGGGCAGCGTCATCTCGCACGTCTATTTCCACGAGATCGAGGGTTACGACCGGATAATATTCGTCAGCGACGGCGCGTTCATAACGTATCCCGACCTTCCCACCAAAGCTAAGATAATCGACAACGTGGCCAAATTCACGCACGCCTTCGGCGTCGAAAACCCAAAAGTCGCGGTGCTTGGAGCGGTCGAGGTGGTGAACCCCGACATGACCCCCACCATCGACGCCGCGGCGCTGGCTCAGATGTCGCGCCGCGGACAGATAAAAGGCTGCGTCGTCGACGGGCCTTTCGCGCTCGACAACGCTATTTCGGAGCTGTCGGCGAAACACAAGGGCATAGTCTCTGAAGTCGCGGGCCGCGCCGATATCCTCATCGTCCCCGACATTGAGGCGGGCAATATCCTTGCCAAGTCGATAGTGTATTTCGCGCGCAATAAAACGGCGGGGATAGTGCTGGGCGCCAAAGCGCCGATAATCTTGGTCAGCAGGGCGGATTCCGCCGAGACAAAGATGTATTCGATAGCCGCTTCGGTGGTCTGGGCAGCGTATCAAAAAAACAAGTAAAAAGTCATAAATCGCTTTTTGGGGGAGTGTGCGGTCTCTCCCCCAGTGATATCTTGAAGATATTCACCCTCATATCCAAAACAAACGTCACGGAAATAGCGGTTTTCGATGACATGTATGAAGTCATGCACGAAACCGTAAAACATTCTTTTACCGATCTCCAGTCCCTTCACATGCCCGCCGCTCAGGGGCAATACCGGTTCAATTCGGTGCTGGAGACGCTGAACGTCATGAATTATCCGTTGAAGGACGTGGCGGTCGTGATAACCCAGATACTTTCATTTGCTCTTCCGCCTGGCGTTTATCTCTCGGATAACAGGCTTCTCGACCGTCTCTCCGACAACGCCATAGAGGAAAACCACTCTCGCGCGGGCGTTTTCGCCGCACATTACCTGAGCGAGCACATCAACGAAAAATACTGCGCGGAGAGCATCCCGCTCGTGATGGAACCCGCCCTGGCAAATGAAATAACCCCGGAAAATTCGCTGTCGGGGTTGAGAGGTTCCGTCAGGATGCCAAAATACAACGTGCTCGCCCAGCGTGTGGCGATCACCCACTTCGCGTGGGACGAATGCCATAAGCGCGCCAACGACATCAGGGCTGTCGTGGCCAACCTCGGCAAAAAAATAAGCGTCAGCGCTTACGACATGGGACGCATCATCGACAGCAACAGCCCTCAGGACGGAGAGGGACCTTTTTCTCCCACGACGAGCGGAACCCTTCCCCTCGACGCGCTCGTCGACATGTGCTATTCGCGGACATACGATATGGACGAGATGATAGCGATGATTTCCCAAAAAAGCGGATTGTCCGCGTACCTGAAGGACGTTTCTCTCGAACGCGTGTCGGAGGAGTACCGCGCCGGAAACAAAAGGGTCGTGTTTCTCGTGAAGGCGATGGCTTTCAAAACGGCCCGCGAGATCGCGGCAAGGGCGGCGGCTTTGGAAGGCAAAGCGGAAGCCATCGTGCTCACCGGACAGTGGAGCACATTTCCCGAATTCGTGAAGGAAATCGCCTCTCGCGTCTCATGGATAGCTCCCGTAAAAGAATACATACTGGAA
>JAITRO010000232.1 GCA_031288335.1 Synergistaceae bacterium | reverse complement strand
GACGAGTAGTCCGACGATTTTTGCGGCGTTTTTTTCCATAATTCGAGATAAGGGGTCAATGTATCGAGGTTTACAGATTTGAAAAGCAGTCTCACAAGGTAGCCTCCACATGGGGGTTGCGGTTTCATAATTTTTTGATATCAACTCCCTCTCTACTTTATCATATTTTTCACCCTTCAGGTGAAAAAAAATTTTTATTAATATAGGAATCAGGGGAAGCGGTTATCTGGCGGTTTGTTCCGTTTTATTCAGCCTGCGGGAGAGGAGGGGGGAGGAAGTGCCCGGACCTTTGATTCTGCGTGCTACACTTGACATGTTTCGTTCGACTTTTTATGATAATTCTAACGTACTGAATTCTCATCGGCATGAGAAGAGATGCGGCAAAGGAGGGATATGTTTGGCGGCTCCAGCGCGTGTCTACATAGAGGAAGAGGACGGCGGCGAGATAGGAAGATCGACCGGCGAAAATACCGGCGGGAAATATGTTCCGGCGGGAGACCCCCTGTTCAAGGCCAAGATAAAAGTGGTCGGCATAGGCGGAGGGGGCAATAACGCGTTGGACCACATCATACGTTCTGGAGCCGGGGGAGTCGAATTTCTCGCTATAAACACTGACGCTCACTGCCTGGAAAAATGTCTCTCCGTCGAAAAACTGGTCATCGGCGAAAAACTTACCAAAGGACACGGAGCGGGAGCGCGTCCCGAAATTGGAGAACAGGCAGCCATTGAATCCAGGGAACACATACGGTCGTGCCTGAAGGGATGCGACATGGTTTATCTTGCCGCTGGAATGGGCGGCGGCACGGGAACCGGCGCACTGCCGGTAGTGGCTGAAATAGCCAAAGAGCTGGGCATCCTTACAGTGGCGGTCGTGACGCGTCCCTTCAATTTCGAGGGTAAAAAGAGGACTGTTTACTCCAACGCCGGCATAGAAAGGACGAAAAAGATAGTCGACGCGTTGATCGTCGTGCCCAACGAGAGGCTGCTGTTGTCCGACCGTTCCACGACGGTCCAGGAGGCTTTCGCCATGGCGGACGGAGTGCTCTGCCAGGCCGTGCAGGGCGTGACGGACCTCGTGACGAAACCCGGAATGCTCAACGTGGACTTCGCCGACCTGCGGAGCGTCATGAAACACTCCGGCGGCGCCGTGATGGGAGTCGGTTCGGGCAAAGGAGACAACAGAGCCGAGGACGCTTTGAGGCGCGCTATGGACAGCCCGCTCATGGAGTGTTCGATAAGGGGCGCGAAGGGCGTCATCCTCAACATCACCGGCGGTGCGGACGTGGGTTTGCACGAAGTGGAGGCGGCCATCAAAAAACATTTGGAGAATCAGGTAGACCCGGACGCCACCTTCATCTGGGGGTTGGTGAACGACGTAATGAGCAGGGAAGAGGAAATACGAATGGTCGTCATTGCCACCGGCTACGACATGGATGCCAGCGTCTTTGAGAATACGAATACGGAGAAGAGTGACGACGGGAAAGCCGCGAAATCCAACGTGCCCGAGCCGCGTCCAAGCCCTCAAACAACATCCGAGGGAGACTCGTTCTTCGCGATGGATTCTCCCATCGACGCGCCCTCGTATTACCGCCGGAGGAAACTTCATTAGGTCTCGGCATATTGGCATATATTATAATGACATTGCGTTACGGAACAAAGCGGCGCTCGCAGCAGCGCCGCTATTTTTACATGTGAGGAGCGGTTTCATGTCGGCGTGTCGGCGCGCCCTCAAAATTCTTGCGATTGCCGCTGGCCTTTTGGCTTGCGCCGCCGTTTGCGCGGAGGCGGCCGGTCTGAATGCCGGCGCCGCGATTCTGATGAACCTCAAGTCGGAGAGCGTGCTCTACGTGCAAAGCGAGGACGTGCGTATTCCCCCGGCGTCTTTGACCAAGATAATGACGATGTATCTGGCGATGGACGCGTTGAAACAGGGGCGCGTCGCCCTGGCCGATGACGTGAAAGTGAGCCGAAGGGCCGCTTCTCAGCCCGGCGCTCGTATGAACCTGGCGCCCGGCGATGTCGTTTCCCTGGACGAGCTTCTGAAAGGAACCGCGGTAGCGTCCGGCAATGATGCGGCTGTGGCCGTCGCCGAATATATAGGCGGTTCTGTCGAGGTGTTCAACCGGATGATGAACATAAAGGCCGAGGCTCTGGGTATGAAAAGGACTACCTTCAAAACTCCGAACGGTCTTCCCGCGAGCGGGCAGGAAACGACCGCCGGCGATATGCTGATCCTGTCGAAAAGCTACATCGAGACCCATCCCGAGGCTCTCGCGTATCACAGCATCGAGTCGGTAACGTACAAAGGAAAGACCACCACGAACAAAAACCCCCTCCTCAGGATGTACCCGCATGTCGACGGCCTCAAGACAGGATGGACGAAAGCGTCGAAACACAATCTGATAGCCACGGCGAAGAGCGGGGACGTGAGGCTCGTCTCCGTGGTGCTCGGGTCGCCGACGCCTTCCGACTTGACGTATGCCTCGTCTTTTTTGGTAGATGCCGGTTTCCGTACCGTCGAGAGCGGCGGCAAGGTCAAGGTCGCGGCGCAGCTCGAAGCCCTGGAGAAGGGCGTGTCGGCGGATATGCTGATGGACGTGTTGGGAGCCGCGCCGCCGGCTTCCGGCGCGAAGCCGGCGGCGCCCTCGGACGCGTCAGCCGTGTTGGAGGACATCGTTCCCATTTCAGGCGATAAAGCGCCTGAGGATGATATTTTGCCGTCGGACTGGACTCCGCCGAGGCTGGAAGATGAACTGGAGTTCGAGTATGATATAGATCCCGGCGACGACATCGAATTCGACGAAGGGTTCAGCGAAGAGGAATTCGACGATCCCTCCGTGTGGCTCTCGTCGGGCTTATTCGAGACGCAGGGGTTTGGGAATGAGGTGACACAGGTGAGGGAGATAGCCGCGCAGGAGATAATAGATGCGGTGGAGGCACTCTGTATCGAGGCAAATTACGCGATGAGCCCGGACATAAAAGAGGCCATACGGCAAGGCGCTGATGGGGAAGAAGAAGAAGTTCCGAAAGAGGTTCTCAGACAACTGCTCGAAAACGCGGAGATAGCCGCCGAGGGAGAATTCCCGCTCTGTCAGGATACCGGGATGGCTGTCGTTTTCATTGAAATCGGCCAGGACGTCCGCGTGACTGGCAGCCTCATAAAGGACGCCGTGAACGAAGGGGTCCGGCGGGGTTACAAAGAAGGTTACCTGCGCGCCTCCGTGGTCGCGGATCCGGTGGACAGGGTGAACACCGGGGACAACACCCCGGCCGTCATCTACTTCGACGTGGTGCCCGGCGACAAACTCAAGATAACCGTCGCTCCCAAGGGATTCGGCAGCGAAAACATGAGCAGGGTGGCGATGCTGAAACCTTCCGACGGCATAGCGGGCATAAAGCGCTTCGTGGCTGATACCGTCAAGGCGGCGGGGCCGAATCCATGCCCGCCGATAATTGTCGGTGTCGGAGTGGGCGGCACCATGGATTACGCGGCACTCATGGCCAAGCAGGCGCTCCTGCGCCCCGTCGGCTCCGCCAACGAGAGCTGGTTGTGGAACGGCATTGAAGAGGAACTTCTCAAAGAGATCAATGCTCTCAACATCGGCCCGGCCGGTCTGGGAGGGAAGACCACCGCGCTCGCGGTTCACATAAAGGCCTATCCTACGCATATCGCCGGTCTGCCCGTGGCGGTGAACATAGGATGTCACGCCACCAGGCACGTCGAAGTGACGTTATGAGGCGGCCATGAGCGGCGAAAGGATAAAAGTGACGGCCCCGTTCTCGGACGGCGCGATAAGATCGCTTGCCGCGGGAGACGCTCTGTCAATTTCGGGAGTGCTTTATACGGCGAGGGACGCGGCGCACAAAAAGCTCGTGGAGATGGCGTCGCGCGGCGAGAAAATGCCGTTTGAATTTGCCGGAGCGGCGGTGTACTACGCAGGGCCGACACCGGCCCGGCCTGGGGCGGTGATAGGGTCTGCCGGACCGACCACGAGCGGGCGCATGGACGCTTATTCGCCCACGCTCATGGCCCTCGGGCTCAAGGTGATGATAGGCAAGGGATTGAGAAACGCGGAGGTGAAGCGCGCGATAGTCGAGTATGCGGGACTTTACCTCGCCGCCACAGGCGGTGCCGCCGCTCTGATAGCCCGCTCGGTAAAATCGTCAGAGATGGTGGCGTTTCCCGAACTTGGGACCGAGGCGATATGCAGGCTTGTAGTGGAGAATTTCCCCGCGATAGTCGCCATCGATTCGACCGGCAGGGATATCTACGAGCGCTGAGTCTATCTCGGCTGTCAGAGGACAAAACCTCAAAGTTTCGAGGCGTCGAAGGCTTTTTCCAAGTCTCTTATCAGATGGGGCAATCCCTCCAGTCCCACAGCGAGGCGTATCAGCCTGTAAGAAATGCCCATTTCCTCCCTCATCTCGGCCGATATGGACGCGTGCGACATTGTCGCCGGGTGACAGGCCATCGACTCCACGGATCCCAGGCTCTCGGCGAGGGTGAATAATTCCAGCGACGACGTGAATTTTTTGATGTCGTGTTTTTCGTCGAGGTCGAACGACAGCAACCCGCCGGCCGAGCCGGCCTGGCGGGAATTTATCGCGTATCCTGGATCGGTCTCCAGTCCGGGGTAATATACATGTGTCGCTTCCTGGCGCGAAAGGAGCCATTTGGCAATCGCCAGCGCGCTTTCGGATTCCCTGTCGAGGCGGACTGCCAGCGTTTTCATGCCCCTCAGGAGCAGATACGAGTCAAATGGGGGCAGCACTCCGCCCGTGGATTTCTGTATCATGAGGAACTGTTCCGCAAGAGTTTCGTCATTCAGCACCACGAGACCCGCAAGCACATCGTTGTGTCCCGCCAGGTACTTTGTGGCGCTGTGAATGACGATATCCGCTCCCATGGTTATCGGCCGTTGAAAATATGGCGTCAGAAACGTATTGTCGACTATCGAAAGAACCTTGCGAGAACGGGCGATCTCGCAGACTGCCGCTATATCGCTCACCCGAAGGGTCGGGTTTGTCGGCGACTCCAGGATGATCGCCCGTGTGGATGAGGAGAACGCCCGTCCCAGGGAATCAGGATCGGTCGTATCGACGGCGCGCCAGTTCATGCCGAAATTTTTGAAGTGGGCGTCCAACAGACGCAGCGTCCCGCCGTACAGGTCGCGAGGTACGAGTATCTCGTCACCGGAGCGGAACAGGCACAAGACGGCCGTTATCGCGGCCATCCCTGAGGAAAACGCATATCCGTACCTGCCTTCCTCCAGGAGGGCTATCCTATCCTCGAGCAGCGCGCGCGTTGGATTTGCCGAGCGGCTGTAATCAAAACGCTGTTCCACGCCCAACTCGAACTGCTTGTAAGTGGCCGTCTGATAGATGGGTGGTGTGAGGGCGCCTGTCGTGGGGTCGGTCTCAAAAGCCCCCCTTATCAATAAAGTCTCGAATTCGTCTTTAGTCACTTCGCGATCCCCTTTTCGAAAAACGAATAAAACCTATAAAAAAAGATATAAAAATAGTTGCGCTATTATATCCGTTCGGTTTTGCGCTGTCAAAAAGGGGGTGAGCGATCCCAAACTACAAGCAAGACCTTGAGGCTCCGCCTCAAACTCCGCCGGGGAACCAGTTCCCCGGACCCCTTTTTATAAATTCAGATGACAGAGTTTTAATCCGTGGCGTCGGGATCTCGCCTCGGTTTAAGCGATTTTGGGTTGAGCAGCCTGTTGTAATAGGAGTTGGCGGTGTACAGGGCTCCGGCGGGATTATGGCACAGCACTCTGTCTTTGACGACAAGATATGTCACCGGCGCTTTTGAATATTTTATAAATAACGTGTCGTGTCCCACACAGAGGCCGATTATTATGTTGAAGTCAGTTTCTTCGCGGTTCAGGTATTCCGCCTGCATTATGGGGTTGCACATGGATTCGTGGGAGTTGGGGACGATCTTGTCTTTTTCGTCCACGCCGATTCTAGTTTTGTCTATAGCGCCTATCTTGCAGGCCACGCCGAACAGTTCCACGTCATAAGCTTTAGCGGCGCGCGCAAACTGGTTGCATTCGCCCAGCAGTCCGAAACAGGTAGCGACGCCGACCTTTTTGTAGCCCATCCTTTTAACGAAGATGAGCACTTCTTCCGCTCGTGTGGAGATGCAATAGTAATCGCTTTCCACCTTTGAGGCCGTCAAGGCGATCTTGTGGTCCGTCGGATTTTCGAGGTATTTAGCCACGGAAGCCTCGATTTCCTCGTCTCCCATTTTCGCCGTGGGGCAGAAATTCGGGAAACTCTTGCCGAGTTTGGAACAGTTGGCGACTGTACAGTTGGCACAGGTAAGGTTTTGCGTATCCGACATAAATACTCCCCATTTCTCTTAAAGTTAAAATAAGTCAATTGATTAAAACGTAAAAACAGCTTGTTGATCACGGATGTTGGTTCTATCTCCATGCCTATTATAAAGGGTATTCGTAATTAATACTGTCACCAAAACACATCGGAAGGAAGCTTTTTGCGATACAAGTTAACAGATATGGCAATTTGGGGGATTGTCAATCTCCGAAAAATTTCTTATCATTATTGTATAGTACCCACATTCGGCAGTTGATTTTTGTTCTTTTTTATTTATTGAATTATCGTCAAGACACGTTAAAAATTTTCTTTGAGCACCGACGATATTATTGCGACTCTGGAAAATAACTTTTTAAAAAACGCAACTGCCGAATGTGGGATAGTAACTATATTAGTCCCAGTAAAAGTATCAGGATTGTCCAGAACACATAATATACAAACAGGTGTTCAGGTAAATTTAGGCTAAATCTTGTGTTACATTGAAATGTAGCGATGAAAAAATTTAGATGTCAATAGAAATGTAATAGTTGTTTTTTTGTTACCGATACGGACAGTTAGTGAGTTAAGCAGGAAAGAAGATATACTGGTGCAAGACACCTGTTTGTATATAAGGTGTCGAGACAATTTCAGGACAGAAACGACGCACTTGAGTTGCCGCGGAAGCGGTATTGACGGTGCAACATTCTAATTTGGTAGTGTTTTGGAGAATATCCGCAGTTTTTTGCATGCAAAATTCTGGACATTATTTTAGCGTATTAAACAACAAAAACGCCGATATAGCAATCTTAAAAGTAGTTACATCTGGGCAGCTGGAGGAAATAAGCTATGGATTCGAATCGTAAGAAAATTAAACACAATGACAGCGTAATCATTGTCCTGATTGCGCTATTTGCTTTCGTTGAATTACTCGTAGTTGCGGCTATTCCGGGATCTACGCAGTTCTGGGGGGATGAGTTTGCAAGTCTCTGGCCGGCAGTCCAATCGACATTGAACGGAAGTATATCCGTAACTATGACTTACGACTCGCCCGGGATAATCTTCAATACGTTACTGTGGTTTTGGTATCATATCATACCGTATGGAGATAAGTATCTTCTGATATTGCCTGCATTTTTCGCAGCTTTATCCATTTGGGCTACCGGTATGGCTGTCGGTTCGCGTTTTGGCGGTAGAGGCGGCATAGTCGCGTCATTGCTTATGCTCATAAATACCGGATACACTCTGCTCGGTCACACTACAACGGGATATATTTCATATGGGAATGAACTTCGTAACTACACGCTTGCGGTGTTTGTCTCTGCACTACTGCTGTGGAGCTATATCTCACGAATGAAGTTGCCCGGCAGGGAATCGCCGAAACAGCTTGTCACGTTCGGTCTGACAATGGCTTTGCTGTTTTACTGTCATTACGTCGCAGCAATAATGTTTGTCGGATTATTTGCTATAGATGCTGTGCTTTTTATCAAGCGCAAAATCGGTTTTCGGGTTGTGTTTGCTTATGCGATAGCTTTTATATTGGTTTTGCCGCGATTTCTTATAAGTGACAACAACGCTCTGGTTAATAAAGTTATTAGCGGGCAAGGTTGGTTCGACCACGTTCCGGACATTAAAGAAATTGCACGCACCGCATTTACTCTGGTCGGAGGCAATCCTCTCTTAATCATCTTGTTTGCTGGCGCGGTATTTTACACCTTTTGGACTTATTTTACACGGGACAAATCATCTATGGAAGAAACAAGCCAGAGATTCTACTGCTTAACAGTCGCGCTTTCGTTGCCTGTTTTGTTCTACTTGGTATTTATTGTATATACGGTCGGCATTCTCGGTGGCAAAAGTTGGTGGGACATGAGGTACTTTTTGCTGATTTTACCTTGGATGATTTATGTGATTACTTCCATGCTTTTCTCGTTATCATATAAATACAGCTTGCGACATAGAACTCATATCGTGAAGACTATATTGATAATCGCTTTAATCGCAATACCAATTCAGTCTTTCTTATGCCTTTACTCCTGCCCTTCCGCGTCCAAGTGGGCTGACTGGCAAAAGGAGAGTGCGGATTATATCTATAATCAATCTGATGTGCGTGATCCAAAAGTAGGTGTTACGTTCGCTGCAAATTATGCTCTATATGCGCCGTATGGTTGGAAATTCTATTACCTTGAGCAGGCCGGGCAAAGAGAGCCGCTTAACTATATTGAAATGAATTCGAGTTTTGACAACTTCATAGGACTTGATGGAATAAATAAATTGTATGTTGCGGAAGGACACGGAGGAGAATATTGGACTGCCGATATACTAAGTTTACAATTTGAAAAGATACAAGTATTAGAAGATATTCACGTTACCGTATGGGAACGCAGAACCGGATGAAACGCAACAGATATGGCAATATCTCAGCTCACTCATTTATCGCGCAGCCCAGCTATATGGATATATTCACGCCAAATATTGTCTGTATTTTGTTCATAACTAACTGTCATGCTTAAATTTCTCAGCAGTATCACTGCCGCAAATATAAAAGAAGAGGCATAATAGTATGATTGCATTCAACATACCGCCTTATATTGGCGGTGAGGAAAAATACATCGCAGCGGCAATAGAAAAGCGTAAAATTTGCGGTGATGGTGAGTTTACTAAACAAGCTTCGCATCTGCTTGAAGAAATCATAGGCACGAAGAAAGTCTTACTTACCACTTCATGCACTCACGCACTTGAGATGGGCGCAATATTGTGTGACATCAAGCCGGGTGATGAAGTGATTATGCCCTCATATACATTCGTGTCAACGGCAAACGCTTTTGCTTTGCGCGGCGCAACTATCGTATTCGTTGATGTGCGCTCCGACACGATGAACATCGATGAAACGCTCATTGAAGCAGCCATTACTCCCAAAACAAAAGCTATTGTTCCAGTACATTACGCGGGAGTCGGTTGTGAAATGAGTGTTATTAACAAACTCGCTGAGAATCATGACTTATATGTAGTAGAAGATGCCGCGCAGGGAATTGGTGCCGCATATGGGGACAGGCCGCTTGGCGCTATTGGAATATTCGGCTGTCTCAGTTTCCATGAAACGAAAAATGTGTCCTGCGGCGAAGGTGGTGCGTTTCTTATTAACGACCTGCGTTTCGTGGAACGTGCTGAGATTATCAGAGAGAAAGGCACGAACAGGAGTAAATTCTTTCGCGGCGAGATAGACAGGTATTCGTGGTGTGACATCGGTTCATCGTACCTGCCAAGCGAGCTAAATGCCGCATATCTTTTTGCGCAACTTAAACAACTCGGCAAAGTCAACGCTGATCGATTGGATACTTGGAATTTTTACAAGGAAAATCTGCGTGACCTAAAAGAGTGCGGGGTTATTGAAACAGCTGACATTCCTGCAAATTGCACTCACAATGCCCATATGTTTTGGGTAAAGCTGAAAAATTTGAAAGAACGAACAAAGTTTATTGCCTACTTAAAGCAAAGTGGTATCGGCTCGGTATTTCACTATATCCCGCTTCATTCGTCAACGGCAGGGCTGAAACTCGGACGTTTCCACGGAGAGGACAAGTTTACTACTGTTGAGAGCGAGCGTCTTGTGCGTTTGCCTATATATTACGGAATGACACAAGCAGACAGAGAAAAGGTAGTGGAGGTAATACACGACTTCTTTGGAGATAATGTTTGATGTGGTTTACAGGCAAACTTAAAACTGACGCACTGACTTTACGTAACGGCATCTTTTATGGCTGCACTGCCGAAGTGTCATATGCTGACGAAGTGCACGACAGGCTATTTGAACTCGAAGATAACAGCTTTTGGTTCAAACATCGTAACCGCGTAATAAAGGCGGTGATAGACTCAATGCCGCCGAAAGATAATCGCATAATTGAACTCGGCGGCGGAAATGGTAATATGGCGCATTACCTGATTCAGCACGGTTATAAAACTGCGATGATCGAGCCAGGCGAGCACGGTTGCAAAAACGCCGCAAGGCGCGGACTTAAAAATATTGTTTGTGGTTTTATGAACACTAACACAGTACAGGAAAACTCTGTTGAGGCAGTAGGTTTATTCGATGTGCTTGAACATATTGAAGACGACGCGGTATTTCTGAAAAATTTACGCGAACTGTTGATCGAGGACGGATTTTTGTACATGACTGTCCCGGCACATCAATATTTGTGGTCAGAAAGCGACAAATGCGGACATTTCCGTAGATATGAACTGCCTGAACTGCGCGAAAAAGTAAAGACTGCCGGATATGCGGTCGATTTTGTAAGCTACTTTTTTTGGTTTATGCCGTTTCCGATATTCCTGTTAAGGGCTTTGCCGTATAGAGCTTGCGCCGCTTCGCGGCGCAAGCAAGCAATCATAAATCAAGGCGAGTTTGTTTTGCCGAATTGGTTGGACAGGCTTGCACGAATCGTTCTTGGACTGGAAATTGATTTGATAGCAAAAGCGAAAAGTATCTGTTTTGGTGCGAGCATAATACTGGTGGCAAGAAAGATATAGTGAATCCTCCACTCGCCGAAAGGCGGTGCGGACGATGAAAGGTGAACAAGATTAAATTCAAAGATTTTGTATTGCTCCATGCGCTGTTTCTGCTCTATTCCTGCGGTGGGATATTAACAAAATATGCCGCAAGACGGCCGTTTATGTCATTCGATTATCTCTGACCGTATGTTTGCTCGCTCGTGTTGCTTATTGTCTATTCGTTGCTGTGGCAGCAACTACTTAAAAAAATGCCGCTCTCAACTGTATTCAGCAACAAAGGAGTAGCGGTTATATTTGGCATTGTCTGGGGAACGGTAATATTCGATGAACAATTGACTATCCAGAAAGTTATAGCGACTGCGCTGATTGTTTCCGGAATTGTGGTAATAGGAAAGGCGGGGGACTGATATGGTCTATGCTTTGATATTTGCTATATGCGTATTTATAAGCGCGTGTTCGCAGCTGTTGCTGAAACGTGCCGCGAATCGCGGGTATATTGGGTTAAAAGTCTATCTGAATAAAGAAGTGATAATTGGCTACGCGATATTTCTGTGTGTCACATTTGTCACACTGTATTTGTATAAACACATTCAACTTTCGACAGGCGCGCTCTTGGAATCGCTAAGTTATTATATCTTTATTCCACTAATCAGTTTGCTGTTCCTGAAAGAAAAAATCAGCAAAAAAAAGCTGCTCGGAATCGGGCTGATATTATCAGGCGTAATAATTTACTCCATTGGAGGTGTTTTATGAAATTATCCTTTGTTATTCCGTGCTACGGTTCGGAAGAAACGATTGTACCCGTAATCGCAGAGATTGATGAAACCATTACGCAGAAACCAGAAACAGATTACGAAATTATCTGTGTCAACGACTGTTCGCCTGACAATGTGCTACCTGTACTGAAACGTCTTGTAGAGACACGCACAAATATGACAGTTATCGATTTAGCGCGAAACTTCGGCAAAAATTCTGCCGTTCTTGCCGGCATGAAGTACATCACTGGCAATATCGTGATTGTACTTGACGATGATGGCCAATGCCCCACGTACAGGTTATGGGATTTCATCGACAAACTGGACGAAGGTTACGACATCGTTACAGCTAAATACGGAAATCGCAAGCAGTCGCCTTTCAAGAATTTTGGCTCTGCGCTAAATCATAAGATGTCGCAATGGCTGTTAAACAAACCAAAAGATCTGCACTTTGGCACGTTCAATGTGTTGCGGCGATTTGTAGTTGACGAAATCATTCGCTACAAGAACGCGTTTCCTTACTTTGAGGGACTTATGTTGTGCTCTACCAATAAAATCGGCTACGTCATAGCCGAGGACAGAGAACGCATTGCGGGCGAAGGGCATTTTACGTTTGCTAAGTCACTTGGTTTATGGCTGAATGGATTTACTGCGTTCTCGGTGAAGCCGCTTAGATTGACAGCATTTCTAGGCTTTTTTGTCGCAGCCATTGGATTTATTTACGGACTTGCGACGATAGTGCAAAAAATACTTAGCCCGGCAATGCCAATAGGATATGCTTCTACAATGGCGGTATTGCTGTTCGTTGGCGGTATGATATTACTATCGCTCGGAATGATTGGTGAATATGTCGGGCGGATTTACATCAGCATAAGTAACTCACCTCAATATGTTATACGCGAAATTGTAAAGGGAGGGCAAACACTTGATTAAACTTAAAAAAATTACGGCCGATGATACGCCGCTGATACTAAAAATGCGAAATGCTGATGAAGTCAAACAAAATTTTGTTATTCACGATGATTTCACAGAAGAAAGCCAGTTAAACTGGCTTGAAAACACCGTAGGAGCAGGTAAGGCGATACAATATATTATCTTGTTTGATGACGTGCCCGTGGGAAGTGTGTATATTAACAACATTGACCATGTACACGCAAAAGGAGAGCTCGGTATTTTTATAGGCGATACTACGTTTCGCGGGCAGAGTATCGGCATAACCGCTATAAATACGATTACATGCATTGCGTTCGAGGAACTTACTCTCCATCGTGTCTATTTACGTGTGTTTCCAGAAAATGTAACCGCAGTACGAAGCTATGAAAAAGCGGGGTTTCTTTACGAAGGACTTCTCCGTGATACTGTTTATACAGGAGGACGATATAGAGATATGATTGTTATGTCAAAAATCAACAAAACATTATCCTCTCCGAGGGGGGGGGGGGGGGGGGGGGGT
>JAITRO010000202.1 GCA_031288335.1 Synergistaceae bacterium | reverse complement strand
GGGCAGGATGAATCCGTTCGCGGTAGTGGCCTGCGGCATCGCGGGCAGCCTGTTGGGCGCGTATTTCAACTACTATATAGCCGTGAAATGGGGCAGAAAATTTTTCGAGCGGTTCGGGAAATACTTTTTTGTCTCTCCCTCGGCGCTGGACAAGGCCGAGGCGTTCTTCGCGCGCCACGGACACATCAGCACGTTCACAGCTCGCCTCCTGCCGGTGATCCGCCAGTACGTCTCACTCCCCGCCGGGCTCGCCCGCATGAACCTGGTAAAGTTCAGCCTCTATACCGGCCTCGGCAGCGGGATATGGGTCATAGCCCTGACCGCCCTGGGATATTGGATAGGCGGGGCGGGCGACGCCATGTACAAGGGCCTGCACAGAATAACGGCGGCCCTCGTCGCTTTCTGCGCCATCCTGATCGCCGGTTACGTTTTTTACTGCGTGAAACGGAACCGCGCCCTCAAAAAGAACGCTTAGTGAAAAAAGCAAGCTCCCCGCACCCTCTTTTCTTTAGGGGTCAAGGAGCGAGCCCCTTGCGGAGTTTGAGGCGGAGCCTCAAGATCTTATCATTCAGTTCTCTTCAGTTTCCGTCGGCGCTATGGTCATCTTGCCGTTTGGCGTGACTGTCATGGTAATATCCGCTTCTCTCAGGGTAAGTTGTTCTTTCGTGCGATTATTATAGACTTCGACTTTCCCGCCCTTATTGAGCCATTGTACTTTCAGTTTTTCGCCATCCCCGCCGACTTCGAATAGGAGAGTCGCGTTGCCGGACGATACGAGCAGGGATGGCGTCATGAATTTCACGGCAGCCGCGTTGACGAGACCTATGGAGCCTGTGGACACCCATACGGCACCTCTCTCCACCGACATATGCAGGCGAGAAACGCCCACGCGAAACTGGACTTCAGTGAGGTTTATGATGCTGTTGCCGCCGAACGCTATTAACGTGTCGTCTATCAGCTTTATCTCGGCGTAACCGGATTGTCCCGTCCTTATCATATCGCCCGTGTAGACGGCGTCTCCCTCGGACAGCTTTATTTCTTGTTTATTGCGAACTACGGTCACTGTCTGCGTGAGTTTTTCAACGACGCCGCATCTGTCGGCCGCCGCAGCCTGAGGCGAGAAAAACATCGGCAGGAACATTGCGAAATATGCGGCCATCATTACGCGGTAATGATTTGGATTCATGTCAATTCCTCCCAACATGTCGGTATTCGGAACGCCGAATAATTAATGCTTCTGAATAATCCGCTTTATCATTTGCAGACTAAACTCGGCCTGCATCAAGTTTATCACAAAATACCCCCAAATATTTTTGCCGCCCACCAAAACCAACCTGCGGTTCAAGGGCGGAAAAACTCAGCGGACGAGCGACGTTCATGCTATGTTATGCTTGCAATCCCAAAACGGGCTGCGCCCGCAACCTAAATTTTTGTTTTTTTATCGGCGGAGTATGCCCGTAAGGCACTATATGTTTATTTTGCAGCTACGCGCTGCCGCGCCGCGGGGTTGCGTAAAATTAAATTGTGTGGTATAAATTTCCCATACGGTTTTTCGGGGGAATTTTTGTGAGTTTCGTGAGGGATATTCGGAAAATTTCTTTTTACGCGGCGAACGAGTCTGTAAATAATTCCTGGCGTTGGTGGCCTTAGCCGCCCGCGCGTTCTTTCTGTTTATACGGAAGAGGCCCGGGTAATACAAATTATCTCGGGCCTCTTTTTTATTTCAGACCATCATATCGTACATACTGAAACGGAATACCAAGAAGAGAGGCAAAGATAAAAGCCTCTCTTCTTTTATTGTCGCGCCGCGGCAAAAAGAGAGGGGGGAATGGAGCGAAAAGCGGCGGAAATTTGGATGATGCGAGAACGAACGAAAAAATCACGGAATCATATTCAATAAGGAGGAAACGACAATGAGCAAAATCCCCACCCGAATCTATCTCAGCGAGGACGAGATGCCCAAATACTGGTACAATCTCCGGGCTGTGATGAAAAACAAGCCCGACCCAATTCTGCATCCCGGAATCCTCGAACCGGTGACGGCCACCGATATGGAGGCGATCTTCTGCAAAGAGCCGGTGAAACAGGAACTTGACGACACGACGAAGCTCGTCTCCATTCCCAATGGCATTCAGGACTTTTATCGGGCATATCGGCCATCGGCGCTGATCCGCGCCTATTACCTCGAAAAGGCATTGGAGACACCGGCTGAAATTTACTACAAATTTGAGGGAACAAATACTTCCGGCAGCCACAAACTGAACTCGGCGGGACCGCAGGCCTTTTACGCGAAGGAAGAGGGACTCGCTCATCTCACGACCGAAACCGGCGCAGGTTAGTGGGGCACGGCGATGGCGATGGCAGCCGCGTTCTACGGCATAGAACTCACCGTATACATGGTGAAGATAAGCGCGGAGCAGAAGCCCTACCGCAAGGCCGTCATGGAAACCTACGGAGCGAAGGTGTATCCGTCACCGTCGGAAGCCACCGACGCAGGCCGCCGAATACTCGAAGAGAACCCCGATACCTACGGTTCCCTGGGCTGCGCCATTTCCGAGGCGATTGAAACAGCTGTAAAGACCGACAAATGCCGCTATGTGCTGGGCAGCGTTTTAAATCACGTTCTGTTGCATCAATCGGTGATCGGTCTCGAGACAAAGACCGCGATGGACAAGTTCGGCATCGCGCCGGACGTGATCATCGGGTGTGCCGGCGGCGGCTCGAACCTGGGCGGCCTCATAGCCCCGTTTATGGGGGAAAGGATAGAGGGGAAGAACGACATACGTTTTATCGCGGTCGAGCCGGCTTCCTGCCCGAGTTTTACCCGGGGACGTTTTGCCTATGACTTTGGCGACACCGCCAAAACCACTCCGCTGATCAAGATGAAGACCCTGGGCAACGGCTTCATCCCCAGCAGCAATCACGCGGGCGGACTCCGTTATCACGGCATGAATTCCGTGCTGAGCCGGCTCTTCGAGGACGGCCTTCTGGAAGCCCGCTCCGAAACGCAAAATGACGTGTTTGAAGCGGCGGTAAAGTTTTCGAAGATCGAAGGGATCCTCCCCGCGCCCGAATCAAGTCACGCGATCAAGGCTGCCATCGACGAAGCGCTCGAATGCAAAAAAACCGGAGAGAAAAAAGTGATACTTTTCGGACTGACCGGAACCGGTTATTTCGACCTTTCGGCTTATATGCAATACAACTCCGGAACGCTGAGCGATAGAGTTCCCACTGACGACGACCTGGAGAAAGGCTTCGCGACCATACCGGACATCCCGCAAAATCGTTGAAGGGATGAAATCGCGAAGGACGCGAACGTTTCAGGCGCGCTGAGGAACGATTCGAAAACCGCGTCCAATTATCACGGCAGGCGCGAACCTATGTGTTCGCCCTGCTTTATTACCTTACGGACATGCTTCATCAATAAAAAAACAAAAATTTGGGTTGCGGGCGCAGCCCGCTTTAGGATGCGCCAATTAGAGTCTCAATAATTGATCAACAGCGCTCCGACGATGCAGATCATCTGAGTCACGAAGATCAAAGCGAAAAGCGGGAAAAACCACCTGAGCCACTTGCGGGGCGGCACTTTGGCGAAATTGCATATTACCGGCATGGAACCCGTGATCCATAAAATATTCGAGATGCCGTCCCCGAACTGAAAGGCGAGGACCGCGGTCTGTCTTGATATATTCAAGATGTCAGAGATAGGTATCATGAGCGGCATACTGACAACTGCCTGCCCGGAGCCCGACGGCACGAAAAAATTGATGATCGTTTGAATGAAAAGCATCGCGAGCGCCCCTCCCCATCGAGGCAGCTCCAAAAGAGGCCTCGCCGTCCAATAGATGATGGTGTCCAATATCAGCGCGTTTTGAAGAATGAGGATGATTCCCTTCGCTAGGGCGATTTTCAGGCACGTGGACGTGATCTGGGCAGCCCCGTTCGCCCATTTATGCGCGATCTTGTCCGCGGACCAGCCCATTATCAATCCCGAAGATATGGACATACACAGGTAAACCGCCGTCAATTGTTCGAAATACCATTCTTTTTTATATACGCCCCAGATGATTGCCGCTATGCCTGTCAACGTGACGGCGAGAACGAGAACATGACGAATATGCAGCGGATGTTCATCGATAGCCTTTCCTCCAAAATCCGGGCCGTTCTGTTCGCAACCGTAGAGCAGGCTGTTTTTTTGTGAGTGCGAGACACTGACCGCGTACGTCATCACGTAAATTGACGCTACGACGACTGTCGACAAATGGCAGAAGATGCGATAACCGGCTCCGGAAAAAGGCGGCAGGCCGGCCATATTCTGCGCAAGGCCTATGGTGAATGGATTGAGAAAAGAACCGGAATACCCCAACCCAATGCCCAGCGCCACGATCGACATGCCCACGAGAGCGTCATATTTCATCGCGATCGACACCGCGACGAAGATCGGGATGAACGGAAACATTTCCTCGGAGACCGCGATAGTAGAGGACGCCATGCCAATGAGCGTTATGAAGAGCGGTATGATCAAAATCTGCGCCCTGCCTTTGAAATACCCGAGAATAGCCGCTATCAGCGCATGAAACGCGCCTGTGGCGACTATGAGGCTGATGGAGGAGAAAGCTATGAAGACGAAGAAAACCGTGTCTGCCGCAGATACCATGCCGCGGTAGATGGTGGTCAGCGTGTCCATAAACCCCGCCGGACTGGGTGTGACCGCTTTGTAGGTTCCCGGAACGATAATGAGGCCCTGCGCCTCGTTTAAAGCGCGTTCAAACTGCCCGGCCGGAATGATCCAGGTTGCAAGTGCCGACAATATGATGATGAAAAACAGTATCGTATAAACATGAGGGATGCCTGTTAAATGGGCGTCATCGTCCACATACATTATATCACCACTTTGGTGTTAAAATTGGATTCAACCTCGCTCGACAGATTAACATTTAATTACGATACTGAATTCAGTAATAGCACCGTTTCACTAAAAATAAAGTTTTCAACCATATGGATGGAAAGGCTGAATCTCATGGAACCGGATATGCATCGTTCACGGAAATTCAAACTATAGTCTCTTATGGTATAATGCACCATTATGTTTAGAAAATTCGCAAGTTATTACCGTCCGCATCTGGGGCTTTTCGTATTCGACATGTGCTGCGCTTTTCTCTCCGCGATGTGCAATCTGTTCTATCCTATGATAACCAGGAAAATGATCAACGTGTACGTTCCCCAGAGGGAGATCAGTGTGATACTTTTCTGGTGCGCGGCGCTGCTCGCCATTTACCTCTTGAAAGCCGTCATGGTTTACGCCGTACAGTTTTTCGGGCATGTGATGGGCGTTCGGATACAGCTCGACATCCGCCGCGATGCTTTCAACCATCTGCAGCGGCTCCCGTTTTCGTACTTCGACAGGACGCAGACGGGGGGCATAATGTCGCGCATAATAAACGACACGTTCGAGATAGCGGAACTGGCTCACCACGGGCCTGAAGACCTTTTCCTCTCCGTCGTCCTGCTGTCGGGATCATTCGTCCTGCTCTGCACGATGAATTTTAAGCTGACTTTGATTATATTCGCCTTCATACCCATTCTGTTCTGGTTTGCCTATAAACAGCGGAAAAACCTGTCGAAAGCCTCGATGGCGAGCCGCGCCCGCATAGGCGAGGTCAACGCCGACCTCCAGAACAGCATCGCGGGCGTCAGGGTGGCGAAGGCTTTCGAGACATCCGCACACGAGCGCGAGCGTTTTCATGAGGGCAACATGTACTACGCGGAGGCGCGCGGACAGCAATACAAGGCCATGGCCGAATTTTTCTCGGGCACCGGCTTCATTCTGGACGTCCTCATCGTGGTGACGCTTCTGTCAGGCGGGCTGTTCGCGTATTATGGCCGCATAAGCGCGGGAGATTTCACGGCTTACTTGCTGTTCGTCGGCCTTTTCACCGATCCGATTAAACGTCTAATAAATTTCGTGGAACAGCTTCAAAACGGAATGACCGGCTTCGTCCGCGTCCAGGAACTCATGAAGGAGGCGCCGGAGATCGACACCGACGACGCCGTCGACCTTGAAAACGTGAAGGGCGATATATCGTTCGAAAACGTCTCTTTCAGCTACGACGGCGGTGAGAACGTTTTCCGCGGCATCGACCTGCACATATCGCCCGGAGAGACCGTCGCCCTCGTCGGGCCGTCGGGCGGCGGCAAGACGACGATGTGTCACATGCTGCCGAGGTTCTACGAACCCCGCTCCGGCCGTATAACCATAGACGGAAAGGATATCAGGGAATACACGCTCTTCTCGCTTCGGACCAGCATAGGAATAGTGCAGCAGGACACGTATCTTTTCGCCGGAACGATACGCGACAACATAGCCTACGGCGACTTCGAGGCGTCGGACGAACGTATAATGGAGGCGGCGAGAAACGCCAATATAGATGATTTTATCAACTCCCTGCCGGACGGCCTAGACACGAGCATAGGCGAGCGCGGCGTGACGCTTTCGGGGGGACAGAAACAGCGCATCGCGATAGCCAGGGTATTTTTGAAAAATCCCCGCATCCTGATACTCGACGAAGCCACGAGCGCGCTCGACAACGTCACTGAGATCGCCATACAGGCAGCTCTTGAAAAACTCGCGGCGGGAAGGACCACGCTCGTAGTCGCCCATCGACTGTCGACCGTGCGGGGCGCCGACAGGATAATCGTGCTCACGGAGGGCGGCGTCGAGGAACAGGGTACTCATGAGGAGCTTCTGGCCGCGGGCGGAATATACGCGAAACTCTGGAGCGCCAACGCGGGCGACCGCCGCTGATGGATTCCGCACCTGACGGGCGCGACGTCTTGATTGTCCGATGGCGGGGACGTTTCTCCGCGGTAGCGGTTGCGATACTCGGAACCGTCGCGTGGGCGGCTGTTTTGTGTCTCGTTTTGCGCAAATACGGCGAAGATAACGCGACGGAACTCCCTTTCCTCTTGCCGGCATTGGTGATCGTTTGCGTTTTGGGGATCGCCGGCGGGCTGTTTCTTGCGGCGTGCCATATT
>JAITRO010000186.1 GCA_031288335.1 Synergistaceae bacterium | reverse complement strand
GACGCCGACATGGCCAAGGAGATGATGGAGTTCACCAAACTCAACATCCTGAGCCAGGCCGGCAACTCGATGCTGGCGCAGGCCAATTCACTGCCGCAGAACGTTCTGTCGCTGTTGAGGTAAACTCTGGTTCTTTATATACCAGACAACAGTTGTGAACGATGACGAGGAAGTAGTCCGGAAAATTCCGGCAGGCGGTATTTTGCGCGTGATCGAAAACATCGGGCGTATGCGCGGCATAAGCATCGAAACGAAAGCGTAGCAAAATCAGGGAACACCAGTTGCCCCCGCCGTTTAAAAAGCGGCGGGGGCTTATTTAAAGATAATGCCTCCTATGATGAAACCTTTTTGAGCCCTCTCCATATGCATTTGCCCAGCTTGAAGGCGATTCACATCTTGATTCTCGCGCCGCACGTGTAACAGAAAACGGAGTCTTCCGGCAGCGAGGCGCCGCAGAGCGGGCATATCCCAAAGTTCTCGACCTTATATTCCACCACGCTTTCCTCGTGGATAGTCATTCCGCAAGCCTGACAGAACTTCGCCCCGCCATCGTTCAACATTCCGCATGAGCGGCATGCCACATCTTTCGGTTGGAAGCGCACGGGCGGCTGTATCGGCTGACCCGCGCCATCCTCGATAATTTGTATCTCCTGTTCCAGGAAGGTAATTTCGTCGATCTTCATCTGAATTCCTCTGAAAACGTCGCCCAATGCCGGTTCATATTGCCCCCTTTCCAAAAATGCTTGCCAGTAATATTCTCCGATTTTGCCTTTGAGGGCGGCAATGTCGGCAACGAGCGACTGAATGGATTCATACAGGTTTTCGACGCCGGCGTTTTTGTGGATATTTGTCTCAGACGGATTGCTCATTGCGCTCATCACCTCGTTCATCGATGGCTCTGTTCGAAAGTTTGTCGGCCAGATGGTTTTCGTCCCTTGGGATCCAAACCAAATTCACCTTCATACCTTTCATGAGGTCCCAGGCTTCTTTCGCTAATACTCTCAAATGGGGTTTGTTTATCTTCCATTCGCGGTTGACCTGGCTCACGATCAGTTTGCTGTCGCCGCGTATCTCGATTTCGTCCAATCCTCTCGAGCGCGCTCCTGCGATGAGGGCGATTAACGCCGCGTATTCAGCCTCGTTATTTGTTTTCACGCCCAAATATTTGGCGTATTCCCATACCACATCCATGTTGTCGTCGATCATACAGCAACCGGCCCCCGCCATTCCCGGATTGCCTCTTGAAGCTCCGTCGAAAAAACCGATCAACTATTTCACCTCAAATGAAAGAACTAACTGCCGCCCTTCATTAAAAAATGTAACAAAATTATGGGACGACATTTATAATTAACAAGTATATCATTTTTTGGCAAAAGACGAGGATCGCATTGACGAATTTTTGACGCAAGAAAATTGTTTATAACAAAATCATGGAACTCCGCCCCAAACTCCGCCGGGGAACCAGTTCCCCGGCCCCTTTTATTTTATAATGAGGGTGCAGGGAGCTTGCTCCCTGCCGGATTCGGGCGGAGCCCGAGATTTTGATTGTATCTATTGACAAGTCACTCGTCCGCCGGTATATTTGTTTTCCGAAAATCAGTATAAATACCCTTAAGGAAAGGAACCTCCGATGAATAAAAATTATTATTTCTCCTTTATCCGGTCTTATTCATGCGGGGGTCCTTGTTTTTTCCGCGGTGGCCCGCGTCGTTAAGACCGACGCGTAAAAACTGAAAAAAGCCGGGCTCCCACAAGGGGCCCGTTTTTTTATGTCTTGTGGTTTCCATAAACTGACGGCGTCATAATTGTGAAGGGGGTTCTTTGTAGTGAACGTGAAATTGGCTGTACTGGTGGTTTATGTGGCACTTCTCCTTGGGATTTCGTGGTGGTCCACGAGATTGCAGAAACAGGGCACGTCTAACAAAACGCTGCAATATCTCCTGGCTGGGCGCAACATGCCGACCATCATAGTGGCCGTTCTGCTCTGCGGGCTCGCGGTCGGCGGGGCTTCCACCGTCGGCGTGGCCGAGAACGCATACAGAAACGGGTTTTCCGCTGGATGGTACAACGCGGCGTGGGGAACCGGCGGCATAGTGGTGGGGCTGTTTTTCGCCTCATATCTCCGCAAGATGAACGTCAGAACCATACCGGAGATGATGGGCTCGATGTTCGGGCCGGCCTCGCGCACTCTCTCAGTGATAAACCAGCTGCTCGTCATGATGACCATCACATCGCTCCAGTACGTCGCGGGCGGCGCTATCCTCTCCACTCTCCTTCCCGATATATTCTCTCTCAACGGCGGTATGGTCGCTTCCGCCGTCATCTTCATAGCCATCACGTTTATCGGCGGCTATTGGGCCAGCGGACTGTCGAACTTGATCAGCGTCATCACGATCTACGTCGGCATAATCGTGGCGCTGTTCCAGACCCTTAAGCTGTTCGGCGGTTACGGCGCGATAATGGCGGCGCTGCCTCCGAAGGCTGACGGAAACGGATGGATGGACTTGGTGTCAGGGCTGGGGTTGGCCGTGGTCGTCGGTTACGTGGTCGTCATGGTCACGATGGCGGTCACCACCCAGGCGGTCGCGCAGATTTCGTTCGCCGCGAAGGACGAGAAGACAGCGCGGAAGGGTATGCTCATCGGCGGCGTCCTCATTCTCCCGGCCGGGTTTTTGTGCGCGATGTTCGGCATCGTCGCGGCCGCGATGCAGCCTGATCTCGAACACGCCCGCATGGCGCTCCCCTGGGTGGCGAACCGGCTCTCTCCCTTAGTCGGCGGGATATTTCTGGCCGCGCTGTGGGCGGCCGATATATCGACGGCCGTGGCGCTCCTTATGGGATGCTCGACGTTAGTGAACGAGGACATAGTCAAGAAGATTTACAGGAAAAAGATTTCCGAGGCGAAGGAGATGGTGCTGCTGAGGGTGCTGGTGCTGGGCGTTTCCGTGCTGTCGTTCATCCTTGCCCTGACAGCGCGCGACATACTCACCACCATAACATCGGCTCTTGCGATCACCACGTCGTTCACGCTGTTCCTCGCGGCGGCCGTTTATTTCCCGAAACTCTGCAAGAGGGCAGCGGGATTCCCGATATTGCTGATGTCGCTGCTGGTGTGGGCGGTATGGACCTATCTGCCGCGCGTCCAAAGTGCGTCGCCCCTCGTTTTGTCGCTTCAGGGAATGTTGAACGGCGTAATAAGCGGCACAAAGCATATAATATACGCGGAGTGGCTGGTTTGCGGTGTCATATTTATCGTATGCGCCGTCTTCTGCAAGGAACCGGCCGGCAGGATCATCCCGGACGAATAAAAAGGAGCGTGCGTCATGAGCAGCGTTATTGCATACGAAGATCTAATCAAAACGGTAGAGTCGATACTCTCCGAAGGATACGGCTATTCCGCGGAGGAAGCGCGGATAACGGCGTGGGTGCTCGCCGAGGCGGACTTGAGAAACGTGCCGTCCCATGGGGTCTCCCGCCTCGCGTTTTACAGGATGAACCGCGACCGCGGATTTTCGAAGCCCGGCGCGAATCCCGAAATAGTGTGGGAGACTCCATGTTCGCTCGTGGTCAATGGACGCGACGGCGTGGGCGGGTATGTGTCGGAGTTCTGCGTCAAAAAGATAGTCGAAAAGGCGAAGAACGCGGGGACGGGGTTCTGCGCGGTGCGCAACTCAAACCATTTCGGGATGGCCGGGCTGTGGGCCGAGATGATCGCCCGGTACGACATGATAGGGATGGCGTTCACCAACACACGCACCTGCGCGATCCCTACGTATGGCAGAGAGCGCGTCCTCGGGACGAACCCGATAGCGGTTGGCATTCCTGAGGGAAATAGGCGCGGCGGGATATTTCTCCTGGACATGGCCACGACGACCGTCGCGCACGGCAAGGTCGAAGTGTATGACCGGCGCGGGAAGCCGATGCCGCTCGGCTGGGCCGTCGACGAAAACGGCGTGGGCACGGCCGACGCCACTGCGTTCGAGAAGATGTTCCTTTCCAACCCCACTTACGGCGGGCATCTGTTCCTTGGCGGAGAGGGAGAGGAAAACGGCGGGCACAAGGGTTTCGGCCTGGGGTTGCTGGTAGAGCTGCTTTGCTCGGGATTGTCCCTCGGCATGAGCACCGTTGAGACTTTCAGGGAAGGACACGGTTCCGGAATAACGCATTTCTTCGGCGCTATTCGTCTCGATCTGTTCGGACACGCGGACGAGCTGAAAAGGCATATCGGGAAAATTCTGGACGATATCAGAGAGAGCGAGAAAGCCGCCGGACAAGACAGGATATATATCCACGGCGAAAAGGAATCCGAAGCCCGCGCGCGGGCGTTGAAGGAGGGCGTACACATCGACGACGCGACCCGCGAGTTACTGGGAAAACTCACGGACGAATTCGGCCTGGAACCTCCGCGATGGCAGTGACGATAAAAGTTCCCTATGGCTCCGGAGAAATGTCGTGCGAGGTAGCGGACAGAAGATCTGTAAACGTCCTGCGCGCCTCCGCTCCCAATGTGCCCCGCGAGGCCGAAAGCGATATCGTCAAGAAGGCCCTGGAGCGTCCGAAGGACAGCCCGCGTCTTGCGGAGCTGGCCCGGGGCAAGAGGAAAGTGACAGTCCTCACCAGCGACCACACCCGCCCTGTGCCGAGCCATATCACGCTGCCGCTGATGCTCGACGAGATAAGGGCCGGAGCTCCGGACGCCGATATCACGATACTGATAGGAGTCGGCAGTCACAGGGCGACGACGCGCGAGGAGATGGCGGACAAGTTCGGGCTGGACTTCGCGGCCCGCGAGCGCATCGTGAACCATGACCCGCTCGACGCCTCGAAGCTTGTGTCCTTGGGGCGGCTGCCCTCGGGTGGGGAGCTTGTCATCAACAGGATCGCCGCCGAGGCAGATCTGCTGGTTGCCGACGGATTCATAGAGCCGCACCAGTTCGCGGGATTCAGCGGCGGCCGCAAGAGCGTGCTGCCCGGTATAGCGAGCCTCGCCACGGTGATGGCGAGCCACAACGCCGAATTTACCGTTCATCCCGCCGCGCGTCCCGGCTCGCTCGACGGCAACCCGTTTCAGGAGGATATGCTCTTCGCGGCCCGCGCCGCGAAGCTTGCCTTCATCCTGAATGTGGCGCTGTCGCAGGACAAGCGGATAATCGCGGCGTTTGCCGGAGACATGGACAAAGCACACCGAGCCGGTTGCGCCTTCGTCCTCGAACACGCCGGGGTGAGGATTTCCAGGACGCCGATAGTGATAACGTCAAACGGCGGATATCCGCTCGACCAGAACATCTACCAATCCACAAAGTCGATAATGCAGGCTGATCTAGCCTGTTCCGACGGCGGCGTCATTATAGCCGTCAACGAGTGCCGTGACGGCTGCGGCGCGCCTGCTTTTTACGACACGTTCAAAAACGCGGCGTCGCTCGAATCGCTTCTGGAAGAAATAGAACGGCGCGGCAGGAATGAGACGGTTCCCGACCAATGGGTGACTCAACTGACCGCGAAGATTCTAAAAGCCCGCACGGTCTTTTTCGTCACGGATGCTCCCCGCGAAATGGCGGAGAACTTCGGCATGAAACACGCCTCGGCGCTCTCTGAAGCCCTCGCGCAAGCCGACAAAATTCTATCGGCTCGTGGATTGCACGAAGCCCCGATTACAGTGCTCCCAGACGCCGTATCATTGGT
>JAITRO010000049.1 GCA_031288335.1 Synergistaceae bacterium | reverse complement strand
AGCAACTACGTGCCGCTGCTGCGCCGCGCGCTTGACGCGGCCGGTTTCCCGCGGACGCGGATATTGGCCGCTAACGCGCAGAGAAACGGCGGAGCCGAAAAATTTGTCATGAAGGGCGGCACGCTGTGGAGATCGATGCTCGGGATGCTCTACGGCGATCTGCTGATGAGGTTGCTGTACCGCACTCGCCCGTATGAACTGAAGAAGGGCGGTGCCGACGGATTGTACGACGCATGGGTCAAGAGGTGCCGCCTCAACGTGGAGTACGGAAGCTGGGGGCGTTTTAAGGCCGACGTGAACGCCATGGTGTGCGATTTCGCGGACATACCCATAGATCCGACGCCGAAACCCCGAGTTGGCATAGTCGGAGAGATACTGGTGAAATACCATGACAACGCTAACGAGCATCTGGTCGATGTGATCGAGGGCGAGGGAGGAGAAGCCGTAGTTCCGGATATAGCTAACTTCCTGCTCTACTGCCTCTACGATCCGATATACGCCCGCGAAAAACTTTCCGGGCCGCTGCTGCCGAAGCTGTTCGGAATCGCCGGCACGGGTATCTTGGAGCGGATGCGCCGTCCGATGAGACGTGCGCTCCGCGGCACGAGATTCGGCGAGCCGCACGATATCCGCGATATGCTGGCGACGGTTAGCGATACAGTGAACCCGGCGAATCAGGCTGGAGAGGGCTGGCTGCTCTCGGCGGAGATGATGCGCCTCATAGAGGACGATATCAGGAACATAATCTGCATACAACCATTCGCATGCCTCCCCAACCATATCACTGGAAAAGGCGTGATAAAGGAACTGCGCCGCGTTTACAGGGGAGCGAACATCCTGGCTCTCGACTACGACGCCAGCGTGAGCAACGTGAACCAGCTCAACAGGATAAAGCTTCTGATGGCCTCGGCGATAGCATAGAAAACGCACGGCGGAACGCGCGGAATTTTCGCGGCTCCTGTCATAAGGAATGTAATCTTCCGTTCGCCTACGCCGTGCGGCGTCTTTGATTGACCTTTTGGCCTTATTCTCCTTCTCCGTTGAGATTGACGGTCGTCGCCCAAATCATATCGCCGTCGTGCGCCATTTCGGACAGCAGGTCGTCTGAAATCACGCCGTCGACCTCCATCACGGCGAGCGCGAGCCCGCTCATCTCCTTGCGGCCCAGCGAGAAATTCGCGATATTGACCGACGACTTGCCCAGCAGGTTTCCCACTTTGCCTATCACGCCTGGACGGTCGTGGTTCTGGAACATCAGCAACTGCCCGTGCGGGTTGAAATCTATGTAATAGTCGTTGATTTTGACTATATGCTGACGGCCCTCCTCCGTGATGGTTCCGGTGAGCATCGCATTCGAATTCTGGCTCGTGACCGTGACTTCGATCAAATTATGGTACGCGCGCGATTCCCCGAAACTCTCCTCTATGGCGATGCCGCGCTCGGCCGCCAGGATCGGAGCTATCATGTAATTCGTCTCCGGGCCGTGAGCCACTTCGAGCAGTCCTTTGATGAACGCTATGGTGTAGGGACGTTTCCTGTTTCCCGGAGCGTCCTCATCGACGAGTTTTTCGCCCCGCAGCATAACCTGGCATTTTTGGGGCTGTCCGCCGTCTATTTCGACCAGCCTGGCGGCGAGTATGCCCATTTTTCTGGCGAGGCGCACGAAGTTTTTCTGGATGTCGTCGAGATATTGTTCCATGAAAGGCAGGTTCACGGCATGGTTATAGCGCTCTCCGCGAAGCGCCGCCAGGGCGTTGACGACCGCTATGCGGGCCACCTCGGTCTGCGCTTCGACCGTGGTCGCGCCCAGGTGCGGGGATAACGTCACTTTATCGGCGATGTCGTCGGCGAAGAGAGGGTTGTCGGCGGACGGAGGCTCCTGGCTGAAAACGTCGAAAGCCGCTCCGGCAAGCCGCCCGTCGCGCAGCGCCTGAGCGCATGCCGCCTCGTCGACTATGCCCCCGCGCGCGCAATTTATCAGGTACGAACCCGGTTTCATAGCCCTCAGCGTCTTCTCGTTTATGACGCAGCGCGTCTCGTTCGTGATGGGGACATGAACCGTGACGATATCGGCGAGCGAAAGAGCTCCCGCGAGGTCGCTCATCCTCTGGAAACCGAGTTCCTGCGTCCTTTTTTCGGACACATAGGGATCGAGGCCGAACACCTCCATGCCGAAAGATAGGCACCTGATCCCGACCTGAATGCCTATCCTTCCCAGACCGATGATGAGGATTTTTTTGCCGTTCAACTGATGCCCTGTGAACCTCTTGCGGTTCCATTCGCCCTGGACGAGGGAGAAATGGGCCTGCGGGACGTGTCTCATCATGGCGAGCATCAGCGCCATCGTCTGTTCGGCCGCGGCCAGCGTGTTGCCGGTCGGGGCGTTTATCACGACGATACCGCGCTTACTGGCCTCCTGAATGTCGACGTTGTCCACGCCGACTCCGGCGCGGGCGATCACTTTGAGCCGTTTGGCGGCGTCGATCGCCGCTTTGTCCATTGACGTCCCGCTTCTCGTGATCACCGCATCGTAGTTTTCTATTATATCGAGGAATTCCTGTCTCGACAGTCCGATCTTTACATCGGCTTCGGCGTCGGGCGTCTCACGCAATATGCGTATTCCTTCGTCGCCAAGTGATTCTGGTATCAGTATCTTGAATTTTTTGCCGCTCACTTCATTTCGCCTCCCAAATCTCGTAAGCCTGTCGCATGAAGTCCCCAGCGCCGCGCCGCGCGTCGCCAAGCGCGGCGTATAAGCTGCCCAGGGCCAATGAAATTTCGGGCCATCTGACGTCGTGGTAATGGGACATCCTTATCAGATTTCCCTTGAACTTGCCCTGTCCTCCGGCCGGTTCGACGCCCATGGATTTCAACGATTTCAAAATGGAGTTGGTCTCTCCCGACGGGTGGAAGAAGGCGGTCACCCCTGGCGAGCGGAAGTGCTCGTCCTTGACGAGCAGCTCGAATCCCAGCGCCTCGATTCCAGCCGCGAGCGAGCGGGCGGCGCGCGCCCTCAGGCCGAACCATCCCTCGGAAGCGATTTCGTCCAAAGCATGATCGAGAGCGTAGTAGAGCGACACTGGAGGCGTGTACGGGTTTTCCGGCGCGTCCTTGTACAAGTATTTTTTTTGGCGCGTCAGGTCGAAGTAGTAAGACGGGCACTTTCTTTTCGACACGGCGTTCCACCCGCGCTCGGAGAGCCATACGAAGGCGAGCCCGGGAGGTGTGAGAAGTCCCTTCTGCGATGCAGCGGCGAGCCCGTCGATGCCCCACTCCTGCGGGAAACATGGCATTGTCCCAACAGAACTGACCCCGTCAACCAGTATCAGTGGTCTTTTGTCTTGGGGAATCGCCGCGATAATTTCGTCCACGCGGTTGAACACGCCTGTCGATGTTTCGTTCTGTGTCAGCAGCAGCACGGAGGCGTCCGGGTTGGACGCGACGGCGTCCGCCGCAACGTGAGATTTCACGCCTTCTCCGTGTTCGACGTCCACGTTTATCATATCCGCGCCGGTGAGTGCCGCTATCTCACGGAACCTGTCGCCGAACACACCGCAGGACACGGATATCACCCTGACCCCCGGCCCGATGAAGTTCGCGGCGAGCGCTTCCAGTGCGCCAGTGCCCGAAGCCGGGAAGATGACAGTCCTGTCCTCGGTTTTGAGAAGGCCTGACAGTTTCGTCTCGATGCCGGAGAACAACTCGGAAAATTCTTTGCCCCTGTGCCCAATGAGAGGGCGCGCTTCCGCAAGCTGCGTCCCGCGGGATGCGGGAACCGGTCCGGGCGTTAACAAATATTTATTCATCAAGTGATACCCCCAAAAAAATTTTTTTGAAATAACTCCAGGAAATAAAAAGGGAGCCCTTTCTCAGGCTCCCCTTTTTGCGCTTTTGTTTCTTGCTAACTTCGAATCAATCTCTTCAGGAGGGTCGCCTGCAAATCACAACATTGCTTCAGCCGACGAGGCTGAACATCCGGAAGAGAGGGAATTGGAACAACCAAGATTAAATACGCCGAAACCTTTCATCATATTTATTTTATACCATATTTAAAGGTTTTATGTCAATCCCAGATCCAAGGCAAACGCATCGGCTTATGATTACA
>JAITRO010000243.1 GCA_031288335.1 Synergistaceae bacterium | reverse complement strand
ATTAACGGGGAGGTGAGACGTATGCGCGGAGATTTGGCATGGCATGTAATCGAGAAAGACCTTGGCGGCCTCGCGAAGCGTATGGAGGCGACGTCTCACAACATCGCCAACATCAATACCCCGAGATATGCCCGCCGCGAGGTGTCGTTCGAGGATCAGCTCAAAGAGGTAATAGACACGCCAAGCCGGCTGCCGCTGAAGCGCTCTTCCGAGCGCCACTTTTCCAACGTGACGGAGGATATCGGCGCGGTCACGCCTTACAACCGCTCAGTGGGGTACGAGATATACAGGCTCGACTGGAATAACGTGGACCCTGAGACGGAGACCGCGAGGCTGACGGAGACGCGGATGTCTTATCAGGCCATGACGAGGATATTGGGACGCAAGATCGCGATGTATCGCAGAGCAATAGGAGGCGGCGCGTAAATGAGAATTTTCAGGTCGATAGACATTGCCGGAAGCGGGCTCACCGCCAACCGCCTCTGGATGGACACCATCTCCGGCAACTTGGCGAACGTCAACACGACGCGCACGCCGGAGGGCGGTCCTTACGTAAGACGCGTGCCGGTGTTTCAGGAGCGTCTGATGGAGGTGACCGGCGGACAGGATGATAGATTGAGCAAAGGATGGTTTGGTCTTCGCTCGGCGTCCGGCGTCCGTGTGTCGGACATAGGCACCGACGCGAACCCTCCGAGGCTTGCCTATCAACCTGATCACCCCGACGCGAACGAGGAAGGTTACGTGGCCTACCCGAACGTCAACGTGGTTCGCGAGATGGCCGACATGATGGTGGCGACCAGGGCATACGAGGCCAACCTCACGGTGGTCGAAGCGGCAAAAGCGGTTTGGAACAACGCGCTCGACATAATGCGGTAACGCGCTGAGTCTTCGCGGCCATGAAAACGTACGCCCGGCGTTGTCCGGGCGTTTTTTATGCCTCGATCGCGGAGCGCGCTTCAAAAAAAACGTTCTCTCTGGTACAATCAGGCGCGGCATAAAGTATGGGAGTGATTATTGACGTATTACGACAGCCATGTGCATTCGAAAAATTCAAAGGACGGCGTTCCGTCGGTGGACGCCATCTGCGAGCGTGCGGTATCAATGGGTTTGGGCGGCGTCGCGATAACGGATCACGCGGACGTTGACTTGGGCGAATCGGAACTCGACGTGTTGAGAGCCCTTGAGGACGACGTGTCTGCGGCGAGGGAAAAATACGGCGGCAGGCTCGAAATTTCGATGGGGGTGGAGTTGGGCGATGGGAATCATAATCAGGCGCTCGCGGAAAAGATCGTCTCGCAAGAATCCCTCGATTTCGTCATAGGCTCGATACACCGCCAGCGAGAGCGGAAGGATTATTATTACCTCGACTACGAACACGAGGACATCGACGATCTCATGCGCGGTTATTACAGGGAACTCCGGGAGCTGGTGCGGGGCGGATGCTTCGACGTCGTGGGGCACATAAATTATCAGATCAGATATATGAACGCGGCCGCGCGGGCCAGGCTCGATCTCTCACTTTATTACGACATATTGAGGGAGATTCTGGAGGACGTGGCCCGCGCCGGCAAGGGGATAGAGATAAACACATCCGGCCTGTGGCGCGGAGTGGGTTTCACAATTCCCACACTCGAAGTGGCGAGGATGTTCCGCGACGCCGGCGGCGAGATAATCACGACTGGCTCGGACTCCCACAGGGCAGAACATGTCGGGCTCAAACTCGACGGCGCGCTGGAATGCCTCAAGGCGGCAGGATTTCGCAGATTTGCCTTCTTCAAAGGACGTAAGCCCTTCTTTCACGATATTTGATAATGACAGGATCAAGAACTCGGGGCTCCGCCCCGAACCCCGGCAGGGAGCTAACTCCCTGCACCCTCTTCAAAAAAACTATATAAAAAAGGGCCCGGGGAACTAGTTCCCCGGCGGGGTTTGGGGCAGAGCCCCAAGCTCTTATCTTTAAATATTTATTTTATATACCTGAGCGCGCCGTCCATAGCTGTCACGTATATGCCGTTGGGAGCGATTGCCGGGGCGGTGGCCACTGCGCCGCCTGTGTCGCTTTTCCAGAGAACCGCTCCGCTTTGCGCGTCAACGGCGTAGATGCTTCCGTTGTCATTGCCGAAGTAGATGACTCCGTCCGAGAGGGCGGGAGAGGAGGCTATCCGCGCTCCCGTCTCGACCTTCCATGCGGCCTTGCCGGTCGCGGCGTCGATGGCGTACAGCGTTCCCTTGATATTGCCGAAATACACACGGCCATCCGCGACAAGGGGCGAACTCTCGATGGAACCGCCGGAGTCGAAGTTTCTTATCACGGCCTGATGTTTGATCTCAGCAGTGTACAGTTTGCCGTCCCAGCTTCCGAAGTAAAGCATCCCGTTCGATACGGCCGGACACGCGGTGATGGGGCCGCCCACTATGGCGCGCCATTTGAGCTTGCCGGTCGACGCGTCGACGGCCATCATCTTGCCGTCGTGATTGCCGATGTATACTGTTCCGCCCGACACGGCTGGAGAGCCGAACACCTCGCGGCCGGCATTATAAGTCCATTTCTGCCATCCGGTCGAAATGTCGACGCAATAGACACTGCCGTCGAGCCCGCCGAAATACACGTATTTGCCTTCGACGGCCGGAGACGACGCCACGCTGTTGTGTGTGGTATACTGCCATTTGAGATTGCCGCTGCGTTTGTCGAGCGCGTAAAGCTTTCCGTCATACGCGCCGAACAAGACGGTCTCACCGGATACCGCCGGGGACGACGAAATCCAGTTCTCCGTATGGAACGTCCAGAGCGCCTCGCCGCTCGCGGCCGAGACAGCGTAAAAACCACCGTCGTCCGAGCCGAAATAAACGATCCCATCCGACAACGCCGGCGACGACTGTATCGGCTGCTGGACGTAAGTTTCCCACACCACGCCGCCGCGCGCCCTGTACTGCGCCTGCGCAGTCTGCGACGTCACCTCGCCTGTGCGGGAAACGCCGCCCCGGAAAGTCGGCCATTCCTCACCGCCGTATCCCGCCGTGCAAAACGCGCCCCAAAAGACCGTCATGACCAACGCCGTCACAAACTCAAAAATTTTCTTCATCTTTGCCCCTCCTCATAACTTATCAGGCAATCGCATATATCTCTGTTTTTTCCGTCTCCGCGAGACGCTTTGACATGCGTTATCTCTAACTCGCCCTGCCTGTCGAGCGCGGTCAAAAGCGTCATCACCGATTCGCGAGGCAGACCGGTGACCTCCGATATCACGGCCAGAGAAACATCGCCGTCGTCCCGGAAAAATCTCACGATCTCGCACGACATATACTTTATCCACGTGTCAAACATCCGCCGCATCTGAGGCGTCTGCGAGGACGCGAGCTGCGAGTTTACTACGGCGGTCTCCACCATCCGCGCGGTCACTAGTTCGAGAGAGGACATCAACTTTTCGAACCGCGCCTCTCTCGATTCAGTTTCTTCTTCCATACACATCACCTCACATTAATCGTTTCTGGCGTTAAAACCAAAATACATGTATAATGAATAATTATATAACGTTTTCGCGCGATAAAAAATACGCTCGAAAATACGTAGTGAAATGTTTGTACGCAATGGCAATATATGTGATAATACGTGTCAATGACCCAAAGAATTCGAGGTGGGAGGTAAATAACATGGCCGAGACCGCAGCCAAATCGATCAAAAAGCGAACCGATAGAGACGACGGCGCAGCGATGGAACACGAAAGGACATTGCTGGTGTTCGACCTTGTCGGAGAATACTGCGGGCTGGATGTCAATCTTGTGAGAGAGATCGTCCATGTCCCGCCAAGAATTACCAGGGTGCCCAACGCTCCGCATTACGTCCGCGGAGTGATCAACCTGCGCGGCACGGTCATACCCGTTCTTGACTGCGCCCTCAAAATGGGAAACCCCGAGACCGGCAACACCAGTGATTCCCGCATAGTGGTGGCCGAACTCGAGGGCATACAGTTCGGCGTGTTGGTCGATGCGGTCAGGGAGGTGCGCAGCGTCAGAGATTCTCTCATAGAATCGGAGGACGCTTCGAGCACTGGCAGCATCGGGACGGAATACGTCATCGGCATAGCTAAAATGGAAGACGGACGTCTCATAGTGTTGCTCGACCTGGCTCAACTCTTCGACATCACGGAGCTGCTGGAGGAGGACAATTAAAAATTAAAAGGATCGACCTGCACGTCCACAGCGTTTTCTCGGACGGAACCTGTACGGTCAGGCAATTGGCCGAGGCCGCCGGGAGAAAGGGCATCTCGGTGATGGCTCTCACCGATCACGACACGCTCGACGGATGGAAAGATTTCAGGAGAGAGTGCGGCGCTTTTTCCATTTCCCCGGTGTCGGGGGTCGAATTATCCGCGATGGCCGATAGGACTATACATATTTTGGGCTACAGAATGGAGCGCTTCGAACCTCTCGAAAGCGCTCTGGATTGGATCAGGGATCGCAGGAACGCGAGAAACGGCATGATGATCTCCCGCCTTCGCGAAAACGGGATCGACATAACGCTCGACGAGGTGAAGCGCGAAGCTACAGGGCGGGTGTTGGCGCGCCCCCACTTTGCTAGAGTTCTCGTGAAAAAAGGTTGCGTGCCTGACATCCCGTCGGCTTTCACCAGGTATATTGACCGGGGCGCGCCGGCCTATGTGCCGCGCGAAGGCCTGTCGCCCGAGGAGTGCGTGAGGACGATCAGGGAGGCCGGCGGGCTGCCCGTTTTGGCGCATCCGTCGCTGACGGGCCTGGACGCCGAAGGTCTGGGAAAATTGCTCGAAACTTTGAAGGAGCACGGGCTTTGGGGGCTCGAATGTATTTCATCCCACTGTTCGTCTGAAGCCGCTTACGGATATCTGACCGCCGCGGCTAAATATTCCCTTTTCCCGACGGCAGGCTCCGATTTTCACGGTTCCGTCCGCCCGCATGTCGAGCTTGGCGTCAATGTGAGCGATGATTTTATCCCCTGGGCGCGGTTGGGCGTAAATTTTTGCCGGCAGAACAAAGCCTGAACCATATGAATCATTATATTATTGATTACGGGAGCAATCATCTTGGAATATCTCGATTTTAGAAGCGACACTGTAACTAAGCCCACAGAGGAGATGAGGGCAGCGATGGCCTCCGCGGAGGTTGGCGACGACGTATACGGCGACGATCCCACAGTGAACGAACTCCAGGATTACGCCGCATGTCTGACTGGCATGGAGGCGGCTCTATATGTCTGCTCGGGCACCATGGGGAATCTGGTCTCGCTGATGTCCCACTGTGCCAGGGGAGAGGGCGTCCTCATGGGAACGCTTTCGCACACCTGGAAAAACGAGGCGGGCAATGCGGCCTTCCTGGCTGGCGTCATGCCTTATCCCCTCGACGACTTGTCCGGCCTGCCTTCCGAAGCTTCCCTCAAATTGTCATATCAGCCGGAAGGGAACGTTCACTGTGCCCATACTGTCCTTCTGACGCTCGAAAACACGCACAACGCGGCTGGGGGTCTTCCGGCCGATGAGCGTCAGTTCGCGAATATCGCCGCGCTGGCGCGCGATATGGGGTTGAAAATCCACGTCGACGGGGCGCGGATTTTCAACGCTGTGGCTTATTTCGGAAACGACGTCAAAGATTACACGCGCCACGCCGACTCGATACAGATATGTCTTTCAAAAGGGTTGGGCGCTCCCATGGGGTCGGTGGTGTGCGGGACGCGTTCTTTCGTCGAAAAGGCAAGAAAGTACAGAAAGGCCCTCGGCGGAGGCCAGCGTCAAACCGGCATCGCGGCAGCCGCCGGGCTCATCGCGCTCAAGAGCATGAGGGCCCGTCTCGCCGACGATCACAAAAACGCCGCCGTGCTAGCGGAGGGTCTTGCCTCAGTCGGTTACGGCGTCGAGAAGACGCCCCGGCGTACAAACATGGTTTATTTCGGCGTGGG
Source organism: Synergistaceae bacterium (assembly GCA_031288335.1). Taxonomy (GTDB): domain Bacteria; phylum Synergistota; class Synergistia; order Synergistales; family Synergistaceae; genus JAIRKI01. Next base: position 4,688 of record JAITRO010000243.1, on the reverse strand, counting down.
CGAACATCACGGAGACGCCCGGACGTTCGCCCGAAAATGCGCGGAACGCGGGCTGTTGGTAGGTGCGGCCGGCAAGGAAAGGATACGAATGGTCACGCATATAGGCCTGGACGAAAAATCCGTGGCCGACGCGATAAATATATTGAAAGAGATAAATATTATTAAAAGATTTGAGCGTTCGGAGGTAGGCGACGTTGTCGAGCGTATTGATCGACAGGGATGAAATAGAGAGAGCCGCTTCGCGGCTTCTGTCATTTGCCGAAAGCAAGCCGGATTTGCTGGGCGCGGACGTGTTGTTTTCACGTGGAGAGACCTTCTCGCTAAGCCTGTTGGACGGTTCCCCGGAGGAGAATACGTGCGGCGTGATGGGGGGCATAGCCCTCAGGTGCGTCGCCAGGGATGGCCGTCAGGGTTTGTCCTTCTCAAACATGACGGATGGTGTTTCACTCCGCGACCTGATGGAATGGAGTTACGCCAATTGCGCCGCGTCCGAGCCGGACGAGGGCGTCTCGCTTTACGAAGGGCCGGTTGCGCCGGACGAAACGCCCCTCGAACTCTTTGATGAAAGCCTGTCCGATGCGGCGAACGGGAAATTCAGGATGCAAATATGCGAGGCGATGAACGAAATTGCCCGAAGCAGAGATCCAAGGGTCATATCTGTTCGTTCCTCGGCCTGGCGTCATGGATTTGGCGAATCGTTCCACGCTTCGACAACGGGAATATCGCTTTGGAGGCGCGGCACTAACGCGTCGTGCGGGGTTTCCGTTGTCATGCGGGACGGGGATGCGTTCGAAATAGGGGCGCACGGCAGGGTGGAGAGATTCATGGGCGATCTCGACGCGCCCGCGATAGCGAGAGCCGCCGTGGACAGGACGCTTCGCACGCTGGGAGGGTGTCCGGTTCCGACCGGAAAATACACGCTGGTACTCGATCCGGAAGTGTCGGCATCGCTGATGGACGAGGTGGGCGATATGTTCTGCGCGTCTGAGGTTCACAAGGGACGTTCGCTCATGGCGGGGCGGCTTGGCAGCGAGGTCGCCGCAAAATCCGTCGCACTGGCGGACGACGCGAGGATGCCTAGAAAGCTGGGGACTGCGGCCGTCGACGCGGAGGGCGTTCCCACAGGGCGCACTCTCCTGATAGACGGAGGGGTGGCAAACGCTTATATGTACAATCTCCAGCACGCCGCTAAAGACGGCGTGAAATCGACCGGCAACGCCTCGCGCGGTTTCGCTAGCCTGCCCGACGTCGGCACTTCGAACCTCATCTTGTCTCCCGGGACCGAAACCCCCGAAAGTTTGATCAAAAACGTGCGGCGCGGCGTGTTCGTGACCGAACTGATGGGACTTCACACGATAAATTCGGTGACCGGCGATTTTTCTCTGGGCGCCAAGGGCGTGTACATCGAGAACGGCGAATTGCGCGACGCTGTCGCCGGCATCACGATAGCCGACAATCTCATGGATTTTCTTAAAAAAATCGTCTCGATCGGAAACGACCTTGTGTTCTTCGGCTCCACGGGCACGCCGACCGTGGTTGTGGAGGGGGTCGCAGTTGCGGGAGAATAAACTTGGAATATTTTTCGCGGCGGCCGTCTGTCTCGCAATTCTGTGTTTCGTGTCGCTCAGCGTCGCGGGCGCGGCAGTGACGGAGGAAATACGCCTCGATCAGGCCGAAATCCGCCCGGCGAAAAATGTCCCGGCAACCTCGCCGTCGCCTCAAGCCGCGTTGTCCGTGACCGAACCCGGGGAGTCAGGAGAAGCTCTCATAACGCGAATTAGGTGGGGAGAACAGCTCAATGCTTATAGAGCCGTGATCGACATCACAAAGCAGGCGGAAGCTACGATTTCCGAGTCGTCGGGCAAATTCGCGGTCACCTTTCGGGGGACGTCGGCCTCGGATATCGACGGAAAGAGCCCATGGCCTGTTTTGTCGGCGGTATTGAAGCGTCAGGGCGCCGATACGATGATCGAGTTTTCTCATTCGGCAAGCGGCATAAAAAGATTTTGGCTGGTCGATCCTCCAAGGTATGTCCTCGACTTCCTTTTCGACGCCTCACAGGTCAAAGCCGCGCAGGCTAAGGCCGCGCGGGTCGTGTCCGGAAGTACGAAAATAGAGACTGCCGCTTCCCAAAAGACCTCCGGCAAGAGCACGAAATTTTTGGTGGTGGTGGATGCCGGCCATGGCGGGAATGACGGCGGCGCGACCGGAAACAACTTGAAGGAAAAAGACATAAACCTGCTCGCCGCCCTTCAGCTCGGCATCAGCCTCAAATCGCTGGGCATAGACGTGAAACTGACGAGACAGGACGACAAATATCTCAATCTCACCGAACGCACCGAGATTGCTAACAGTTCAGACGCCAGTGTTTTCATAAGCCTGCACTGCAACGCCCTCCCGAGCGGGAAACACGCAACGGGAACCGAGTTGTACCTCATGGCAGAACAATCCGACGAGGACGCCCTGAATTTGGCCATAATGGAAAACAGGGAACTCAGCGGAGGCGCGGAAAACGCCGAAGAAGTCAACGCCGCCGCCGACAAAAAGACGCGTCTTCTCCTCAAGATTCTCGGCGACATGCAGCAGAGCGATAAAATCAACGAGAGCACGACGTTGGCGGAGTTCCTGTACGAGAAGATGAAAGGGGCGGGTTTAAAGATAAGGACCGTTCGGCAGGCGCCGTTTTTTGTGTTGAGAGGCGCCGGAATGCCTGCTCTCCTGGTCGAAATGGGCTACATCACGGAGGCCGGGGATGCGAAAAGACTGAACTCTCAGTCCGAGAGGAAAAAGATGATGGATGCCCTTGCGCAGGGGATCAAAAGTTACCTTGCCGGACGTCCCGGGGAAGGTGGACGTCAATAATGCCTTCGCAGAGAAGAAGAATTCCCTCCGATAATGATCCCTCGCCGAGCGAAAGACGAGAGCTTGTCAGACGCAGAGAATGGGAGAAAGAGGAAGAGGATGCCGAAGAGACGCACAGCCGGGCCCCGCTCGTCTTCAGGCTGCTCGCGTGGTCATCTCTTGTCGTGATTTTTTTCGCGGTCGGATACGGAGCCACTTCACTGGCTTTCAAGTGGCTCGACAGAAACGCTTATCAGAAAGGCACGGCCCGCACTCCAGTGAATCTGGTGAATACCCCCGAGGAGACGCGAAATCTGCTGAGCAGGGCCTCGGGCTCGAGGGATAACGCGCGTAATTCGGCGGTCTCCGCTGATTTGACCGCGCAAGAGAGCGCCACTTATATCACGGTCACCATATCGATTCCCGACGGCGCCTCGTTCAAGACGAGGCAGATACGCTGCGCCGGGGCACTGAAAGAAGATACGATCAAACAAACGCTCGCGGCCTATATGGACGCCATGAAGGAAAGTCAGATATTGAGCGCCGGCGTCCATGACCTCAACATATTCCAGAGCGGCGAGTGGCTGTACCTCAATATGAGCGGCGATTTTCTGGAATCCATAAAGACCCTCGGCGCGGAAAAATCGCGGTTGATGGTGACGGGCCTGGTGAAAACGATGTCCGACAACTTCCTCCCGATCAACAAGGTCAAGTTTTACATAGAGGGCAAGGAGGTGCGCGACAAAAAACCCATCGACCTCACCTCTCCGTGGGGTTTTAACGTCAAATCATGAGTTCGCGTCCGCCGCCCGCGCGCGGTATTGCTTCTTTAAGAGCGTGCATGATTTATTTAGGAGTGTGAATAATATAAAAATCGTTCTTGCGAGCGGGAATCGTCACAAATACGACGAATTCGCGGATTTTTTCGCCTCTCTGGACAGTGCGGGCATGTCGGGCGAGCGCGTAGAATTGCTGAGCATCGAGGATTTTGCCCGAACTCCCGTCGATATCGAGGAATCCGGCTCCAGCTACGAAGAAAACGCGGCCATCAAGGCCCAGACGTGCGCCAAACTGTTCGGGCTTCCGGTGATAGCGGATGACAGCGGACTTGAAGTCCGGGCGCTCGACTGGCGGCCCGGTATATACAGTGCCCGCGCCGCACCCGGCGGCGACCGCGCCAGGATTTTATGGTTGCTGGACCTGATGGAGGAAAAAGACGACAGAAGGGCCTGTTTCAGGGCATCTTGCGTGATAGCGTTTCCCAACTCTCAAGAGGGATTGAGAAATTATTTCTCGTCCGAGGGCGTCTGTTGGGGAAACATCTCCTGTTGCCCCTCAGGGGAAGAGGGTTTCGGCTATGATCCGGTCTTCGTGCCCGACGGACATCAAAAATCGTTTGCCGAGCTGGGGCGCGCGGTCAAGCGCGAAATTTCACATCGCTCGATCGCGATGCGAGGGGTGGCGTTGATATTGCCTTATGTGGTAAAATATTCTCTCGTGCACTGTGGGTAGTTTTGGAAACAAAGCTCTTATGGGGAGGCAATTAAATGATGAAAAATGTTGTATCTGTCTTGTTTTTACTGTTATGCGCCGCTCTGATCACAGTGATTCTCACGCAGCACAGGAAAAGCGGAGGATTCACCGGCAGTTTCGGAGGCGGCGGCACGCAGATGGATATGTCGGGCGGTTCGTGGCAGCGCATGACCACGATGACGAAGATAACGGTGGTGCTCACGGCCGCTTTTATGGTGCTGTCTCTGGCGTTACTTAAACTGTAAAAGCCGGAGCTCGGGGCTCTGCCCCGAACCCCGGCAGGGAGCTTTGCTCCCTGCACCCTCTTTATTTAT
>JAITRO010000234.1 GCA_031288335.1 Synergistaceae bacterium | reverse complement strand
GAGTTTCGAGAACTGCACTTTTTTCAATAATAATTCAAGCAGCTCGGAAGTTGACGCGGTAATTTTGGCACGAACGACGGCGACCGTCAAGAACTGCACTTTTGTGGATAATTTCTGGAGCGCCGGCGCGGGTGCGAGATACGCGATTAGCAGCGAGTACGGCGCCACAGTCACAGTCAGTAACAGCCTCTTTGTCCGCAGCGGCATTAACGCCAATGCCAGTGGCGGCTTAACCGACGGCGGTTACAACATCTTCGGCCCCAATCCCGGAGTGACCCTGAGCACCACGAGCCTGTCCCTCGCGGACAGTGCGGTGAATGCAGACACTCTCGGCCTCGCTTACAACGGCGGCACAAACGAGACAGTGGCGCTCATGTCCGGCAGCCCCGCGATAAACAGGATACCGAACGGTTATCCGGCGACCGATCAGCGCGGCGTGGCTCGTCCTGTTGGAGCCGGCGGTGATGTTGGGGCGTTCGAGTTCGAGGGAGCCGCTCCGGTTTCGCCCATGACCATGAACCCGAAGACCATAGTGGCTCTCGTCGGAGATCGCAATCTCATCTTCACCGTATGGCCGACTGACAGCGGCATCACCGTCCCGACCTCTGGGACATGGAGTTCGTCCAATCCCACTGTCGCTTCAGTCGTGAGCACGACGCCGAGTGCGGCTGGTTTCCCGAGGGGCAGAGTGAGTGCGCTCACAGCTGGTTTTTCTGAAATAACCTACGCGTCCGGCAGCATGACGACAAGCGGAAGAGTCGAAGTCATCAGGACGAGCGGTTCGCCGCCGCTTCCGGAACCTGAACCGGAATCAAAGCCCGACCCTGAGCCGAGGCCAGAGCCAGAGCCGGAGCCAGAGCCGGAACCTGAGCCAGAGCCGGAACCTGAGCCAGAGCCTGAGCCTGAGCTTGAACTAGGGCCTGAACCGGAATCAAAGCCCGACCCTGAGCCAGAGCCTGAACCGGGGCCAGAGCCTGAGCCAGAGCTGGAACCTGAGCTTGAACTAGGGCCTGAGCCAGAACCAGAGCCGGAGCCTGAATCAGAGCCTGAACCGGGGCCAGAGTCGGCTCCATTGCCGATACCTGAAGATTCTGCCTCTCTTATCTTCTCCGGTTCGCCGATCGAACGGATATCCAGCATGGATAGTACGCTGATCGCGGAGGGAGGCGAGACGCTCGATCTCTTCTATCCCATGCCCACAGGCGTGACTGTTCGCGAGAACTCGTCCGAAAGGTTCAAGCCTGCGGACGACAGACTTGCCGTCATCAAGGAGCCGAGGATATTCGAGATAACCTCCGACACGTCAAGCATAGACGATGAAGACGCCGCGAAGATACCTGCGCTGGCGAACGAGCGGTCTCTATCGACGGATATCGATAACGCCGGATACGCGGCGGATATTGAGGAGTTTTTCTCCAAGTACGGCGTGTTTAAACAGATGGGCGAGGAAGTGTTCGACCTGGCGCGAATCGTTAATGACTTAGGTATTCCGCTGCGGGACGTGTTCAGCGTCTCCATGAGCGAGCATTCTTTGCCATGCGTGGAAGTGACGGCGCGGATTTGCCTGGTCGACTCCGACAGCGCGCGCGTGGCGGTGGCCGCCGGGAATAATGGCGCGTTTATACTGATATACGATGGCAAAAAGGACAATAAGTGGAGCGATCCGATATTCGTGGCCGAGAGGACATACAATGCGGTGACGTCCCCCGATCAGCCGCCTAACGCGAGCAACGACAACGAAAATAACAGCGGCGGAGGCGGAGGCTGCATCTCCGGGGGCGTTGCTGGAGCGGCCGTCGCGGCGGCGCTGCTTGGTTTGACGCTGAAGAACGGAATAAAAATACGTAAAAAGGGAAGGTTATAGCAATGCGTGTCAACACCAACATGCCGGCTCTTACATCTTACAACGCTTTGAATTCGACAAACGGAGCACTCCAGAAGTCCATTGAGCGTCTTTCGAGCGGACTTCGCGTCAACAGAGCGGCTGATGATGCGGCAGGGCTCGCGATGTCCGAAAAAATGCGGGCGCAGATTGGCGGTCTCGATCAAGCCGGTCGTAACGCGCAGGATGGCGCTTCGATGATCGCTACGGCAGAGGGTGCGTTGAACGAAGTCCATTCGATATTACAGCGTATGCGCGAACTCTCCGTGCAGGCGGCAAATGACTCTCACACCGCCGAGGACCGGGCGTACATACAGCTCGAAGTGGAGCAGCTTGTAGAGGAAATTAACCGTATATCCACGACGACGCAGTTCAACAAGAAAAAACTTCTCGACGGAAGTTCTTCCATTCTGTGGAGCACCGACAACCTCGACACGAGAGTTCTCGCGGGAGGGAGACGCGAAGGCAACTACAAGGTCGCAGTGCGCGCGGAGGACACGGGGCAGGCGGAGGTTCAAAAGAGCAACATCTTCCTAATAAAGCACAAGGATGTAATGATCGGCGCCATCGGCGACAAGAATCTGGGGGAAGTGACGTCGATCAGGGACTATCCGCCTGGAGATTTCAAGCTTTCAGTCGAAAAGGCGACCTATGGAGATGCATGGATTCAACAGTCTTACGGTTTCGACATCCCCACGGCGGCCATTGTGGTCGATTATTCGTCAATGTCCCCTCCAAATCAGCCAAGGCAAAACGTAAATGCGAACGTCCTGTTCGAGGTCGCGGATGTCGACAGGAACACCGGGGTGGTTCGTTTTTCGTGCCAAAGTACGACGCTCGGTTACGACGGCGAGATTCAGCGCTTCACTGCGGACGATCTCACGGTGAGCGCGGATGGGATATCCGGGACGGCCGGGACGGCGTACGACAAGCTGGGGTTCGACTTGTCGCTTGACGCGATAAAGATCAACGATTTATCCGATTTCGACGTGGGAGACAAGATGGTCATGCGGTTCGCCTGGTCGATGAACCCCTCGGTCGATCCGGACGGCGATATGCGGATCTCGCTCGAAGGGTCTCTCAACCAAGACTGGGAACGCGCTTGGCCGGAGGTGGGGCCGAACGGAGCGCACACGCTCTTCTACGATGAGACGAACTGGTACAACCTCGCCCCTTCCGAGGTGAGGGGTAAGACTGTTGAACTCACACAGTGGTACTTAAACCCTGCCAATGGTGAGAGTTTCGAAGGCGTCATATCCGTGACTTTCGCCTCCGATCTCGATTCGTCGGATTACTTGTCGGACAGCTTCATGGGAAGCATGGCGTTTACGTCGACGTTCGTCGGCCAGGTTGCGGACGAACGGGTCTCGCTGCGGGACATCGAGCAATTCTGGGACGTGAACGGCCGTTTTTTGCTGGATACGCCGCAGCGGTTCACTATCGCGCAAGGAGATGGGAAGGCGTCCGTGACCCTGTACGATGTCGATACTCTGGGGGACGTCGCGAGGAAGTTGAACGACGCGATAGGAGTTACTCTCGGTCAGGACGCTTACCTGAGTTCGCGGCGTCACTTCGCGGAGATGGCCGTAGGAACGCCGTCCACGCATGAGTCCGTAAATGGAACGATGCTTCTCAGGTCGGTCGTGCTGGGACGCACTGGAAGTTTCGCGTTCTCCGCGGGCGAGGACATCCTGAACGCGTTCGGGTTCAATATAATACAGCACGCCGCCGACGCGAGGTACAACGCGGCCATTGTCGACGCGCACTCCGGGGAACTTGTGAGCAGAGTCAGTTACAGCGGCGACAGATTGATCGACGCCGGCTTCGATCTCGCGCTGGACCCGATGATCGGGATCAGCGCGGTATGGAACGAAAAAAACCTCCGGTATGATCTCATTGCCGGAAATACGTTTGAGAGGACAGTTCATATCGCGGATAATTCCACATATCTCCAGATAGGAGCGAACGCCGGCGAGAATATGATCGTGATGATGGCGGAGATAAGCGCCGCATCGCTCGGATTGAACGGCATCACGGTGGTGGACCGCGAACACGCTGCCGCCGCGGTAACCGTCATAGATTCCGCCATCGGCATTGTCTCGTCGCAGCGAGCCACGCTTGGCGCATACCAGAACAGGCTCGAGACTACGATAACGAACCTGGCCACCGCGCGCGAAAACACGATGTCCTCGGAGAGCCGGATACGCGACGCCGATATAGCTAAGGAGACAATGAACTTTACGAAGCTCAATATCCTGAGTCAGGCCGGTTTCTCGATGCTCACTCAGGCAAATCAGTTCCCGCAGAACGTATTGTCGTTGCTGCGATAGGCGGCGGCATACAAAAACAAGGGAGGCAGGAGCAAGTGAAAAAGAGACGTTTGTTGTTATTGCCTGCGTTGTTTCTTTCGGTTCTGGCATCGCTGTCGTTTTGGCCGCTCACGCATGAGGCTCGCGCTATTCCGGCTTACCCGGAGATGCTGATTCACAGTCAGTCGAACGGTGATGTGATAAATTATTACATCAAGGGAGACGAATTCCTGAACTGGATGACGGACGCGAACGGCTGGCTCGTCTCGTTCGGCGACACCGAGGAAACAAGCGCCGACCTGTACCAGGCGGAATGGATCTCCGAGAACCAGGCCGAAAGCGCGCGGGAGAACGTGTCTGAAGGCGTGCCGGAGGAGGAATCATGGCCTGCGATGGGTGTTATCAAGGCAACGACGCCGCTCCTGGATCACAAGCTCACACCACCGCGACCGGGAGGGATGCCTCCAAATATCAGGGAGGAGGTTCCTCCCGAGTATCTAGCGCACATCGCCGCCGAAGCCGCGGCCTGGAGGGACGCCGCTTCGGCGGCGATGCGAGAAGGGGCGGACAGTTCCGCAAGCAAATCAGCGCCGCAATTAATCGTCAGATCGCCGGCCGCCGCAGTCACGAGAAAGGGCGTAGTCATATACGTGCGTTTCCCGAACGACAGCAGGGTACGCAACGTTAACTTCGGCGTCAGTGACGAGACGTTCCTCAACAATTACATGTTCGGGTCCGGCGACAAGTCCGTCGCGTCGTTCTACAGGGACAATACGGGCGGAGCGGCGCAGATCGGCCCGGCTAATGAGAGCCAAGGCACGGCGAACGACGGGGTTATTGTCGTTAACTTGTCCGGCAATCACGGAAATTGGGGAGGTTCGATCGGCGGGACTTGGGCTTCCGATCTCTTCGCGGCGGCCCTTCAAGGAGCGGCGCCTTATATTAATTTCGCGTCCTACGACACAAACAACGATGGCACCATAGAGCCGACGGAACTGTTTATCGCGCTCGTCGTCCAGGGCGGAGAATCGTCGTACGGCGACAACATTCCATCGGTATGGGGTTTGTCGGTGAGATGGTCAAACCCTGGTGTCAGCATCAGCGGCATCAGCAAGAGATTTGTCAACGTATTCCAGCAGGGGGCGACTCAAGGAGGAAGGCCGCTCACCATCGGCATAGGAGCGCATGAACTTGGACACGCGCTGTTCGGCTTTCCCGATCTCTACGACGTCGGCGGAAACTGCCCCGGTTTCGGTTACTGGTCGCTGATGGCGCAGGGCAGTTGGTCGTACCAATCGGGGGAGCGTCCTGGCGCGACGCCGAGCATGATAGACGCGTACTGCCTGTATTCGGCCGGCTTGGTCACGCCGGATGCCATCCTTAACAGCTCTTCCAGCGGTACCTACACGGCGTCCGGGCACACCGGGATCTATCGCGTGTCCGCGAGCAGCCCAAACCAATACTTCCTCCTCCAGCCCCGAGACGCGGCCACGCCGCGCGATAGAGGCGCATTCTACATGATACCGTCCGGCGGCGTATACTCCAGCTATCTTCGAAAAGGTCTGATGATCATCCATGTCGATCAGAGCGTTACAGGCTCCTTTAACAGCGGAGCGCAGCCGCATCCAGGCAGAGCCGTCGAGGAGGCGCACGGCGGCGGGTTCAACCTCCTATACCCCAAGTACAACACAAACGCGGGCGGGAATAATGGAGACATCGC
>JAITRO010000227.1 GCA_031288335.1 Synergistaceae bacterium | reverse complement strand
CGTCGTCACCTGTGCTCCTATCGGCTTCAGTACGAGATCGAGGTTTCCCGCCGAAGCCCGACGGAAAAATACGTCAAGCTCGTCCGGCACGATATTGAACCTGTCGCCTCCTCTGATATCCACCAATTCCGGAAGGCCCATCGCGTCCATGTTCGAGATTTTTTTCGCGAGGACGAAATGCAGTATCCCTTTTTCGGCGTTGACCACAGGGAAATCCGAGTCGGGCGAAAAGCTCATGGCAGGAATTTCCTCGGTTTTTTTGTAGCGTTCTATGCAGCGAAAACCGCTCTCCTCGTCCAGGCCGAGGATGAGGCGAAACCGCCTCTTCAGTTTGACGCCGGAGTCGGCCAGGGCTTTCATGGCGAACATCGCGCTGACCGCAGGGCCCTTGTCGTCTATCGCGCCGCGGCCATACAGCCTGCCGTTCTCCACTGTCGCGCGAAACGGAGGATACCGCCAGTTTGCGAGGGCGCCGACCGGCATGACGTCGAGATGAGCGAGTATCCCGAACAACGGTCCCTCCCCAATTTCCGCGTAACCCACCATGTTATCGATATTGGAGGTCGCAAACCCGAGGCTTTTGGCCTCCCCCAGAAACTTGTCCAGCGCCTCCGTGACTCTTGCCCCGAAAGGGTGGGCGTTCTTATCTAAGACGCTTGCGTCCAAGACACTCGGGATTTCAATTATTTTCGACAAGACGGACAATATGGCGTCGAAACTGCCGTCCACATCTTCATGAATACGCGATGAACTCATAAAATATTCACTTCCCTCAACTCAAGTCAATGTCATTTTCGCTTAAATCTTGCGTCAGTATATCATATTATGTATTGACAGAATTATTGAGATGGTTAATAATGTTAGATATTATAAATATTATTGGCGCGTGAAATTTGCATGTGGCGTCGATAAATGGCGTAAAGGGCTATTTTATTGCCTTTACGGAGTTTGTTATTACAAATACATCTTAGGAGGGAACGATGCCGATTTTACAAAAACTTATGTTTTTCCTAAAGACCCAAGACGAAAAAACATTCATCGAGTCGATGATAACCTGCTTTGCGGCTCCAGTATTGCGGGGAATCAAGTGCGGTGCGCTCATAAATCTGTCGCGGGGCGGCGAAGATTTAAGGGCGGCGTGGCATGCGATGAAGGATTATCTGTCGCAAAAACTGTGCCTCGAGTTTGCAGAGATAAAAACTTCTCGAAGGTCGGTAATATTGTTCATCTACAGGCGAGAGCTGCTGGCGTCTCGTTTATCCGAGAAGGATTCGGCGGCGTTCCTGGAACATCTGGGATACGATTGCTCGAACAATTTTCCACTTGGCTGCGTAGAAAATCTCGTCACGAGGTTCGAATGGGGAATTCCGCACGAAGTGGGGATTTTTTTGGGATATCCGCTCGACGATGTGGTTGGTTTCATAAAAAATGGGGGGAGACGCGAGAAAATATCCGGTTACTGGAAGGTCTACGGAAACGAGAAATACGCGCTCGAAAAATTCGGCGAGTACAAAAACGCCGAGATAACCGCCGCCATGAAGATGCTCGAAGGGTCATTGGCGGTTTGAGAAACCCAATCCGCTGGATCAAAATCTCGGGCTCCGCCCGAACCCGGCAGGGAGCAAGCTCCCTGCACCCTCATTACATTATACAAGCTCCGCCGGGGGACTGGTTCCCCGGCGGAGCTTGAGGCGGAGCCTCTTTAAAGCGGAGTCTCAAGGTTTTGTCTGTGGTTTTAAGATAACTTCAAAGGAGGGGATTCGAATGAGTCGAATCGGTATAATTTATTGGTCTGGAACCGGAAATACGGAGAAAATGTCTGAACTTATAGAAAAGGGCGCATCCGAAGCCGGCGCACAAGTTTCCCGAAAACACGTGTCGTCCGCTTCGCGGGACGAAATCGGAGAATACGACGTAATCGTCTTGGGCTCGCCTTCCATGGGTTCCGAGGTGATCGAGGAAAGCGAAATGGAACCTTTCGTATCGTCGATAACGCCCAAACTCTCAGGGCGCAAAACCGCGCTGTTCGGCTCCTACGGCTGGGGTGACGGCGAATGGATGCGCAACTGGGCGGAACGCATGAAAAATGAAGGAGTCGTCCTTTTGGACGAAGGTCTTATAATCAACGAAACACCGGATGGTGAAAAAGCCGACCAATGCGCCGCATACGGCGCCAAAATAGCCGCGTTTTAAAGATAAAAATCTCGGGCTCTGCCCGAACTCGCCGGGGGACTCATCCCCCGGACCCCCTATTTTTATAAAAGGGGTCAAGGGGCTTGCCCCTTGCGAAGTTCGGGGTGGAACCCCGAGATTTTATCTTTGTTTTGCGGTTTATTTCGGCGATTTGAGCGTTCCTTTTGGCAAGATATCCGGGGACGCAGCATCCCACAATGTATAAAATCCGTCTTCGTCCGGTTCGTCCTGCGCGCCCAGAAAATCTAGAACTTTTTTTCCGGCGGCGCGCGCTTTTTTCAGCTCCGACGCCGGCAGTCCATAGTGGTTGAATTTGCCGCCTGTCCCCGCGTAGACGATTTCAAACAAGCGTTTTCCGCCGTTTCTCCTCGACGACACCCAGATGGGAGCGACAGAAACTCTCTTTATATCGGTCGATGCGCCGTCTTTTTCGATATCGACGGCCAATATCGCGCTCCGTTCCCTGGGCAGGGTGCGCTGATTTGACACGAAATTCCCCAGCGACCAGGCGGCAAGTTTCGTCCGATCGTCGGTTTTAAATATCTCCACAGGCTGAAACACGTGAGGATGCGTTCCGATGAGGATGTCGGCGCCGTTTTCAAAACACAACTCCGCCGTGTCTTTCGACGATGCGGTGGGGTTAAATTGATATTCATTACCCCAATGAAAACAGGCTATCAGGATATCCGGCAAAACCGCGCGGGCTGCCCGCAAGCCTTTCGAAACCGCGTCGGACGATATCACGTTGAGCCTGATATCCGGGGAAAGGACTTTCGACGCGGGCATGTTGCTGCCGTAGGAGTAATTCAGAAAGGCCAGTTTGAACCCGGCGTATTCCGTAACGAGAGGTTCATACCCCGCATCGCCGTTTCTTAAACCCACATAAAGTATGCCCGCCTCGTCCAAAACGCGCATCGTCCGTTCGGCCCCGGCTTCGTGCCTGTCGAGGATATGGTTTGTCGCGAGGGTGACGGCGTCGACGCCGGCGTCTTTCAATGCGGCCGCGAGCGCGTCAGGCGTGTTGAACGTCGGATATCCGGTATATCGGGCTTTTTCTCCGGCCATCACCGTCTCGAAATTGCCCACGACGAAAGCGTCATCGAGAAGCGGCTTTATCCTCCGAAACTGCGGCGTGAAATCCCATGAATCGAGCCGCTTAGCGGCTTCGAGCTGTTCGGCGTGCGTCATTATATCACCGATGAAGACAAGTCTGGCCGTTTCTTTGGCGCTCAAGCCGCGAGTCCATAGAAGCGCGCACATAAAAATCAGGATGATTTTTAAGAACTTGCCGCGCGCATTGCCCTGCGTGCATCTTTTTTCCATATTTACTCTCCCCCATTGGACTTCAGAATATCCTCGCATCAGTATAAAAGATTTCTCTCGTCACGTCTTTCGCAGAACATACAGGAAGATCAACGACAGCCAATTCAATCACTCAGGCGGAATTTAGTATTTGTAAAAATAAACGAACATTTTTTGACAAATTCCGTAAAGAGATGTAAGATATTACAAAGTCAAAATTATTTTGATAACGCCAGCGTATGTTACTCAAGAAAGTGACGGAAGGCGGTAAGATAGTGGTCTTTACTGATGCGCTTCTAAACAGCGAAATACATCCTCCTCTTAAGATGGTTGTCTATTTTCCCGTCTTAAGGTATCCCGAACGTGCATGTAAGCCTTAAACGAGGTGTCGTGACCGCGGCAGCGCTCATTGCGATTATATCGTTTTTTGCGTTTCACTCATTCGGCGGGAGACTGATATACGCGGGGACATACAATCAGGCGGAAAAGTTCTTCGCAGAGTTCTTCGACACGTTCGACACCGTTGTCACTTTTACGGCGTTCGCGAAGGACAGGTCGGAGTTTGACGCGTACTTGAATATCGTCCACGGCGAGATGACCCGTCTGCACAGGATGTTTGACATTTACAGCAGTTATGAAGGCCTGAACAACATGAGGACGATCAATGAAGCGGCTGGTACGGCTTCTGTAAAAGTAGACCCGGATATCGTTGAGCTGCTCGAAACCGCCAAGACCGCGTATGCCGATACGAATGGCGCAGTGAACATCGCACTTGGCCCTGTGCTTTCGATCTGGCATGACTGCCGGAAACGCGCGCTGATAAACAGCACGGATATTTCGGCGCCGTCTTATGAAGAGCTCAACGCCGCTTCAAAGCACATTTCTCCCTACGACATAGAGATCGACCGAGAAAACTTTACCGTCCGGCTGCGTTACTCAGGCATGAGTCTGGATGTTGGAGCCATCGGCAAGGGTTTCGCCGCTCAAAAGACCGTCGAGGCGGTGCGAAAGGCAGGCTTGGAATCAGGTTTGCTGAACGCCGGAGGGAACGTGATCGTCATCGGGCCTCCGCTGGACGGGCGAGAGGCGTGGAATATAGGCATCCACACTCCGACGGAGGATGGCGATCGATCGAAATTGTTCGATGTAGTTTACCTAGCGGAGGGATCCGCCGTGACGAGCGGAAACGATCAACGCTATTTCGTGGTGGATGGCAAAAGATATCACCACATCATCAACCCCGAGACGCTGTTTCCTGCGGAGAGCGTCAGGTCAGTGACAGTACTTCATCCTGACTCCGCCGCGGCCGACATCCTTTCGACCGCGGCGTTCATACTGCGGCTGGAGGAAGCCAGGCAGATGATCGAAAGGCACGGCGCGGAGGCGGTATGGATTACGCAGGATTGGAAGACGGTTGCCACGGACGGGTACTTGCGTCTTTCAAAGACTGGCAGGGAAAATACAGGCCGAACAGGCTCGGCATCGAAGACTGGAGGTGACAAGTTCCAATGACGCGGAGAATGCCGCTTTATAAGCGGATTAGCGGGCAACTGGAAGCACAGGCGCTATATTGTCGTTTCTGTCAGAGCTCCATGACTGGAGACATGCGGAGACGTATGGGGATCTTGAGAGATCTTTATTGGGACGATAAAAGAATAGATGCAGAGAGGAGAATAGTTCATGTTACGGAGATTTTTGGCTGGATTTTTAAGTTTAATTAAATTAATAATGACCACTTTCGTTGTCCTGGGACTTGCGCTTTCGGCAGTGCAGGCCGGCGTTGCTGATCTCACAGGCGCAGGCACCGCCGCCAGTCCCTACCTTGTATCGAGCGGGAACGAGCTTGACGAGGCACTTAACAAAATTGCGGAGGACTTCGAGGCGGTTGATGGTCTCAACATTTCGGCTATGCACTATATTGAGCTGACTAAAGATATAGATGCGATTGCTTCATCAACATATGGAGATGAGGACAACGATCATCCTGTGCGGCTGACTGTTGATGGTAAGGGTTATTCAATCAAAGGAACCCTTCCCGCTTCGGCGCCGATCCATACAACAGGCAACAAATACACCGGATTTAGGTTTGCGAACCGTACACCGTGGACCGAGACCGATCCGGGAACGGGCAGAGGAAACCATATCGTGCTGAAAAACCTCACGGTGAGCGGGCTCCATAACGCGGAACCACACGGCGGCGGGGCGTTTGCCATGTTCGGCGGAAAGTTCGAGGCAGATAACTGCGTGTTCAGCGGCAACGCCTCATACGCCGCAGGCAGGGACGGCGGCGAGCCCAGCAGGGGCGGCGGCGCCATATTGCTGCAGCATCCTGCCAGCTTTCTTTCTGTAAAGAACAGCGCGTTTATCAAAAATACCGCCGCTGGTGCCGGAGGAGCTATTGATTCGAGCGGTGAAGCGGAAGATAGCGTAATCATCGAGAACAGCACTTTTTACGGAAATAAATCTACAGCTGCCGGCGGTGGCGGTGGAGCTATAGTCTACAGCCGCGCTCTTGGCAGTATAACGAACTGCACCATTGTCGGCAACGAATCGAGCGGTATGGGCGGCGGAGTGTATGCCAGATATAACCTTGGCGGTCGTGTTATCGGTACCGCAAGCAAACTAACACTCAATAACAGTATCGTAGCCGGGAACAATAGCAGTACTGAATCAGATGCTGCCACCGATAACGTTCTCGTTGTAAGTGCCGATATCCGAGGCAGTCATAATCTTATTGGAACGACGAGTGGTAATGTGTCGCTCGGCGATACGCTGACTGGCGTCACAGTCTCGCATTTCCTGGCGTCGGGACCGCCCGTGGTCAACGACAGCGGGACTCCCACAATCGCGCTGTTGAGTGTTGCTGATTCTCCGGCGGTTGACAAGGCAAACGAGGATGTTGCGCCAAAAACGGATCAGCGAGGTTTTACAAGATATGGAGATCCCGATATTGGCGCTTATGAACTTCTGAGCGATATCGCCGTCGATTGATTCTAACGGCGATAATCCCGTTGCCGCAGGCCGGGCACTTGATAATGGCGCTGAATCCATTGATAATGCGAATTCAAGCAAAATCGCGCTTTCACCCAATGGATGAAAGCTATGCCGACGGCTATCCTGGGAACTGGCTGTCGAGATCCATTTGGATTGCGCCCTCTTCGAGCGGCGTTTCGTCGATGCCGCATCCCGGGAACTTCGCGCCGCAGCCTTCGGGTTCGGGGATGTGCTCGGTCAGGCAATTTTCGTCCTTGACCTTCGCCATTACATCGCGCTCTATCTCGGCCATCAGCTCCGGGTTTTCGATGAGCTTTTCCATGGTCTGTTCCTTGCCCTGCGCGAGCGATTCGCCCTTAAAGGCTATCCATGACCCTCGCCGCTTGAGCACGTTCATGTCGAGCGCCATGTCCAAGACGGCCATGGCCCGCGGCACACCTTTGCCGTACAGCAGCGTCGCGTGGGCCGAGCGGAACGGCGGGGCCAGTTTGTTTTTAGTGACTTTGATCTTGAGTTCATGGCCTATAGGCACATCGCCCGCTTTCACCGCCTCCGCGCGCCTCACCTCTATGCGGACGGAACTGTAGAACTTCAACGCTCGGCCGCCGGTGGTGGTTTCGGTGGGGCCGCTGCTGTAACCGGTCGATATGACGGAGCGAAGCTGGTTGATGAATATGATCGTCGTCCTGCTCTTCGATATCACCGACGTGAGCCTGCGGAGCGCGTAGGACATTAATCTGGCGTGCAGGCCGACGCTCTTGTTCGGGCCGTCCTCTATTTTACCGTCTATTTCTCCCTGTGGAGTCAGGGCCGCGACCGAGTCGACCACTATCAGGTCGATCGCTCCGCTTCGTACCAGCGAGTCGATGATGTAGAATGCCTGCTCGCCGCTGTCAGGCTGCGACACATACATATTGGCAATGTCGACGCCGATGGACTTGGCGAGGCCGGGGTCGAGCGCGTGCTCCGCGTCGATGAACGCCGTAGTTCCGCCCATTTTCTGGGATTCCGCAATTATGTGGAGCGCTATCGTCGTCTTGCCTCCGCCCTCTGGGCCGTAGAGTTCCACCACCCTGCCGCGCGGGACGCCGCCTGTTCCCAGCGCGACGTCGAGCGGCAACACTCCGGTGGGTATCACCTCCACGTTCATGTTCGTGCGCTCACCCATCTTCATTATCGCGCCATCCCCGAACTTCTGCTTGATGTCCATTATGGCTTTGTTGAGTATCTCTTCCTTTGTAGCAGTGGATTCCTTTTCCCTGGCCACTCAACCCGCCTCCATTTTTTGGGGAAACCGTCGGTCATATAATTTTATTCCATACAAAAAAGTCATTTAGGAGGAGATTTTTTAAATAATATTGAAGATTAGCGTTAAAAATCGAAAAATTTTGCCGCCTCATAACGCAGAGCGCCAAGCAACATATCGAGCGCCGATACGGCGGCCCGTTTCCGCGTTTGCCGCCGATTGCGCCCGGGATAAAATCCGCGCCTCAATCTCACTGTACCGTCGCTGTGAGCCACAGCGAACCACACGGTTCCCACCGGTTTTTCGGCGCTTCCGCCGCCGGGTCCCGCCACGCCCGTCACGCTCAACGCCACGAGAGTTCCGAACCGCTCCAACGCACCGCACGCCATCTCTGCCGCGCACTCCGCGCTCACCGCGCCGAACCGTCCCAGTGTATTGCCGGAAACCGCCAACAGTTCGCGCTTCGCCTCGTCGCTGTAGGCGACTATGCTTCCCGGAAATACCGACGACACTCCAGGCACCGACGTCACATATGACGCCAAAAGGCCGCCCGTACAAGACTCGGCAAATGTGAAAAGACAACATCCCGAAGCAGAGCCCCTGGATGTATGGGCAAATTCGCGCCATAAATCCGCCGCTTCGCTCAGATATCTGCCGACAGCGCTCATTGTGTCACTCTCCCATATTTAAAAGATGGAATACGGCTTCCAAACCGCCTTTGAAAAACATCCATTCCGAACATCTCAGCAGGATGTTCGTCACAGCGCCGCACCAGATGTCATCAAGCATGATCCCCGCGCCGCGCGGCAATTTTCCTATGCGGCGAGCCGGAAAGGGTTTCACGATGTCAACGATCCTGTACAGAAAAAAACCGACTATGGCGAAATCGCGTTCCAATCCCCACAGCGCGGCGATAAGTCCCGCGGCCTCGTCCACGATGATTCCTCCCGGGGCTTCGGGCGCGGATTCTTTCGTGTATCTATCGACTGCGATTATACCGATTACCGTTAGGAAAAAAATCAGTAAAACGCTCACATTTCCAGCCAACAAAAATAACATAAAAGACGCGACACAACCCAACGTGCCGGGCGATTTCGACACATAACCGAGCCCGCACATGGTGGATACAGCGCCATACCAGGTCAGTCCGCGCTCGCCTGGGAATTTCACGCCGGAACCGCCGTTTTCGCATCGACGCGAGCCGATAAATCGTGTTCGAACGCCTCGGTTATCGTCGCCCTTACCTTTTCTCCTACGCGAAAAGTAATTTCCGAAGACGTCAGATCTATCACCCCGTCGACCTCGGGGGCTTCTCTGAACGACCGCCCCTCGGCCGAGCCGTCGCCGTTCGTGACATCCACCAATACTTCAAGTTCGCGCCCGACAAAGGCGCTTTGTCTCGAAAGCGAGATTTCAGCCTGGAGCGACATGAGGCGTTCGAGGCGCGATTTTTTAGTCCGTTTTGATACCTGTCCCGGCAATCCCGCAGCCGCAGTGCCCTCTTCCGGCGAAAACTCGAACGCACCCATTCTGTCGAACCGCACGCGATCGACAAAACGCAGGAGCGACGCGAAATCCGCCCTTGTCTCGCCAGGAAAGCCCACCATGCAGGTGGTGCGGAGCGCGAAATCGGGTCTTATCGCGCGGGCCGTCTCGAATATGGAGACGATATCCCCGCCGCCGCGGTTCATCAGCCCCAAAATACGCGGCGACGCGTGCTGCACGGGCATGTCGAGATACGGCAAGACCTGCCGTCCCCCGGCCACTCTCTCCAGGAGCGCCCTGTCGACGCCCGAGGGCTGAAGATACAGCAACCTTATCCATATATCGGACGGAAGCGACGATTCGAGCGCGTCGAGAAGAGGTATCAGCAAGCGCGCGCCCTTGTCTGTGCCGTAAGACGACAAATCCTGCGCCACGAGGCATATCTCGGCGGCTCCAGCCTCCGCGAGGACCTCGGCCTCGTGCGTCAGATCCGCTATTGGGCGGCTGAGCAAAGGACCCTTGATCGAGGGTATGGCGCAGAAAGAACAGGCCATATTACAACCTTCAGATATCTTGAGATATCTGACATATGGCGAGCGTCCCGGCGCGAGGCTTCTTCGGCTCGATATCCCAGAGATCGCGCCAAGAGATTTCAGGATGGAGGTTATGTCCTCGCAGCCGGCCCAGAAATCCACTTCCGGCAATTCGCGTTTCAATTCTTCGCCGTATCGCGCGACAAGACACCCTATCACCCCGACTTTTTCGAGGTTTCTCCTGTTTTTTAACTCGATTATGTCCAGTATGGCGGCAATATTTTCTTCCACCGCCGAACGGATGAAACCGCACGTATTCACTATCACTATATCCGCGGACGCCGCTTCGGAAACCATCAAAAAACCGGCGTCGTTTAAATTCGCGACGATGCGTTCCGAATCAACCGCATTTTTGGAGCAACCCAAGCTCAGGCAGAAAATTCGTTTATTTGCGGGCTCCCCCATGAATTAGTTATTTCCGGGCCTGGCAAAATGCGGCGATTTGCCTTTTTCCACAGTTACAGTGCCGTTGGGGTGAAACGTCAGGACTATCGACGAGTTATCGGAACCAACGCTGTCATAACGCCTGCCGAGCCAGACAACCCGCGCCTTGTTTCCCGCGCTCAACGTGACCTTTGTATCTGAGGAGACCATATAAGACCGCCTGCTGCCTATGCCAAGAGTTCTTCTCGTGAGAACCTTGCCGCCTCGTTCGACCACAAGCCTGTTGTTCGACCCCGTTATCTCTATCAAAAGAGTTTTGTCGGCAGCCTGCGGTATCTCGACGACGGGCCGCGCGGAAACCGACGTCTCATCCATCCACGACAGGTCTCCCGAGGCGATGACTCTGGCATCCGCGG
The DNA here is from genome assembly GCA_031288335.1 of Synergistaceae bacterium. Taxonomy (GTDB): domain Bacteria; phylum Synergistota; class Synergistia; order Synergistales; family Synergistaceae; genus JAIRKI01. The sequence continues at coordinate 6,571 of JAITRO010000227.1, read as the reverse complement.
AGGACGCGCTGTCCGTGCTTCGGGGAGCTGGAATGGACAATATGTCGGAGGAACTCGCGTCTTTCGATACATTATCGCCCGATACCAATACCGCGAGCGTATCGCCTGACTGAACGGCGTCGAGGCTCGAAGCGTGATGCTGTTCTCCTATCGGGAAAGGTTCGAGTATTCTCGGAGGTTCCTGGTACTGCCTCCACAACAGATAAGCCGCACCCGCGACGGCGGCTACCAAAATAATATATACCCATATGATCGACGATCTCCTGAATATTGCCGTAGGGTGTTTTATCTCGATAGGCGTTTTGATTCCATCCATACCGGCATCTTCCGAATCGTCCGGGATGGATAAGACGGATACGCCCATACCCATACTGTATTTTTGCCAAAGATCTGAGGCCATTAGATACGTACAGTAAGTCTTTATAAAGCCGCGCAAATAAATGAGCGCCATCGAATTCCCTATTGTCCCATCCTCGATGGATTTCACCACATGACATCTCATGTGAGTGGCGGAGGTCACATCATCATACGACAATCCCTGCGCTTCTCTTAATGCTTTGAGTTGAGCGCCAAGTCTCCTGAGTTCGGTGCCGTCCTCTTGAGATTCCGTCTGGTCCTGACGCATCGTTTATACTCTCCATTCCAACTCGGCGTTTTGCCTGATTTCGCGTGCCGCCCGCGCCGGATCGTCGCTGTCGTATACGGCGGAACCGGCCACCAGAACGTCGCATCCTGCCTTGACGAGAACGCCGGCTGTCCCGGAATTTACTCCTCCATCGCACTCTATCAGAAAATCGAGCGATTGTACAGCACGTTTGCGGACGAGGCATTTTATCTTCGGCAGGACTTCGGGAAGGAATTTCTGACCGCCAAAACCCGGATTGACTGTCATCACCAACACCAGCCCCGCCAAGTGAAACACCGGTTCCAACATGCAGACCGGAGTGCCGGGATTGATGCCGACGCCGGGGATTATCCCGGCGTCCCGGATCGCTTGAAGCGTCCTGTGAATGTGACGCGCAGCCTCCACCTGCACCGTGATTATATTGGGCCCGGCATTCGTGAACATCCCTATGAAGTCCTCCGCCGGCGTCACCATGAGATGGACGTCGATAAAAGCGTCCGGGAAAGCGCGCCGCAGCGTCGATACCATCATCGGACCGAAAGTGAGGTTCGGGACAAAATGCCCGTCCGCGACGTCGACATGTATCCAATCACCCTCCCCGCCGAGAGACCTTATCGAGTCCCCGACGGCCAGAGGATCCGCGCTCAAAATGGACGGCGCCAGAATGCAAGCCTTATTGCCTTTGAGTCCGAGCATGCCGTTCAATTATATTTCTCCTGCCACACCTGCTGTTCGCCTAATCTTACAGTGACGAGCGCATTTCCTGAATAAGGCGCGTCCAGCGAGACATATTCGCCGCCGTTGACCTGCTGCTCTCTCAGCACCCTAGTTCCCGTCTGGTCGGCCATGACGATGTTCAGGCTGAGCACCCGTGCGAGCGGCGGCACCTGGTACCTGATTTTGGCCAGTTTGCCCGATGAAACCGCGGCCGGCGTCGAGGAAATCGTCTGCCGCGATACTTGCCTTGCCTGTGCCGCGGCTGTTTGCGCCGCAGTCTGTATCTGAGGCCGAGAACCGGATTGCGAGAGCTGTACGGGCTGGTTCGGATTCCATTCAGGCATCGCCTGGGCCATTCCCGTGGAGTCTTCGCCGGTATTCGAGGCTGCCGAAGAAGGAATGTCGAGCGTCCGTGAAACGTCATTTGCCGGCTGCGATTGCGGCTGCGTAGTCTGTGCCTCGGAGGTCGGTCCCGGGACTTTCGCTATATACAGGTTGATCGCTCTTCCGGTGGGAACCCGCGCGCCCGCCCTCGGTTCCGTATGTTCGACCGCGCCCTCGGGGACTCTGGTCGTTGCTATCGATAGTATCTTGCCGACGACGAGATCATTCTGCTCCAGAGCTTCTCTCGCGTTTTGCTCGGTCTGTCCCCTCAGATCAGGCACTTGCACGGTATCGGCCCTTCCAGCTCCCCCCTCGCTCACGAGAAGTTCGACCATCCTGTTGTTCATAACCATGGCCGGCGCCGCCGGATTCTGGGCTATCACAGTATTGGGCTGTTTGAGCTGGTCAGACACCCTCACGACCGTTCCCACCTTGAGTCCGGCGTTTTCGAGTTCCCGGGCGGCCTCTGGAAATTCTTTGCTTCTCACGTCCGGAATTTTCACGAGGGCGCCGCCCCGGCTGACTTTGAGGGTCACAATTTTGCCCTTCGTCGTCTTCTCTCCCGGAGCGATGCTCTGCGCTATCACGGTTCCCTCCGCGTAGTTGGAGTCGACCTGATCTATGCGGGCCGACAGCCCCGACATCTGGAGCATATTGGTTGCCTCCACGGCTGACGCACCGATGAGCGAAGGCGTTATAGTCTCGTCATTGGGACCGAAAACCATCTTTATTGCTATAAAACTGGAGCCAGCCAACACCAACACGGCAATGAAAATACCCCAACTGAAAAGCCTGTTCACAGCCTATTCCTCCTAAAACTCCGTACGGCCTTTTTTCTTGAATACGACAATGTAGAAACCATCCAGCCACGGCGTTTCAGGCCAAATCACCGTTCCGTAAGGTTTGCCCCTCCTTGACGACGCAATGCCTGTCTTTATCGGCAATTCAACCATGTCATTCCTGGAAGCCATAACGGAACCCGCCACATCCTCGTTTTCTTCGCGAAAAACACTGCACGTGCAATACATTATAATACCACCGGAGCGTAAAATTTCGCATCCTTTCGCAAGCAATTTTTTCTGAAGCCGCGTCAGTTTCTCGACCCCGGCGGGCGTCGCCCTCCATTTACCGTCTGGATGTCTGCCCCACGTGCCGCTGCCCGAACATGGGGCGTCCAGGATTATGGCATCGGGCCGCGTCTCGGGCTCGATGCTTCCAGCGTCGCCGCATACCGTACGGTAACGGCTTTTCACGCCGAGCCGCGCGAACTCGCGTTCGGCAGCCCTGATCCTCGCCGGCGACAGATCCCAGCCCTCAAGTTCCGCTTCCGGACAGCGCGTCAGGATGTGTCCGGCCTTCACTCCACGCCCCATGCACATATCTAGCAGGCGGCTGCCGTGCCGGATGGAGAGCAGCGTTTCCACGGCGGCCATCGATGATTCGGTCTGCGGGGTGAGGCGGCCCTCTGCGTAACCGGGCACGTCCGGCGGATAGGGGTTTGCCTTCAGCCTTATCCCGCACTCCGTCATGTCCGATTTCGCCGCTGAAAACGCGGCGCACTCCGATATCAACGCGTCCCTGTCATCCGGGCTGGAGGCCCGGAGCGACATCCACGTCCGGGACGTCGACAATTGGATGAGCCGCCTAGCTTCTTTTACGCCGAATTCCTTTCCCCAATCTGCCGCGACCCAACCGGGCACGCCGAACGCCAGCGCCTGATCTCTCAAAGCTTGCGAGGCCTTGATATTTTCGATATACGCAGGGGCTTCTTCCATGATCGTATGGAGCACGGCGTTGACGAGAGGAGCTTCCCTCGAATCTTCGCGTGCGGCGGTTTTCACGCGCTGCACCAGCGCGTTCACCAGAACACCGGGCTTGAAGTGTTCCAGTTCCAGAACTCCGGCTATTCCCACGATGAGGCACGTTACAGTTTCGCGGCTCAAAGAGGCGGCAGGATGCCTGCAGAATTTAGCGAGAAGATGTTTCCACAAACCCATTCGGCGCAGCGTCACATAAACGAGCGACGCCGCGAGTTTCCTCTCGGCCGGTTCGATATCGCGAAGCGTGCGTCTCATTGATTCCGAGGCGAACATGCCCCGTTCCACGTCATTCATTACCGAGAGAGCACCGTCGATTCCCCTCATGTTCGCATCTCACAAAACAGGACGGCTCGGCGCATGCTGTCCAAAACGAACGACCGATCGCCCCATCGCGGCCAAAACCTCTAACGCCTTCTGTCCCGCGAACGCGACAATAGATAAAGTAATTGCATCACCGCCATCAACGTCGCCGCCACGTAAGTCAGAGCCGCGGCGTCCAAGACGCTTTTGGCTCCTCGCAACTCGCTCTCGGACATGATCCCGGCATCTCTCACCATCGCGAGAGCCCTGCGGGAAGCATCGAACTCCACCGGAAGCGTAACGAGCTGAAACAGCACCGCGCACGAAAAGAGCACTATGCCGATCGTCACAAGAAAGCCCAATCCCATTGGAATACCTATCAAAAAAAGCAATATCCCCATATTCGAGCCGATGTTGGCCGCCGGAACGAGAGAGTTGCGGAGGCGGAGCGGCGCGTAGTGTTGGAGATCCTGAACCGCGTGCCCGACCTCGTGGGCTGCCACCCCTATCGCCGCTATGCTGGCGCTGCCTCTCACTGAGTCGGAGAGACGAAGCACCTTGCCCTTGGGATCGTAATGATCCGTGAGATTGCCGGAAATGCGTTCTATCCTTATACTGGTCAGGCCAAACCCGTCGAGCAGCTTCCTGCACACGGAGGCCGCGTCATGCCCCCCGCTGGTATGGACTGAACTGAACTTCGCGAACGTGGTCTTCACTTTCATCTGTGCGTAAAACGATAACAACAAAGCCGGCAGTACCATTATCATGTATTGCGAATCGAACATCGCTCAACCTCCCTTTTTATCTTGATAAATTATATCAATGAAAGACAATATTGGTCAATATATCCTGAATTATGGGATCGAGACCTTGGGGCTCTGCCCCAAACCCCGGCAGGGAGCTTGCTTCCTGCACCCTATTCATATTTTATAAAAGGGTTCGGGGCAGAGCCTCTAGATTTTGTCTATTTTCAAGAGCGATAGAATTCCGCTATGGTGCTGACTACGCGTTCTTGTTCCGGCATGGTGAGTTCAGGGAACATCGGCAGGGCCAGGACTTCCTCCGTGAGTTTTTCCGCCGCCGGGAAGTCGCCCTTTCCGTAGCCGAGGTAAGCGAAACACGGCTGGAGGTGAAGCGCCAGCGGGTAATAGACGCGCGTCGTTATTCCGCGTTCGGCCATGAACGCATTCAGTTCGTCGCGGCGTTTGGCCTTTACGACATATTGATGGTACGTGTGCCTGTTGCCCTCCGTCACGGCGGGCGGCGTGACGTGTTCGTACAGATTATGCTCCGCGAAGAGCAGATTGTAACGGCGGGCCGCGTCGCGGCGTTCCTCTGTCCACGTCTCCACATGCCGCAGCCGGACGCGGAGAATGGCGGCCTGTATGGCGTCCATCCTGCTGTTGATGCCAATCTCGTCGTGAAGGTAGCTCGATGAGGAACCGTGCACGCGGAGTTTCGCTACCCTGTCGGCCAAAGCGTCCGCCGCGCAGGATACCATGCCGGCGTCGCCGAACGCACCAAGGTTTTTCGTCGGAAAGAACGAGAAACAGCCCAGCTCTCCCCAGACGCCCGCGCGCGCAATCGCGCCGCCGCGCGCCCTGTGGGCGCCGAACGCCTGCGCGCAATCCTCCACGACGGCTATGTTCTTCGATGTCATAAATTCCGTTATGTCCTCGAGCGAACACATCTGCCCGAACAGGTGCACCGGTATGAAGGCCTTGGTGCGTTCGGTCGAGGCCTCGCGCACGCGATCCATAGAAATATTGTACGAGTCCGGTTCGACGTCCGCGAACACGATTTTAGCGCCGAGCCGCGAAATGCAACTCGCCGTCGCGAAGAAGCTGAATGGCGTGGTGATCACCTCGTCGCCCGGCTTTACGTCGAGCGCCATGAGGGCGAGCAGCAGCGCGTCAGTACCGGAAGCGGCCGACACGGCGCGGTGCGCCTCGATGTAACCGGCGGCTTCGTTCTCGAACGCCGCCACCTCGGGCCCCAGTATGAACTGCGTGGACGACAGCACCCTGTCGAGCGCTTCCTTTACTTCATTCTCCACTCGCGCGTAATTGCGCTTCAAATCGAATGAAGGAATATTTTCGGTGCTGGGCATACTAAACATCTCCTCTTTATTGACTTGCAACCATCATCAGAAATTCTCACGCAAAAAGGCGTGCTTTTGACCTGGCGTTCTATTATAATTTTAAAATGAACATTGAACATAAGATCATACTGAAAAGAATAATCACTCTAATCTGTTCGATGATGGTGATGGCCTGCTTGGGCCAGGCAATCGCGGGAATGAGCGGCTATCTCGTCGGCAGCGGGCGTCCGATGTACGTGTTGCTGGGGCTGTGCGGCGGCGCCGCTTTTTCATACGCCGCGATCGCCGTCTGGAAAAGCTACCTCAAGGACGTTATGGCCGCAAACGCGCGAGAGCGAGAAGACGAAGCGCCTCCTCCCTGAGTTTCCCCATATCGTGCGTCCCGGCACGCGCGCATACTTTGGCGCTCTCCCCGCAAAGGAAACATTTTCTCCGTGCCCTGCCGAAATCGTTTCCCGACAGCGCCCCTTCCGCGGTAATGACGTCGATATCAAAGGCCCTACCCCAATCGGCGCCCTCTTCCACTGAAATGGCCGTTTCTTTTGCGTGCCGCGCGTCGCCGCGAAACGGCATCAGACAGGCGAACCCAGCGTGATTCCTCAATTGAACGCTCGCCGATGGAAA
>JAITRO010000214.1 GCA_031288335.1 Synergistaceae bacterium | reverse complement strand
GACTGCAAATCGGCCGCGATCCTGCCAGGAAGCTCGCCCAATGCCTGCCCCTTCGGCTGCATGGGATTCGGCACCTGCGTGGGCGTCTGCGTTTTCGGCGCGCTGAGCATAGTTGACGGACTCGCCGTCGTCGACCCAGACAAATGCGTGGGATGCGGCACCTGCGTCGCGACGTGCCCGAAATCCGTTCTAGCCCTCGCGCAAGCCGACGAAATTCTATCGGCTCGTGGATTGCACGAAGCCCCGATTACAGTGCTCCCAGACGCCGTATCATTGGTGGTGATTTGCTAGACTCCCACGACTAAAGTCCTGGGAGTCTAGGATCAACAAAGATTGCCGGCCGGAGCCGGTCTTACATCTTCTCCTCTAAGAGTGGATGCCTCGTTACAGTACAGTAGGGGCGGATACTATCCGCTCGTTTATGTCACGGACAATGGGCGGGTGAATGATATCCGCCCCTACGAAATCCATATCCAAAACAAAATTTCAGCGTCAGTATCACTGTTTCACGGCGTTTTTGGGAGTGACGCCGGTTGTGTATACCCTGATCTCCTTTATCCATTTCCCGCGCGGATATTTTTTCGCGTTGACGCCTTGAGGAATTAATTTCCAGAGGGAGACATCCTCCGTATCCGAGCCTTTAAGGCTCAAGGTCACATCGTGGCCTATCGCGAAAGGTGCGGCCGCTATCGCGTTTCCTTCAAAAATTTCGTTTCCGGTGAGAGGCGTTTGGGAGCCGGAAGCTCGCTTCAAGTTCCATTCGGCCGCTCCGTTCCTCGTAAAAATGAGGACGCCGTATTCGTAGCCTTTGACGAACGATCCCAGGAAATTCACTATCTCGTCCGCACTTTTACCCGAAGCCCCCAGCGCGGCGGCGTACCTGCCTAGGCCGCTTCCCGGCGCATTGGCGAAAACCCGCCGCATATGCCTGCCGAGGGCCGCGATCGCGTCTTTGACGCCGCCTTTAGCCATGAGTTCCCTCGACACGCTTAAAGCTTCTTTGGCCGCATCATGATCGATCGCCGCTATTATTTTGAGCGTTGACGCCATCAGGTCAGGCATGTCTTTGTCGGCCTGAATCATGTTTTCCGATACGGTGAACACGGGCGACGACCAGTGCCTGAGCGGCGGGCCGCCGGTATTTGGCTTTAAAACGGCGTCGATGTGATATTTTCCGGGCGACGGCGGGGTGATGCCGGAAATTTTTCCGTCAGGGCTCGTCCAGATAAATTTTCCTCCGTCTGTTCTCGATAATCTTCCGGAAACCAGGCTGCCGGACGGATAGGAAGTCGCGTGAACGCTGTTCGAGAAAAAAGCGCGCACGACCGGATCGTTTTCGGAAACGGCTCCATCCTCCGGGACGTCGAGCGTCAAAGTCATCGCCGCTTCGATGGGGACGTCGAGCGAATCCATCATGGCGGACAAATCCAGCTCGGCATTAAAAGCGTCGGCGACGAATATTTCCACCCTGTTTAAGACACCAGCTTGTATTTTTTCCGGCAGTTTGACGTCGGTTATCCTGATATTGACGCCCACAGAAAATTGAATTTCACCCGATATCCCAAGCTCCGGTGCCAGCACGCCAATTCTCTCGGTCACAGGGCCGTTCACCGGCGTGACGCCGGACCATCGGTATTTTATCTCGGCCGGCTTGTTCGGAGAAATTTTCAGCCTGCCCGAACGAGCGGGGCCGGATGGAAATAAAAGAAAGCCCCAGTCCGTTCCGACTTCTATTACCACGTCATATGCGCCCGACGTCACGGATGACGGAAGTTCGATCGCGATGTCTTGCGTCAAACCGGTCAATACCGGCAGCGCCGCGTGTTTTGCGGTTATCCGGATGTCTTCCGCGAACGACTCAAGCGAAAGCGAAATCAAGATGATGGCGGCTGTGAACACGATTGATACTTTTCTTGCAAGCATATTCGTTACTCCATTCATATCAGAAATTTTCGCATCGAGCACGTCCTAATTTTACAAATTTAATTATATAATATTATTACGTGGATGCGGCGCGTGAATGTTAAAACAGATTTAATATGTACGAAACACATTTAATTAATATATACGCATGCTATTTATGATAATATTGAAGCGTAAATCGGCAAGTCGCGTCTGACGCTGTTCAATTGAGTTCCGGAGGGAATCTTCGGCAATGTAGGGGGAGGAAATCAAAGAAATGTCAGAAAAGACAAATGTCACACTGGACGGGAATGAAGCAGCCGCATACGTCGCCCATGCGACCAACGAGGTTATTTCAATATATCCCATAACCCCGTCGTCGCCCATGGGCGAATGGGCGGACCAATGGAGCGCCGAAGGACGTCCGAACATCTGGGGCACGGTTCCGACCGTGATGGAGATGCAGAGCGAGGCCGGCGCATCCGGCGCGTATCACGGAGCCTTGCAAACGGGCGCGCTGAGCACGACCTTCACGGCCTCCCAGGGGTTGCTCCTCATGATCCCCAATATGTTCAAAATCGCGGGAGAACTGACGAGCACCGTCATGCACGTCTCAGCGCGCACACTTGCCACCCATGCGCTCTCGATATTCGGCGATCACTCAGACGTCATGGCCGCGCGTTCGACGGGCTGGGCGATGCTCTGTTCCTCGTCCGTGCAGGAAGTGATGGACATGGCACTCATATCCCAGATGGCCACTCTCGAAGGACGCGTCCCCATACTCCACTTCTTCGACGGCTTCCGCACGAGCCACGAGGTCATGAAAGTGGAATCCATCTCGTACGACGACATGCGCGCCCTGATAGACCGTGATTTGGTCTACGAGCACAGGGCGCGGGGACTCTCCCCCGACAATCCTGAACTCCGCGGCACGGCGCAGAATCCCGACACGTTCTTCCAGTCCCGCGAGGCTTGCACGCCATATTTCAAGGAAATGCCAAATGTGGTGCAGCGCGCCATGAACCGGTTCGCCAACCAGGTGGGGCGCGGTTATCATCTGTTCGACTACTACGGCGCCTTCGACGCGAAATGCGTGATAGTGATGATGGGCAGCGGCGCTTACGTGGCGCGCGAGGCTGTGGAGCACATGGTCGCCAAGGGCGAACGCGTCGGGCTTCTGATAGTGCGCCTGTATCGCCCGTTCGATATCGGGACTTTCCTCAATTCTCTGCCCGCCGCCGTCAATTCGATCGCCGTCCTCGACCGTTGCAAGGATCCGGCCGCTCCCGGAGAACCTCTTTATATGGACGTCGTCCAGGCTCTTTCCTCCCGCCCCGAAGTCACCGTGATAGGCGGGCGTTATGGACTGTCGTCGAAGGACTTCACGCCGGCCATGGTAAAATCCGTCTACGACGAACTCATCAGGCTCGGGCCCAAAAACGGTTTCACTGTCGGCATCGAAGACGATATATCGTTCAGCAGCCTCTCCTACGACCGGAACTTCACGACGGAAGATCCCAAATGCGTGCGCTGTCTCTTCTATGGACTTGGCTCGGACGGCACCGTCGGCGCAAACAAGAACTCGATCAAGATCATCGGCGAGGACACCGACAACTACGCTCAGGGTTACTTCGAATACGACTCCAAAAAATCGGGCGGCATCACCACCAGCCATCTGCGTTTTGGGCCGAACCCCATTTACGCTTCATATTTCATACATCACGCGAATTTCGTGGCGTGCCATCAGTTCTCCTTCCTGGAGAGATATGATATGCTCAAAAACGCCGCGCCGGGGGCAACGTTCCTCCTGAACAGCCCCTACAGCAGGGACGAAGTGTGGGGCCATATTCCCGCGAAAGTGCAGCGTCAGATCATCGACAAGAAGATAAAACTGTACATCATCGACGCGGTGACCATCGCGAAAGATACCGGCATGGGGGGCCGCATCAACACGATAATGCAGACTTGCTTCTTCGCTATCAGCGGTGTGCTGCCGAAAGACGAGGCCATCGACGCCATAAAGAAATCGATAAAAAAGACGTATGGCAGGAAGGGCGACGAAATAGTCCGCAAGAACATCGACGCGGTCGACTCAACGGTCGCGAACCTGTTCGAGGTCAAGACGCCTGAGAAGGTGACGGCTCAGTTCGATGTGAGGCCGGCCGTAACCGATGAATCGCCGGAGTTCGTGAAACAGGTGCTCGCACCGATGATGATAAACGAGGGAGACTCCCTGCCGGTTTCCGCGATGCCGGAAGACGGTTCGTATCTCACCGCGACGTCGCGGTACGAGAAGCGCAACGTCGCCATCGACATCCCGGTGTGGGACCCCGACGTATGTATCCAGTGCGGCAAATGCACCCTGGTATGTCCGCACGCCGCAATCAGGGCCAAGGTCTACGACAGCGCTCTGCTGAAGGACGCCCCCGCCGCGCTTAAATCGAAGGACGCGAACTGGAAAAACTTCGCCGGAATGAAATACACGGTTCAGATCGCTCCGGAAGATTGCATAGGCTGCGGGCTCTGCGTCTACAACTGCCC
>JAITRO010000176.1 GCA_031288335.1 Synergistaceae bacterium | reverse complement strand
TATTCGGGCCTCCTGTGCTTGTTCCTTACGGAAGCCGCCTTCTTGCGCTTCTTTATCTCACTGGGTTTCTCGTAATGCTCGTGCTTCTTGGCTTCCCTGAGCACCCCAACCTTACGAAGCTCTCGCTTGAAACGTTTCAACGCGTCCTCTATGGATTCGTTCTCGCGCCGAGTAACGCTGGTCATCCTTTGTCCCCCCTCCCTATGTACCGTACCTGTCGCGCAATTTAGAAAACGTTCGGGGACCAAACCTTACGTTTCCAACACTTACGCCTCTGTGCAATAAAATACGGTGTCCCTAAAGCAAGGCGCCATCATTTTATATTCTAACTCAGTTTTTGGTCGCGCACAATAGCGGAGGCCCATACTCGCACCGCCGCGGAAGGATGTTCCTTCATGAGGCTCATGAGGCGTCCTCCGAGCCGGCGCGGCAGAGGTTCCTTCTTCAAAAGGCGAAGCAGCGGGATCAATATCGCTTCGTCGTCCCTGTTGAGCAAAACGGCGAGTTCCGATTTCTCGCCGGAAAATGAACCCGGCCAGCCCGAGAGCGCTCCCGCTATCACGGCCGAAGATTTATGCGATAGGAAAGGCTTCATGAATTCGGGCTTCGCCCCCCAGCGTTTCAGGCGTCCCATGAACATCACGGCTTCCTGTTCGGGAAATTTTTGCGCGTGAAGCAGGAGCGCGCGCACTATGTCGTCGCGCCTCGGCGAGTTCGAGAAGACGTCGAGTATTACCTCCAATACCTCTCCGCACGGCATGTTCCTCCTGAAATGCTCCATGACCGCCGCTGCTATGTCGTCGTTCACATCCAGCTTCGACAACCGCCTGAGCGCGAGAAGTGTGACAGCGGGACGACGGCTCTTCAGACGCCGGATAATGGCGTCGGACTTCACCCTCGACGCGAATTCCTCCCTACGGGAGAGAACGCCGTACATCTCCGATTCGGCGCGCGTAATGACGCCGCCTATAAGATGCGCCGCCGCGGGCGGAAAGCCGCCGCTCTTTGAATGTTCTTCCTTCGCCTTGTGTTTGCGCTTGCGCGAGAAAAACCTACGCCAAAACCTCTTGAATATCGACTCGCGCTTTCCGGTTTTTCGATCGGCGTTGACGTTCGGCGCGCGATGCGTCGGAATTTTGCCCAAACCGGGAGACGCCGTCTCCTTGAGCGTCATATAAGCCTCGGTGATCTCGGCGAACTTCCGCGCTCCCGACGGCCCCGCTATGTCCGGGTGATAAGTGCGGGCGAGCCGCCTGAAAGCGCGTTTTACATCGTCCCACGTGGCGTCGGAGGGAAGCCCGAGGGTCTCGAACCCCGCGTCGCGCATCATCCCGCCGTCATCCGTTCCAGCTGCGCGATCATCCTGTCGAGCACCTCGAGCGCCTGCCATTGAAGCGAAATATCGTCGTTTTTCAGCGAACGGGCGTCTTTGGCGATATCCAGCAGCCTCGCCTGATAATCGTCAGGATAGCCAATGGAGAGTTTCGATATCCTGTCCTCCCTGATCCTTATCTCCGAGGCGAGATCGCACGATATCTCATCCGCGTCTTCAAGATCGAGCGATATCGTTCTCCGGCTGGTGTTTGCCCTGCGTTTTACTTCCACGTGAAGGAGTCCGCCACCGTCGATCTTGAAGTCGACCTCGATAGTTTCCCCGTCCGACACGTTATCTATCGTGAGTGTCTGGAGCACTCTGCCCGCACCGCGGACCTTCCGCTCGCCCTGCACGACAGTGACCTCTATCGAGCCGCTGCCGCCGGCGGTGAACACCTGCCGCGCCTGCGCGGGCAGAGGAACGCCCTTTCGGAGCAGGGGGACGACCTCCCAGTCGGCGTTCATTATCCCGAGACTCTTGCTCAGGACGTCTATCAGCAGCCTTTCCCTGCCCTGATAAGCGTAAAGCGCGCTGCCGGCGACAACAGCGTCTTCCGGCCCGGAACCCAAGGCGCTGTCGGGTTCGCGCACGCGTTCGGCCAGCATTTGCCGCAATAACGGTATACGACTGCTTCCTCCGACAGTGAGAAGCCTCTCCGGCTCGTATTTGCGCCACATCTTCCACACCATGTTCAGTATCTCTTCCATTATGTGACATATCAGGGACTCGAACTCGACGCGGTCGATGTCCACCGATCGTCCGTCGTTCGCAAGCCCGGCCGGAACCTGCCACGTGACCCGTTTGGCGCTCGACAGGGCTATCTTGACGTTTTCCGCCTCCCGCATCATCAGGGACGCTCTCGGGTCGCCGGACCGCGACATGGGCACGCCCGCGTTCCGACACAGCCGCTCCGCCAGCAACCTGTCGATATCGAGCCCGCCTATATCCCGGCGTCCCTGGCTGTCAAGCACCTGAAACACTCCCCCGTCCCCCTCGACGAGCGACATATCCAGAGTGCCGGCACCGAAGTCCATCACGAGGAAACGCCCGCTGATACCGGTCGACAGGGCGGCGGCCGTGGGTTCGTTCACTATGCGGACGTGGTTGAAACCGGCATTGCGCGCCGCCCGTGCCAACGCCCCCCGCTCAGGGAAACTGAAATGGGCCGGCGCGGCCAAGACACAGGAGGAAACGAACGTCTTGAGGAAAGCCTCGGCGTCCTCCCTCAGGAGCGATAAAAGCGGCAGGAGCATTTCTTCCGGGCTGTAGGAACGACCGGCGACGCGCGCAGTCCAGTCGGAACCGAGGTGGCGTTTCATGTCCCACCACACCATTTCCGGTTCGGTCAGCATGACGCGGGCGGCGTCCTCTCCGGCCACGAGCCCGTCCTTTGTGAATCCTACCAGAGAGGGAGTGCGGTTTTCGCCCCATCGGTTCGGGATTATCTGCACGCCGCGTCCGGGGATGTCTACAGCCGCTTCGGCATATCTCGTGCCCAGATCAATCCCTATGATATACTCGTCCATCAGCCGGATGCCCCTTCGTCCTTGTACATGGCAATTTCTCCCGCTTGTATCTCTTCGCCCAAAAGTATACTACCAATTGAAATTTTGGGCTTCACGGTAATTACGTTTCCTATAACGCATTTTTCGACGCCGGAAACTCTGAAATACATCCTGAGATAATGCTCGCTCCAGCCCGACGCCACGTCGCCGTCCACGTTTTCGGCGAGCACCCCGCAATTCCTTGCGACGAACCGCGAGGCGTATTCCGCCGCGAGATGGTCCGACAAATCCAGCGCGCGTGCCGTCCGCTTTTTCACCGTCCCTGCGGGCAGGTTTTCCAGCTGGGACGAGGCCGTTCCGGCTCTCGGGGAGTAAGGGAAAACGTGGACTTTGCCGAACCTAAGCCGCTCGACAGCCTTCAGGCTGTTTTCGAACATTTTCTCGGTTTCTCCGGGGAAACCGACTATCAAATCCGTAGATATGTGAGCGTCGTCGCCGAGGCAGGCTCTCGCCAATTCGACGACGCGTTCGAAATCGGACACGCCGTAACCGCGCCGCATCGCGCGAAGCGTTTCATCGTCGCCGCTCTGAATAGGGATGTGCAAATGGGGGCAGAAAATTTCGGAGCCGCGGCAGGCTCGCAGGAGGTCGCCGGTCACCGCGAACGGTTCCAGAGAGCCCATTCTCAGGCGGCGCAATCCGCCGACACACGAAATTTCGCCCACAAGACGGGCGAGAGACACTTCGCCAGACTGATAACCTCCGAGCTGTACCCCCGTCAATATTACCTCTTTCGCGCCGTTCGCGACGACGCGCCCGATCTCGTCCAGCACCTCGCGCGCGTCGCGCGAGACAGCGCCGCCGCGCAGGAACGGCACGGCGCAGTAGCTGCATCTCCTATCGCAGCCGTCCTGAATCTTGATAAAAGCCCTGGTGAGGATGCGCGTCCGGTCGAGCGAAAGAGAATCCCAATCGCGGGACTTCGTCACATCGGTTCTTCTTTCCACGACGGCGCGCACGCCATCTTCCCCGGCGGACGCGTACCAGTTTTCCAGCTCGTCCGCTATATGCCTTTTCAGCCGATTGCCAATAATAATATCCGCTCCGGACGAAATGACGCCGCCGGACGAAGCGGCCTGGGCCCAGCAACCGCATGCCACTATCGCGGAATCGGGATGAAGCCGTCTTGCCCTGCGGATTATCTTGCGTGTCTTAGCATCGGCCGCCGATGTCACCGAACAGGTGACTATGAGGACGATGTCGGGCGACGCTCCTTCGCCCTCGCGCGTAAAAACAGCGCCGCGCGCTTCCAACATGGAAGCCGCCGCCTCGGCTTCGTAATGGTTCACCCTGCATCCCAGGGTCGTCACCGAAAACGTTTTGCCGGTCAGATAAGAATCCATATTTATATTATCGGCTTTAAAGCATAAGATAAAAACCTCGGGCTCTGCCCGAACCCGCCGGGGGACGAATCCTCCGTACCTCCATCTTTATAAATTTTTCTTTCACCCGAAAGGTGAAAGAAAAATTTATAAAAGGGGTCAAGGGGACGAGTCCCCTTGCGGGGTTTGGGGCAGAGCCCCAAGGTTTTTATCCTATAATTTTTAACTAACATCCTCCCATACGAAACCAGGCGCAGCCCGCTATAGCGGCGGTGGAAGCCCTCAGAATCCTTTCCCCCAGCGTGACCGGGATGAAGTTTCGGCTCAGCAGAACCGATGTCTCATGCCCGCTCCAATCGCCCTCAGGGCCGACCGCGTATACGACCTGTCCTTCGCGCGGCGCGATCTCCGAGATGGGGCGGGAAGCGGGTGATATGACGGCGGCTGTCCGGTTTTCCGGAAGGCGGTCCCATGATATCCCGCCGAACGTCACGACCGGATTTATCTTCGTAGGGCATACGGAACCGGCGACCAAAGAGCCCTCGTCCAGTATCTTCCGCCAGCGGAGCGTTTTTTGAGAAGCGTTCGCCCCCATCCTGGGCACGGAACGTTCACACTCCACGGGTAAAATTTCCTTGATTCCCAGTTCCGACGCCGCGCGGAGCACTTCGTCGAACTGATGCGCCTTGAGAAGCGCGATCAGGAGCGTTATTTCGAGTTTATCCGGAGTCCGCGCCACTTCGCCGGCTTCGCGAAGATAATAAGCGCCGTCTTTCGATTCGAGCCTCATGAGCAGTTTGCCGCCGCCGCCCTCCTCCAAAAGCCCTTCGACCGAGGCGCCGTCATAGGAACGAAGGCTTTTTACGAGATGACGAACCTGCGGCGCGTCAAGCCTCCAGATGCCGCCATCCTCACGCGTACAGCGGTCAAGCCGGACTCTGGGCAGAGACACCCCACCACTCCTCTTTGATCAGTTCATCGGACATCACGAGGCCTGCCTCTTCGAACGCGGCCATAAAAGATTCTTTCTCCCTCATAGTCATGCCGGAAAAGATGACGGTTCCGCCCGGGGCTAGGATGCCGCGCACCGAAGGGAGCATTTCGAGTAGCGGATCGAGCAGAATGTTCGCGAAAATCACGCCGTAAGAGCCTTTCACTCCCGAAAGCAAATCTCCCGTTTCGAGCGTAACGAGAGACGGATCGATGCCGTTTTGCGCTAAATTACATTTCACCTCGTCTATCACGACAGGATCGATATCGCGTGAACGCGCCGACGCGGCCCCAAATTTCAGTGCCGCTATAGTCAGGATGCCCGATCCGGCGCCGATGTCGATGACGTTCCCTGTTTCGCCGCCTCTGTCCAGATATCGTTCGAACAACTCCAAAGCTATCTGGGTGCTTTCGTGATACCCAGTCCCGAAGGCGCTTCCGGGATTGATGTATATCGGTGTCCTGTCCTCGGGTTCCTTGCCCTTATGCCATGGAGCCATGACCACAATGCGTCTGCCGACGCAAAGTGGAGGGAAAGCATCCTCGCTCTGGCGGGCCCACGGCTGATTCTCCACTTTTCCTATGTC
>JAITRO010000160.1 GCA_031288335.1 Synergistaceae bacterium | reverse complement strand
GCACGGTCGATACGTTCGGCTATGTCTTGAATTGCCTGAGAACCCAAGCTGTTCCAGAAAGAGAACCGCTTCGTTTTCTTGAGTTTGGTGATATAGTTCTTGAGTCGATACGCGCTTATCCGGCGCCCAAAACGCCGATGGTAGCGCCTGTGCAAGGCTATGAGATGGTTATAGATTGCCCCGGCAATGTTGATGTTTTGCGCAAGGCGTTTGTTGCGTTTGGAGCGGTACAGTTTAAAAACATATGTGCGCAACGACATGCTCCCATACGGTTAAGTTTACAAGAATATTATGTATCAATTATACTTTGGCCTATGAAAAAATCAATGGACACTCGACATGGCAGACACTGCGTTTTTAATTTATATGTACATTTGGTGTTCGTGACCAAATATCGAAAGTGTGCGTTTTCAAAAGCAGTATTGGATGAACTCCGTGATATTTTCGCCTCTGTTTGCAAGGATTTCGAATCGACGTTAGTGGAATTCGATGGGAAACGGGATCACGTGCGTCGTTACAGTACAGTGGGAGCATGCTAATGGATTAAAGATGAGGCAAAATCATTACGATATTATAAAGTATGAGCACAGACTATGGTCGTCAACTAAGTAGGGCGTGGCGTCTCCGAATGCGATGCTTCAGCTCTGCATTCATATTCCGCCCAATATAACGCGCTGTTGGAACGTGGTTATGAAATTTTGGAGACAATGAACGCCAACTCGTTCGGCAAGAACGAATTATGCTGTATGCTGAAGTGCTTACACGACTACAACACAGCGTATATGCTCTTCATGAACAACTATGAAGCTCCATTTACAAACAACCAAGCTGAGCGCGACCTACGCATGTGCAAGACAAAACAAAAAGTGTCCGGTTGCTTTCGCTCATGGCGAGGCTTGGAAGCGTTTGCTGCAATCGGCAGTTATTTTTCTACCTTGAAAAAATCTTCTCTTAATCTGATCAATTCTGTTTTATCCAAGCTCAAATTTGACCCCACTGTACTGTACCGTGCGTCTTCTTGTGAGTTATCCGCCCAAGGTAGCTATTTCAAGCCTTGTAAATAGCTTAAAGGGAGTATCAAGCCGACTTATCCGAAAGAAAAAGTTTTCAGAAGTTGAAAATGTCCTATGGGGCGGTCATCTTTGGTCTCCAAGTTATTTTGCTGGAAGTTGCGGTGGAGTTCCGATTGAAAACATTCGCCAGTATATCAAACAACAGCAAAGGCCGGAAAACTAAGCCAAAAGATATCCGCCTTTGGTGGATGTTCCTTATATCTCCGCCCTGAAGGACGGAGTTTTACGGAACACTGGATAAAAGACAAAGAGTGCTGTTTAACTAATGACTTTATATCTGAAAATCATTAGAAAAGCAACACTCTCGTTTTTTTAAACGGACGTCTCGATGATTTTCTCGAACGATTCCACTTCTAAAGAAGCTCCGCCTATCAGCAGGCCGTCTATGTCACTTTGCGAAAGCAACGACGCGCTGTTGTCCGGTTTCACGGAACCGCCGTAGAGTATCCGAAGCGACTCGCTTGCGGCTATGCCGAATTTTTCGTATGCGAGGGTGCGGATAAAATCGCATGCTCTTTCGGCGTCGCCGTTGGAGGCGGTCTGTCCTGTTCCTATCGCCCACACCGGCTCGTAGGCGACGACCAGCATCTCGCCCACGATGTCGCTTGTCAGCGACGTCCACGCGGATTCGAGCTGCCTTGCCAGGACTTTTTCGGCGTTCCCGGCAGTGCGTTCCTCCAACAGCTCTCCGACGCAGAATATCGGAAGCACATTGGATTCGAGCGTGGCTATAAGTTTCTTTTCGAGCGCCTCGTCCGGCTCGTGAAACACATGTCTGCGCTCGCTGTGGCCTATTATCGCGTACTTGCATCCGGCCTCCTCCAGCATGGGAAGTGACACCTCGCCGGTGAAAGCGCCCTTTGATTCGTGGTGGACGTTCTGTGCGGCTATCTGGATGATGCCGCTCTTTTTGGCCGCGCGGACGGCCTCGATGGAAGTAAAGGGCGGGGCGATCACAACCTCGATCTTGCCGGAAGCCGCAACCGAGGCGGCTTTTGTGCCGGTCGGTTCATTCGCGAACCAGGATTCGAGTTTTTCCACGAAATCCCTCGATGCTGCCTGATTGTTGTTCATCTTCCAGTTACCGGCTATCATCTTTCTGCGCATGACGTATTCCTCTTATATTATGTAAGGCTCCACGCCGGGAAGCGTCTTTCCCTCAAAAAATTCGAGGGAAGCGCCGCCGCCAGTGGAGACGTGGGACACTTCATTCTCAAGGCCGAACTGTGCTATCGCGGCGGCGGAATCCCCACCGCCGACAACCGTCGCGGCACCATTTTTGGTGATCTTGGCCAGTTGCTCGGCGATCGCCCTGGTGCCGTTTGCGAAAGGCGTCATCTCGAAGACGCCCATCGGGCCATTCCACAGAACGGTTTTGGCGGATTCGAGGGCTTCGCTGAAAAGCTTCCTTGTGGCGGGGCCGATATCGAGGCCCATGAGATCGGATGGGATCGCGTTCACGGCGACCGTTTTCGAAGCGGCTTCGGCGGAAACTTCCGAGGCGACCACCACATCGACCGGCAGCAGTATGGAGACGTTCTTTTTCTTCGCCTTTTCGGACATCGCGCGCGCAAAGTCCAATTTTTCGGCCTCGCAGAGCGAGTGCCCTATCTCGTATCCTTGGGATTTGAGGAACGTGAAGGACATGCCCCCGCCTATTATGATAGCGTCCGCTTTAGACATGAGATTTTCTATGACGTCTATCTTGTCCGACACCTTAGCGCCTCCGAGAATGAGGACGAAAGGATGTTTCGGATTGTCGCGCGTCTCGCTCAACACATCTATCTCTCTGATGAGGAGAGGTCCGGCGAACGACGGCAGGCAATCAACCACCGCGCGCGTCGACGCGTGCGCCCTGTGCGCGGCGCTGAACGCGTCCATGATGAAGACTTCGAAGGGGGCGGCCAGTTTTTTGGCGAATGCGGCGTCATTTTTCTCTTCCTCGGCGTAAAAACGCAGATTTTCGAGCACCGCCACTCCGCCAGGCGCGAGGGCTTCGATCGCGGAAGACACGGCGGCGCCCACGCAATCGGAGACGAAAACGATTTTTTTGCCGATCGTGCTCTCCAATTCTTCGGCAACCGGCTTCAATGAGTATTTGGGGTTCACCTGGCCCTTGGGTCTGCCCAAATGAGAACAAAGCCCCACCTTGGCTCCAGCCTTCGACAATTCCCCGATCAGCGGGACATGTGCCTTTATGCGGGTAGCGTCCGACACTTTGCCGTCCGGCGTAAGCGGGACGTTGAAATCGACCCTGACGAGCACCTTTTTGCCGGCGACATCCCCAGCCTGAAATGTTTTGAGTCTCAATTCCTACAGCCCCTTCTTTATGATGAGATCCGCCAGGTCCGCGACTCGAGTGCTGTAACCCCATTCATTGTCGTACCAAGAGAGGATTTTTACTATATTATCAATGACCGTTGTGTGTTTCGGGGCAAATATGGAAGAATGGAAGTCGCCGAGGAAATCCATCGACACGAGGTCGTCCGGCTCATACGCGAGGATACCCTTGAGCGGGCCTTCCGCGTACTTTTTGACCGCCTCGTTGATTTCTTCCTTGGTCGCGGGTTTTTTGAGTTCCGCAGTGAGGTCGACAACCGATACGTTCGGCGTCGGCACGCGGAGGGCAAATCCGTTCAGTTTTCCCTTGAGATGCGGAATGACCTCGGAAATGGCCTTGGCCGCTCCGGTGCTGGTGGGAATTATGGAGAGCGCGGCGGCTCTTCCGCGCGTTATGGCGGACATGCCCTTCTTGGGCGGGAAGTCGAGGGTTACCTGGTCGTTCGTATAGGAATGGATAGTGTTCATGAGCCCCTTCACTATCCCGAACGTATCGTCGATCGCCTTCACTACGGGAGCGAGGCAGTTGGTGGTGCAGGAGGCGTTGGAGATGATGTGATGCTTCGCCGGGTCATAGTCGCCGTCGTTCACGCCCATGACTATCGAGATGTCCTGGTTGGTGGCCGGTGCGGAGATGATGACTTTCTTGGCGCCGGCGTCAATGTGAGCTTTGGCTTTGGCGGCGTCGGTAAACCGCCCGGTGCTTTCGACGACGATATCCACGCCGAGTTCGCCCCACGGCAGTTTGGTGGGATCGGGCTCCGCAAAGGCTTTGATTTTCATCCCGTTCACGCTGATGATGTTACCCTCAAGTTTGACCTCGCCCTCAAAACGCTTGAATACCGAATCGTACTTCAGGAGATACTCCAACACATCGGGCGGTGTGAGATCGTTAACAGCCACTACATCGAACTCATGCCCGCCCTTTTTGAAGAACGAACGGAGGAACACGCGTCCGATACGGCCGAAACCGTTAATTGCGATTTTACTCTTTGCCATTATAAAAAAAACCTCCTTAGGATTTAAAATCACACACTCTTACTAATGCTTTAGATTAGCAAATAAAACAAAATTGGTCAATGAGATTCTCACACTTGTGTCAGGGCAAAAGTTTACAGTAGGGGCGGATAATCCGCCCATTTATCACTACAACGAACATGAGAATCTGTAGAACCATAAGATCAGGGTTCCATAATCCTGTATAATTTTTGGAACCCACATAAATACAGGGCTAAAAATCTTATGTTCGTTGTAGTGT
>JAITRO010000158.1 GCA_031288335.1 Synergistaceae bacterium | reverse complement strand
TGATCGACGGTTTTTTTGAGCGCCGCGTTGTTCACTTTATACGCGGCCGCCCTCTTCGCTGGCTCGGAGAATTGATCGCCCGCGGGAGGATCGATGCTCTCGGGAACATCGGACGCAGTCGTAATCGGGCCGATTATCGGCACGTCGGTCGAAGCGTCCCACAAAATGTCGGGGTTCTGCTCGTTTGTCTCCGTGACAATGGGGTCGGGCCTGATAATCGGTGTCGGTTCGGGCCTCGGTTCGGGAGCTTTGTTGCCCACAAGAAGCGCGTATGCCACAGCCACCCCCAAAATTAAAAATACGAGGGAAAGAACTATTCCAACGGGAAAATTTCGTCCTCTGGGTCTTTGTTGTTCCACAACTCTTGGTCTCATTCAAACATCACCAGTCCTTCATATATAGCCAGTCAAAAAGTTGCCCCGAGGGGTGTTTCTAATCATCGCCGCGCCAATTCCCACAATTCGCCGGCAGATTCATCAAGTAAATCGCTTGCTCCGGCGCAAATGATATCTTATCGGCGATCCATATCCCGAATCAATCTGATTATATTAGAAATTGCGCCAAATATCCATACTTTAAAAGATAAAAAAACGAGGACCGGGGTTCAAATCCGGCCCGCGTTAAAACCGGCGCTTCACGAAACCTCATGCCAGGCTGATGAACATCCTGTGCATGGCTATTTTACTTTATTTTCCCAGAGCCTTTCGTCATCGGGATCCACTTCCTGGGGAACGAGCGGGCTGTTCAATACCACAAACGCGCCTTCGTCGGCCCAGGGGTTCTTTATGACGGCAGCCGGCGACCAGAGAGCGCCTTCCCGCGCGATCGTTTCGCCGATCTTGGGAACCGGATTGCCCTTCAATTTATTGACTAAGTAGCCCACCAGCATGTAGGCGGAGTCGTACGCCGGCTGCTCCACAATGCCCAAAACTTTTTTCTGCTTGATGAGTTCGATTCCTTCAGGTCCGATGCAAATTCCGCAGATACCGAAATCTCCGGCATTCAATCCGGCCGCCTCGATGGCTGACACCACGCCGGCCGCCATGAGATCAGGCGTCTGTACGTATATTCCCTTGATCTTATCGCCATAGCGTGTGATCAGGTCGGATGCCTTGGTGTGCGAGTCGGTGTTGTTCCATTTGCCTTCTCCCTGCACTACCCGCAACTGCGGGTATTTTCCCAATACACTGTTGAAGCCTTCCGTACAGGCGATGGCGAACATATCGGCGGCGTCGCCGATAATCTCGACGACAACGCCTTCCGGGATCTCTCCGCCGTTACGCTGCTTGATGCCTTCGATAAAAAGTTCCGTGGCCTTGGCGCTGGATTTTGCGAGGTCGAAGGACAGGAAAAAGTCCACATTTCCGCCCTCGGGGGAAGTATCTAGAGCCCCGACCGGGATGTTTTCCTCGTTCAGCCTCACAATCCCCGGAATCAACGCCCGCAGGTCAACCGCGCCCGCCAGAATGAAGGCGTCGATCTTCTGTGAGATGAATGTGTCGATGATCTCCATGATCTTTATAGAATTAGCTTCGCCGTCCCGGATCAGCATCTCCACGTCTCCAAATTCATCCGCGCGGTCGCGGACTCCTTTCACAAATGCCTGGATGTACGGCGCGGACGGTTCTTTAATTATCATGCCGATCTTCAGCTTCCGCCCTTCCGCCGCTTGAGCCCGGGCGTCGCAAGCAAATATCATGACAAATGCCAGGACTATACACACGCATAGAGTCAAAAATTTCCCCATCTTTTCCATACCGATACTCCCTTTCGTCATTGAACGATAAAATATAAAGCATATGGTTTATACAGACATCCAACGCATATAAATTCTACCCAAGCGCCACCTCCGATTCTTTTAGTTTTTTTAATTGCTCATTCCGCAACAGACGCGCGCGGGCGCGTATTCTGAGGCGGTCTGCCAGTATAGCCACAAAGATCAGGGCGCCTTGGGAGGCGTGCACAAGCGTTACGGTTACGCCGAGGAGGTTCAGGGAGTTCGAGAACATGCCCAGCAGCAATGAGCCGCCGAGCATTCCAAAAGCCGAACCTTTACCCCCGCTCATCGACGTGCCTCCGAGCAGCGCTCCTGCAAACGCCAACATGACGGCGCCGCTTCCCATCGTGTTCGAGACCGAATCCTGGCGGCCTGCCGTCAGGATTCCAGCGAACGCGGCCAGCATTCCGGCAATGATATATCCTCCAAGAATCATCCGCGTGGTGTCGATCCCCGCCACGTAGCTGGCGCGCTCGTTTCCGCCGGTCGCCATATAATTGCGCCCGAATACCGTCCGTCTCAGGATGAAGCCAAACACCGAGTAAATCAACAGCACTGCGATGATTGTCACTGGGATGCTGCGCCCCAAAAGTGACAGCCTGGCTTTTCCGATGTAGGAATATGCTGGGTTCAGCGGAAATATCGAAAGGGGGATGAGGAACAGTACAAGACCGCGCAGAATGATGGACATCGACAGGGTTTGCATGAAGGGATTCATATCCAGCTTTGCCACGCAAAATCCGTTGAAAAAGCCGACCAACCCTCCCAAAATGATCGTCAACACCAAACACAGCCAAGGATTTCCAAAGACATCCGGGGCCCATTTCGTGGCGAGCAATATAACCGCGCCCGGCGCGAACGCCAGAATGCCGTCTATCGAGAGGTCGAGTTTGCCGCTGAGCAGCACGAAACCCTCCGCAAGCACCAAAATACTCATGATTGACGAATGATAGAAGATATTCACAATATTGGCAGCCGACGCGAACTCGGGCACTCCGATGAGGCATAGGATAAAAAAACAAAAAAGCATCAGCCAAATTACGTTATCCAGCAGAGCTAACTTGAATTTTAAACTGAAAGACATGCATATCCTCCCAAATTTAAAAATTAAGACCGAAAAACCGATAAGGCTTGATAATTATCTCTCCGCCGCGTCCGTCCCCGCGGCTTCAGTGCCCGTCATGCCCTGAATTTCCATGAAAAGGGCGTGTTCCTCAAAATTGGGCCCTTTGTGACACGCGGCGATCCTGCCCTTGTACATCACGAGTATCCTGTCGCAAATTTCGGCCAAGTCGTCGAGACCGGGAGAGGAAACCAGCACTCCGGCGCTGCCTCTGATGTTCTCTATGATCAGAGACTGTATGTTTTTTTTGGCTCCGATATCCACGCCCCTGGTGGGCTCGTCCAATAAATAGAGGTCGGGTTTCAGCGCCATAATCCTGCCGATCAGCACTTTTTGCTTGTTGCCTCCCGAAAGTTCGTCAACGTCCTGCTCTGTCGAAAACGCCTTACATTCGACATCCTTGAAAATCTTCTCGGACAGGCGGTCGCAGTCGTTCTTCCGGATCACTCCATAGGACGAGAGGATATGCAGGCAATTGAGGATCAGGTTGTCTTTGATGCTGAAGCCCTTTATCAGCCCCTCCAGCTCGCGTTCCTCGGGGAGGTAGGCAATTCCATCTCTCAGCGCCAAGTTTGGCGTGCGGAAAGAGCATTGGCGTCCCTTGAAGATCATTTTTCCGGCATCCGGCGGGTCTATTCCGGCTATGGCTTTCATCAGTTCGGTTCTGCCGCTTCCTCGGAGACCCGCCAATCCGACGACCTCGCCCCTCCTGACGGTCAGATTCACGGATTCAAAAGCGCCCCATTTCGTGAACCCGGACAGGCTCAGCAGAGTCTCGCCCTCGACGTTTCCGGCAGCATTGGACTTTGAATTCTGATCTGACAGAGGTTCCCCGACAATCAGCTCCGAGAGGCTGCGGTGGTTCAGGCTGGATTTGCCGCAGGTAATGACGCTTCTGCCATCGCGCAGCACGGTCAGTCTGTCGCAGATGCCAAGCAGTTCGTCGATTTGGTGAGAGATGTAAATAATTGCCTTTCCAGCCTCGCGCAGCCTCTTCACCATGCTCCGCAGAAGCCGCGCGTCCTTTTGCGTCAAAGGGGCGGAGGCCTCGTCGAGTATCACGATGCCAGCGTCCTCCGCCACGCAAGCCTTGAGGATCAGCAGCAATTGGCGCTCGCTCAGGGATAAATCTCCGGCCCTGTAGCCGGGAGAAATATCAAGACCGTAGTCCGTCAGAATTTTCTCCGTTTTTCTGTACATCTCCCGTTGATCCACGAGTCCAAATGACGCCGGCTGTTCTCCGAGAAACAGGTTTTCGGCGACGGAGATGTCGAGGATGACTTCCGGTTCCTGCGTGACTATAGCTATGCCTTCCTGCATTCCTTGCGCGCGGGTTAGGAATGGAAACCGCCTGCCCTTGACTTCGATCGAGCCTGATGTCGGTCGAATCAAGCCCGCGACGATTCCGACGAGGGTACTTTTCCCGGCCCCATTTTTCCCAATAAGTCCATGCACCTCGCCGCTCCGCGCCTCGATATTTACATCTTCGAGGGCGATGACGCCGGGGTAGACCTTCGTGATATTTTTGAGTTTCAGCGCCGGGAATCCGGCGGGCTGTTCGGAGAACATGGAGTTCAGCCCCTGAGTTCAGCGCTTCTCCGGTGTCCGTGCAACCCCTCCATCTCCGCCAGATGGGCGCAATGCGGAGATAAAAACTTTCCTCCCTCGGCTGTAATTTCCTGGAAGGAGCTTATTTTGAGGAAAGTGTTGACGTTGACCCCGCTGGAAAAGCGGGCGCAGCCAGACGTGGGAAGGATATGGTTGGGCCCTGACACATAGTCTCCGAACGGGACCGGCGCATACCGTCCGATGAAAAGCGACCCAAAGTTGCGCAGCTTGGCAGCGACCGCGGCGCTGTCCTCCGTCATGACCTGAAGGTGTTCCGGGGCTATTTCATCGCTTAGTGTCACAGCCTCATCGATGGAATCCACCACGAGGATTCTGCCGTTTTCAGCCCACGTTTGTCCGGCAAGTCCAGCCGTTTCAAGGCGCTTTAGTTCCTCGTCGACAGCCTCTGCGACTTTCTCGGCCAAGTTTTCGCCGGTCAGCAGAAGCACCGCCCAGGAGTTGGGGTCATGTTCGCAGCGGGAAAGCGCGTCGGCCGCTATCCATACCGGATCCGTCGATTCGTCCGCAATGATCACGACCTCGCTCGGCCCGGCGAGCATGTCGATACCTACCGTTCCCGCGACTTGACGTTTCGCCTCGGTCACATACCGGTTCCCTGGGCCGGCGACTATATCCACTGGAGGCACGGAGGGCGTTCCGTACGCAAATGCCGCTATTGCCTGAGCGCCTCCCATACAATAAATCTCATCAGCTCCGGCAATATCCATGCCCACCAGGACGGAAGGGTGGATGCCGCCGATCTCCTTGTTTGCCGGAGAAGCCGCGGCAATTCTGCCGACGCCCGCGATACGGGCGGGAATGATTGACATCAGCGCTGACGACGGCAGAGGATAACGCCCGGCCGGCACATAACAACCGCATGACTTGATGGGAATGAGCCTGTGTCCCAGCGTTATTCCCGGCGTGATCTCGCAGCGCAGTTCTTTGAAAACGTCGCGTTGGCACTGTGCGAAATTCCTTATCCTGTCGGCAGCAAATCTGAGATTTTCGACTGTCTCGGGTTTGACGGACGAATAAGCTTTTTTCACCGTGTCCGGGTCTATTCTCAGACTGGACGGCCTGTATCCGTCAAATTTTTCGGCGTAGTCCAGGACGGCTTTGTCACCGCCGTTCCTGACATTTTCGAGAATCTCCCTCACCGTCCGCTCCATTGAGGCTTTTTCCTCCTCCATGGCTGTGCCCTTTTTCCGCGGAGCTTCTTTAAAAATCTTCATCGATTCGCACACTCCTTTTAATACCTTACGGACACACTTCCCCAATAAAAAAACAAAAATTTGGCTTGCGGGCGTATCCCGCTTTAGCTTGCAAGCCAACCGCCGTCTACATAGACGATCTGCCCCGTGATGTAGTCCGATGCTTCGCCGCACAGGAAAATAACGGCCCCTAACGCATCGTCCTCAGTTCCCGTGCGCCCCATTGGGATTCGTTCCTCGATCCATTTCCTGTGCGCGGGATCCTGAAAGAAAGGCTCCGTCATAGGTGTGCGGAAATAGCCGGGCCCCAGGGCGTTGACCTGCACGTTATACTTTGCCAGCTCGATCGCCATCGTTTTTGTTATCCCGACCACCCCGCTTTTCGTCCCGCAATAAACGGATGACTCAGCCAATCCGATGGCGCTGCCGAGAGAGCCGATATTGAGGATCTTTCCCTTTTTTTGTCCGATCATTATCCTGGCCGCCGCTTGAGCCGTAAAAAACGTCCCTCTAAGATTAACGCCCATGATTTTGTCGTACTGATCCGGCGTCACATCCACGAATTTGTTGATGTCCTCAACGCCGGCGTTATTGATGAGGATGTCGAGTTTGCCGTATTTGTCCCTGATCGATTCGAAAATTTTCCGCGTCTCCTCGATTCGGGTAACGTCCATCAGAATGGACTCAGAAGTTCCTCCCGCGGCGTTGATGGCATCCGCCGTCGCTTTGGCGTCCTCATCGGCGCAGCAGATGACCGTAGCGCCGGCGTCTGCAAGTCCGATGGCGTAGCCTTTTCCAAGTCCCCGGGACGCGCCCGTCACCACAGCCACCTTGCCTGCCAGGCTGTATTTGTCAAGAATACCCACAACCTTCACTTCCCCGTCGAGCTATAGTTAAGTTTAGTCACCGCAAAATCATTCAGGCCGTGTTGATGCCGCATATCGCACATTGCCTCGCTGTGCCGGTCGCCATATCATGTCCACATTATACCGGACGCGATATTGAGCATGTCGGATATCAGTCCCTGAGCGGTCTGGATTTTGCCGGCGCCGGGGCCGATTATGGAGATGGTTCCGAGGTTGTCGGTCACGATATTCACGGCGTTGGTCACGCCGCTGACCGAGGCCAGAGGATCGGAGGATTCCACTTCCCTCGGCAGGACATATCCGGTCACTTTGCCGCCGTCGAGGGCAGCTCCGGCAATCAGCTTTATTTTGGCTCCGCGGGCGGCGGCACGCCTGATATCCTCCGGTTTGACGGACATGATGCCCTCGCGCCGTACTTCCTCGATGTCGAGGCGCGTCCTGAAAACCTCGCCCGCCAGGATCGAGACCTTCACCGCCGCGTCGAAACCCTCCACATCGCCCGTCGGGTCGGCTTCGGCATATCCCAGTTTCTGAGCCTCGGCCAGGGCTTCCGCGTATTCCAGCCCCTCTTCCATCCTGGTGAGGATGAAATTCGTCGTCCCGTTGAGTATGCCTTCAACCCGCGTCACCGAACAGCCGGCGAGCGGCCCGCGAATGAGGTTTATGAGCGGGGTGCCGCTCATAACGCTGCTCTCGAACCTGATTTGAACGCCATTGTCGCGCGCGAGTTTTTTCAAACCGGCCATGTCCAGTCCAAGAGCGCCCTTGCTGCTGGTGACGACGTTCGCGCCTGATGCGAGAGCCGACTTCATTATGGTCATCCCCGGCTCTCCAGTCTTGTAATTGGTGGGAGTGGCCTCGCACAGTATGGATATGCCCGATTCGCCGACGAGATCTTTTATATTTATATTGTTAGAGGCAGTGCGTTCAGCGTCCGCACCGTGAAAATTTCCATCGCGCGCCAGTTTCGCGGCAAGTTCTCCGAGATTCAGCCCATCTTTGGAAAAGACGGTCCCCTTTATCGCGTCGGTCGCGAAAACCAGCCTGAAATCCACCCCATATCGCCCTTTCAGGCAGTCCTTCTTTGCGCCGAGCAACTCCAGCAATCCGCAGCCGACAGTCCCGCAGCCGACCAATCCTATTCCGACAGTCATTAATGATTCCTCCATTCTCTTGAATCGCGCGCACAAATGAAACTAAAGCCTATTGGCTTATTGCGAAAACAGGTGTTGAGCTATACTTGCATAAAACAAAAGCTTTCGCCGGCGAGGCCCGTTTATTATGACGTGAAAGACGGGAAATTTCCAGCTCATTAATCTGACAAGCACAAGATGTTCAAGTCAATATTACAGTACAGTGGGGGCAGAAAGAAAACCCTAACGATCAGCGCAGAATTGTACGATATATAGTATATGAGCACAGATTACAGCCGACAACTGAGTAGAGAATATGAACGAGCGACGCTTAGGGCGGAAGAACTGACGCGCGAAAACCGGAAACTGA
>JAITRO010000045.1 GCA_031288335.1 Synergistaceae bacterium | reverse complement strand
AAACCGTCTTATGATGATGTGGGTGATCACGTGCAGCGCTTGAAGATACTTCGTCTCAACAGAGACAAGAAAGGCGATAAACGAAAAATCCACGGTGCTCTCGCCGGAGCCGTCATGCCTGACAACATCAAATCCGCCGCCTTCAAAGCGGGTCTTTACGTCATCACGCAGACTGGAGACACCGTGAAGATCGACGTCCCTGAGGGGTTTATTCCCAAAACCTGGTAGCACTTTACGGACACGCTTCACCAATAAAAAAACAAAAATTTGGATTGCGGGCGCAGCCCGCTTTGGGCTAAAAAATAAAGATTTTTAGAGTAGGAGGCAAGACGTAATGACAACGCAAGCGCGTGAACCGGAAATGGGCCTGACATTCGAGAAGATTTGGGCGATGTTCCAAGAATCGGACCGGCGTATGCAGAAATTGAACGAAGAGACTGTCCAACAAATACGGGAGACTGACCAGCTGCTAAAGGAGACTGTTCAAGAAAGGCGGGAAACCGACCGGCAAATAAAATGGCAAATAAAAGAAACCAACAAGCAGATTGAGAAATTGGGCAATCGTCTTGGAGAATTGGCCGAACATTTAGTGTCGCCCAATATTGTAGAGAAGTTCAACGCCCTTGGTTTTCACTTCGATGATATTTCCTCCGGGCTGCGCCAAGTCATTGAAGATGAGGGCAGCGGGAAAAAAATCGCGGAGTTCGATATCCTTCTGGAAAACGGAGAGTCCATCATCGGCGTGGAAGTGAAGTCAAAACCGTCTTATGACGATGTGGGCGATCACGTGCAGCGCTTGAAGATACTTCGCCTTAACAGAGACAAGAAAGGCGATAAACGAAAAATCCACGGTGCTCTCGCCGGAGCCGTCATGCCTGACAACATCAAATCCGCCGCCCTCAAAGCTGGTCTTTACGTCATCACGCAGACCGGAGACACCGTGAAAATTGACGTTCCTGAGGGATTCATTCCCAAAGCCTGGTAGCACAATGACACAATTAAACGAGGGCGACATGATGAATGGCCTGTATTTTGACACCTTGGAAGTAGATATTGGGAGATATTTTGAAATTTTTTTAACCCCTATTGACAAACGATAAACATTGAATTATATTGATCTCGTTAAAAAAACTGAATACAGAGTTCAAGTTTCGGGAACGAGGAATCTCGTTTAAGTCGAGAGCGGTCCCGCCACTGTAAGCTGGACGAACCCGTATGCGAAAACAAGCCACTGTCATTGATTAGAGTGATGATGGGAAGGCACGGGGGAGGATGAAGGCAAGTCAGGATATTCGCCGAAACGAGCGCGAGGAACGCGGTGAATGTTTCGGTTATGTCCATATTATACGAAATATTCTGTAAACCTTAAAAGACCTTCGCGCAGGGATGGCGCGAAGGTCTTTTTGTTTTTCGCTGCATCTTTTATTTTCATCTCTTATTATATTTTGCATACCGTTTGCGCTGTGGCTGCGGTAATTTATGTTTTGCGCATTCGTGCAGAGCGTTCCTCCGAGCGGGACGCATACAGGACACTATGAAAAGAGGTGAAGCCCATGAGCGAAGAAGGTGAATGTTGTGGATGTCCGCGAAACCGTCGGGCGGACATCGGTAGGTAGGCGGCGGTGCAAAATTTAAGGAGAGTGATGTAAAGTGTCGACTGGAGAAGACAAATTGAAAGGCATATTTTCGGGTAAAGTAGTAGGTTTCAGTGTAAATAATGTGAGGATTGGGCCGGTCGAGGCAACCACGCCGGCGAAAGTGAGGACAGGCGACCCGGAACCGCTCGTGACCGTGAATATGTATTTCGCAAGTTGGGACAGGGTTGGAAATGATCCGAAGAACCCGTCCCCAACACCGGCTACTGTTCCACCGTATCCAAAAATAAGCGTCAGTAAAAATGTAACGCCCAGCAACCTGTGGTATCCGCCTTATCCGTACTCCGTAACTGTTCCTGGAGATACGACGCTCATGGAAGCGTTTCTTCCCGTTCAAAATGATCCCTTATCACTTGTGACGAACATAGTGACAATAGGTGAGCGCACTGCCAATAACCCGGACTGGCTGGAGGAGTTTGAATTCAACGGAACACTGTACGACCAGACGGATAATTATATCTGGGATTACGATGAGAACGAGAATATTATAGGCGGCACATGGTATGGCTGGGCTCCGATGTACTTCATCGGAACGCCGCTGGCGTATGACAGCCTGTATCCCAATTCGCCGAATTATCATAACTCGTATTATCCTGATCTGCGCCTCAACCAATTTCTGGCAAACGAGCTACCGCTGAACAGCTTCACCATAAGCTATGAGAGGTCGAGCTATTCGTTCGAAGTGAGAACCGAGACGATAAATGGAGAGACCGTTCACACCTTCATAAAGAAGAACTAAAATCAGCAGGGCAAACGCATCGGGATTATTGAACCATGAGTGATTACAAGGCTTTACGGTGTCTGATGCGTTTGCCCTGCTAAAATCAGGAAAAAACGTAGCTGGGGAAATTAAATCTCCAGCTACGTTTTTTCCTGTCATACTCTAGGGAGATTGATTTGTATGAAAAAAATACTCATAACAGTCTCGATTGTTTGCTGTTTTTTCTCTGTTTTTTCAGCGGAAACTGCAACCGGCGAAGAATTACTGAATCTTGACAACGAAAACTTCACCATTGTTGATGGTGTATTGATCGTATATAAAGGTAATACACTAGCCAATGACAACTACGAAGTTACAATACCCGAAGGCGTTACAGCTCTCGGAGTAAAATTATTTTTCAACTTTTACGATGATTCACCTGATGGAGTAACTAATTATGAAAATAAAAAAATAAAAAAACTGAATCTCCCCTCGACTCTGCGGGAAATCAGGTATCAATCGCTTTCTCATATTCCTGTGGAGGAGCTTGTCATACCCGATTCTATTAATGAGATTACAATTGGCCAATATGCTTTTAATCTTCCAAACGTTCCCTCACGGGAATCACCCTTAAAACGAGTGATAATCAAAGCGAAAAACGTAATATTGGGCGGCGAATCCGAAGAGCCGGGCTATCCTGGTACACGCTGTTTTCAGGCATACTCAGGAAACTATTCCAGCTTGGAAAGCGTTATCTTCGAGTCCGAAAACATACAATTATACAGCGGTCTCGATAAGACGACTTATCTTTTCGCGCAGTGTTCTTCGCTTAAAGAAGTCGTTTTCAGCGGAACAGGTTCCTATTATATCGGTGACAACAGTTTCTCTGCTTGCTCATCGCTTGAAAGAGTAGTATTTTCAGAGGGATTGATTGGTATAAGTGACACAAATACGTTTAGAACATGCACAAATCTGAAAGAATTGATTCTGCCCGAGTCATGCCGCACGCTGGGCGCTAGTTTTCTGCAGACGAGCAGCAACACTCCTCACGGCATCATAAGCGTGGCCATATTGGGCAGAGAACTGAAATCTCTGGACTCCAATAATACATTCTCTCTTCATAGCAGCGGTCAAAACCAACCGGGGGTGAACGCCCCGGCATACATTTACGCGTATCCCGACACGTCATCTTGGAATGCGCTCGCGGAAGCGCGGCACATAAAAAATAGTTCGCCGGCATATCCATCGAAGTACACCATGAAAACCCTGACGCGCGACGCGCAGATCACGGTTCAGAACACATCTGGCCCCGGTCTCGTCTACGGCGGCAACTTCCCTATTACCACAGTCCATTGGGACTCCTACAGATGGAGTAATGATCCGAAGGACGACGGAAATCTGGAAAAGGGCCTGCCGGAAGTAAAGGATGAAAAGAACCTGAACTATCCCTCCTTCGAGACCACCGTGCTCGACGCGTGGTACGAGGCAATAAGCGCGGACGCGTCGGTAGCGTCGACGAACCCGGACAAGTTTCTGCACAACGGTGTGGAGAAGAATTTCAGCGACGCTGGAAAGACATCACTCAAAGACGACGACAGGGTGCATTTCTTCAATTCGAATTCAACCCCGAAACTCGCGTTCTGGTGCGACGCGGGCGGCATAGACCAAATCACTGGACTCGACACAGCCCCGAACGTCGGTAAAACCGTCACGCTGAAGGACAGCGACGGCGTTCTGGCAAATACGTTGGTGAGAATCGTATCGCTTTCCGGCGAGCTGTGGGAATATTACGGCAATACAGATGCTGAAGGCAAAATCACGCTCGAATTCAAATTTAACGGCGAATATCTAGTCACGCCGTACGACAACGCCGGCAATATGGTCTATAATATGCTTCCTATCTCGGTTTACGAACCGGATATCGGCCTTAAAATCGGCGGCGTGACCGGCGATCCGGCATTTGATACGAACATCCCGCTTTCGAGCGGTTACTTCGGCGGAACCTTCGTCCAAATGGCGGACGGCGGTGCCGTTGATCTCGGATTCGACCCTGCCCACAGGAACTACAGTATATATGTGGCGTCCGACACCGCGAAGATAACGCTCCCAATCTCTTTGTACGACGAGACAAAGACGGCGCTTACGCTCACAGCAAAGCTGGACGGCAACGAAGTCAACGGCTTCAACGGCGTTACAGCGCCTAGCGGCAGTTTCGGCAGTCTGGAACTGTCTCTTCCCAGCGATACAAACTCCTGGACGCTCACACTGACAAGCGCGCTCAACGAAGACGGCGTCAGCTACGAACGCGCCTACACAATTAATATCATCCGCGCCGAGCCTGGCGAATATGCCGGCATCCGCACCATGGAGGGCGTGCTCGGCCTGGGCGTCGGCAAAGGCACGACACTGTCGAAGCCCTACGTACCCGGAGCCGCGTCGTACACCGCGTACGTCCACCCCGGCCAGACGCAGGCAATCCTCGACGTGACGGTCACGGCAGGAGCGGATATCACGGTCGATAGCGGCACTAATAACAAAACCGGAGAATCCGGCGGAATCGCGACCTGGCGGATCACGCTGCCCGTACCGCAGCCCGAAATCGACGTAAAACCCGGAAGTACCATCGCGACGCGTACCATCACGACGAAAGTCAGGGCAGACGAAGTCGTTCACAGTATCGCGCTGGTGCTGCGCACTCCGGTTGAGGGCGTTTTCACCCCCGATAAAGTGTATGACTACGAACCGGCCAGCGGCCAATTCGCATCATTGACGGCTTCCCCACCAACAGGCTCGCTTCCCGGCTATTCGCTTTTCAGCCACTGGCTCTCGTTGGGTGGTCACGGCGGCTACGTCACTTACTACTACGACGAGCCTGTAACGAATGACCCCAACAATCCCTACGGCGTGGACTTCATCGTATACGGCAACGCATTTGAGGGCGGCGGGTGCAACGAGCCGGCGAGCGTGCAGGTCTCGTCTGATGACATAACTTGGTACTACCTCGCCGGTCAACGCCACTACGAACTCGACACGAGTTTCGCGGAGGCGGAACTTCTGTCGGGTAAAAAGACAAACAGCCTTCGCATACCGACATCCGGCTACCCCAAGGATGTCGACTGGGGTTACGCGGACGTGGCCAACTGTTCCGCGTGGAAAAACGGCGAACCGGACCCTAAGACTGGAGAGTATTGGATCCTCGGCGCGGAACCCTTCAACCCCTATCGCTACTGTTCCATCCTGGGTTTTGAGTGGTTGCCGGTCGGCGATCCGGACTACAACGCCAGTGACATCGGCAACATCGGTGATATGTTCGACCTCTCGTGGGCGGTCGACGCGGACGGCAAGCCGGTTGATCTGCCGAACGGGATCAAATACATTCGCGTGCAGAATGTCATAGATGTCACTCAAGGCAGTACTGGCGATATATCGCCCGAGATAGGCACGATCACCCGCGTGAACCCGTTGTATGTGACGCATGATGTCGGCACAACCGCCATTCCTAAAGCCTTCACTATTGGAGGTGTCGATATACCTGGTAATAGTGATCTCCAGAAAGTTGGCCGCAACACGTACTATCTCTCCAACTTCGATCTTAATGAACAAGCCGTATTCGTCAATATCGAGGGAGACGTTAACGATAATATTTACGTGAACAAAGAAGCCTTCTACGGCGGCGAGGCTGATTATATCGGCCTGTGCGATGAAAGTTCGAATCGCACGGTGCGTGTCGTCATCCAGAACGGCGAGAAAGAACCGTTGATCTACGTCATTGAATGCGTAAACGGCGGCGACCCGGACACAAACGCCGATCTGCTGTCGATAGCCGTGAACCCCGGCGATCTGAAACTCACTCGGGACGACAGCGGCAAAAACTATACCGGGACGATCGACTACGCGAATAGCAGTGAAGGAGTCGCGCTGCGGCTCATTGCGCTCAACCCCGAGTCATCGATAACGCTCACTCGCGACGATAGTGAAGAACCGCTGAATTTATCACAGGACGGACAAAGTTGGGTCAGCGATACGATTGAGATGAACGTCGGCTCGAACAAGTTCACTGTGAAGGTAGAATCCAAGGATGGAACCAACACAAATAATTATGAAGTGGTCATCACGCGGAAAGAAAAAGAACCTGAGACCGTCAATGAGGGCAATGAGAGTAATGAGAGCAAGACGGGCGATGATGAAACACCAAAAATCATCGTCGACACTGGCGGCGATAATGGCGGCGGCGTAACCGTAACCGCCGGAACCGGCAAGGTCGTTACCGATCTCGACGAAATTGCTGACGTCGAAACAATAAAGAAGCAACTGAGCGATGCCGGCGTGCTCCTGAAGCCATCGAAGGAACCTGAAAAGGTAAACATGAATGCGGCATCAGTCACCGCCGAGGCTCTCAATGTGCTTGGGAAAATGAATCTGAGCGATGACGAAGCCAAGGCGCTGGTGGAAAACGGAGTCATAAAACTGACCGGAGATGGCAGCATAGTTTCGAACTCCGAAGCTGTGTTGAATAAAATGTCCGAGGCGGAAAGTTCCGAATTCTACAAGGTGGAAGAATTTGAACCATTGCATGTCAAATTGGATTCGAATGAAATGCCGATCGAACTGAATAAAAAAGCGGTCGTCTCTTTCCCGATAGCCGACGCGTTCAGGGAGTTTATCGACGTACCGGTGAGCGACGTAGACGTTTTCAAGCTCGCGAACGACGGAAAGACTGTCTATCATTTCAAGCGCGCGGAGTTCTCCAGTGAATTGAAAGCGGGAGGGCAGTACATCATCACACAAAAAGACAACTCCACTATCACGATAGCGCCCACGGAGCTGCTCAAAGGGGATGAACTGCTTTACATCACGATAGAGGACGACAGCGCGCTGGATTATGACAACGACGAGTGTGAAGTATTCGACCCAATCAACGTAGGCGCGAGAAATGAGAAAACAAGCGACAGCGGCGGCAGCGGCGATGACGGCAGCGACGACACAGGCTCAAGCAGCGGCGGATGCGACGCCGGATTCGGAGCCTGGGCGATGGTGTTGTCGGCGACGCTGGGATTCTGTCTCAGAAGAAAAAAATAAGCGGGCAAAATAACCAATAACCGGATTTTGGGGCTCCCGACAGACACGTCGTGTCTATGAGAGCCCCAACCCTCGAATCATTCCGTGGTTCGAGGGTTGATTTATTCCAATTCTCAGTGCATCTCCCTGCTATGTGGTAAAATAATAACGGTTAGCAAGTTAAAAAAAATATCTTGTAATAGTAGGGAAATTGCGGATAAATTTCTGCTATGAAATTTAATGGAGTCAGGAAGGTGTTGACAGCATGAGAAAAAAACTGCTGTTGGTTTTATCGGTGCTGATGATTTTGGCGCAGATAAGGACGGCGTCCGCGGACATATTTTACGCGGCTTCGAACTATGAGGCCGGCATGGTCGGACAGATCAGGGGAAGCAGCTCAAGCGGATACGTGATAGACGCCAAAATGGTCTCGAATTTCAACGGCGACGCGCAGGGATTATCTTTCATCGACCATGACGGCAACCTCCGCGCGATGGTGCGTGAACGTGCTTCCGGAGCCGGTGACGTGGTCTCCATATACGCTCCGTCCGATTTCAGCCGCCCCATACTGAACCACTCAGGGTTCGGGTCGAACATACACGCCGTAACATCCTATGGCGACGACCTGTACCTCGTCACGTACGAAAGCTATCCTTCCGGCCCGGAGGACACGGGCGAAGTCATACGCGTGGACATGAGAAACGGGTACGCGCTCAAGGCGAGATATCAATATCAAAGGTTCGTTTATGACGGCTTCCTCCCGGCGGCCGGTTCCATAAATTGGGCGTGGCCGCACGGCGAGGGCGTCATGGTCCATAACAACAAAGTCTATGTGATGTTCGGCATATCCGACCCCAGCAAAATCGTCGACTACGCGCCGACGGAAATAGTCGAATTCAACAGAGATCTCACACCCACAGGCGACAAAGCGATTCTCAAAGAGGGCATACAGATAGGCAAAAACTCGCTCACGATGGCCATGCACAACGGCAAGCTGTACGTCGGCTGCATCGGCGGCCGCCAGGGAGTAGGCGTGTTCGGCGATGTCTGGGAGATCAATCTCGGCGACGCGAATACGGCCGGCGATATGAGCGCGCGGCAGGTGCTGGATTTCGAACAGGTCACCGGCGTGCTCGCTGGCGCGGGCTGGGGCGCTTACGGGATAGATTTCACCGACGACGGCACGGCGTTCATACTCGCCGGGGGCTACGACAACAGCATGGATTACAAGGGCAGACTGCTCAAGATACCGGCGGGTGAACTTACGAAGGGCGGCCAAGACGCCATAAACGCGCTCGAAATAAAGCACGATTTCACGGACGCGAGCGGGCACTCGTGGTGGGATGGAGTGACATGGGACGCAAAATCCTCGACCGTCTGGTGCATGGCAGGCACGCATCTGTTCGCGCTCGACAAAGATGGGAACTTTAAACGCGATTTCACGCCGAGCGAACTCGGCGAGGATATTTATTCCGTGGCGCTGCTCAACGAGCCGCAGCCGCGCGGCCCCGGCGTTGTCGCGGCTGACCCGCCCGAAGCGGCAAAGGATTTCAAGGACGGGAATGTCGTGGCCGTGCCGAAAAATAAAGTCTCGTTCTTTGAAATAGGTTCCGAAGAGGATGTTCTTGAAAAATTGTCCGAAGAAAACCTCACTGTCGATCTTGATGGTCGGGCTTTGTTCCAGCTCGGCGGAGCAGGTCAACTTGAGCTGGATGTCTGGGCGGTGGAGGGAGAGAACGTCAATATTTCATCCACGTTCGACCACGACAGCGTCACACCGATCCCCGTGTTCAGAGCGGAGAGCGGCGGCAGCGGCAGTACCTCGCTCGTGACCGTTAAAATGGATTTCAAAGGCACAAAGCTCGTGGGATATGACTTTGATAAACTGATGCTGATGAAACTGAAAAACGACGGCACAACGCTGGAAAGATTCAGAAGAGTGAACGACTGGACCGATATGACGGACGGAACGTTCATTGTGACGGACGAAGAAGAAAATCAGGCGTCTGGAACGATAGCGGCGGCAGCATACCTCATCAGCGCGGCGGTCAGAGACGGCGGCGATTACGACTGGTCAGCCGATAATAACATAGTCATCGATCCGAACTTTATGGCGATCGAAAGCGACCCTGAAGATCCGCCCGCTTCCGGCGGAGGAATGCCGAGCGGCTGCGCTGCGGGTTCGAGCGGACTAATGGTACTTGCCGCGCTGGGTTTGCTGCTGTATGGAAGAAAACGCGGCTAGACCGATGAATCGGGGGTTGTTTTTCATGAGGATGAGACTTGCCGCGGCTTGCGTAATCGCGTTTGCCGCGTCGGCGGCGATGCCGGTGCTTGCGGCGGTGGATCTGCCGGCGGAGGTGATCACCGGCTCGGTCATCTACGACGCAGCGGAGGACAAATACCTGTCGCCGGGAATGGTTACGGTCATAAGGCCGGAGGAAAGGGAGGGCGAACAGCGCAGCCTGCCCGATCTGCTGGAGGACGTGCCCGGACTTCGTGTCATTCGCCTGCAAGGGCGCAACGGATACGCCGTTGCCTCAGTGCGGGGCAGTACCGCGGCGCAGGTCGCGGTGTATGTGGACGGCATACTGATGAACCTGCAAAGTGAATCGGCGGTCGACCTGTCGGCAATACCGGCCGACAATGTGGAGCGGATAGAGGTTTATAGAGGATACGTGCCATCGCGTTTCGGAGCTCAGGCGATGGGCGGCGTGATAAGCGTCGTCACGAAATCGCCGGATAAACCCAGATCGACGATGTCATTGGGACTGGGGTCGTTCGGCAGGTTCAAGGGAACGGCCACGCATACGACGGCGGTTTTCGGCGGCAAGTTTTTCGGTTCTTTAGGTTATGAGATATATGACGGCGATTTTGAATACTGGAACGACAACAGCACGTTCTACGACGACAGCGACGATTACACCGGCAAACGCCAAGACAACGGATTCGAGAACACCGACATCCTGTTGAAGTGGGAGGACGCGCGCTGGCGGGCACGGACTTCGTGGGTGAGGCGAAACCGCGGCCTGCCCATAGAGGCTGCCAAACATGACAGACCGGGAGTTCCTAACAACATTCCCGGCGCTCTGCTGGACACGACACGGTGGGACATTTCGCTGGGGCGCGAACAGGACGCCGGGGATGTGAGATGGGGCCTGGAGCTGACGTACACCGGACAGAACAAGAAATACGATAAAAGGAGCCAACACAATTCATTGGGTCTCCTGGATGTAAATAAGGGAGAGTATGAAGCCACGCGTTTCGGAGTGGCGCTCGACGCGAGCGTGCCCATCGGCGAACGGCATTTTCTGGAGCTGCTTGCTGAATATGCCGACGAGCGGCTGGATGTTGAGGGCGACATGCTTAAAATACTTGGCGGCGTGGAAAAATACGACCGCGGCGACAGAAGCGTGACATTGCAGGACACAATATCGCTCGACGGCGCGGGTACGTTCCTGCTCACTCCGTCGCTGCGCTGGCACGGCCAGGACGACGAATCGCACCTAACCTGGCAGATTGCGCTGACCAAGGAGTTATCCAGCGCCTGGATGCTGAAAGGGACGTTCGGCACATACGCCCGCGCGCCGAACATGTACGAGCGCTACGGCGACGGGGCTTTCATACGTCCCGCGGAAGAAGACCTGAGGTGGGAGACGGGCGCGCAGTACGACATCGGA
The DNA here is from genome assembly GCA_031288335.1 of Synergistaceae bacterium. Lineage (GTDB taxonomy): Bacteria > Synergistota > Synergistia > Synergistales > Synergistaceae > JAIRKI01. The sequence goes on along the minus strand of JAITRO010000045.1, from coordinate 10,955 downwards.
ATCATCTGGAACGCCAGGTTGAATGATCCGTGGAACGCCCGCGTGAACGCGTCGTTGTCGGGATTTTGGCGCGACACCGACAATCTGATAGAGTTCTCCATGGAGGGGCCGCAGTACGGTATTTATACCAACATAGCGGAGGCGGATATAAAAGGTATCGAGGCCGAAGCGGGCATAGACTGGGAAAAGTGGAACCTCGCGCTGTCGGCGACGTGGATGGATGCCAAAAACCGCACGCCCGATTCCCCCACGGCGCGATACATGGGGAAGTGGCTGCCCAACCGCCCCAGATGGGCGGGTTCGGCGCGGCTGACGAGGAAGTTCACCAAGGGGTCGGCTTTCGCTGAGTATCGATACACGGGCGCGAACTTCGCCGACCGGGCGGAGATCCGGCTCTTCGACGCGCGCGGTGTGGTCAATATCGGCGCGAAGTACGACCTCAGCCCGACGAGCAGACTGACAATAGGCATAGACGACCTCTTTAACGATGCCGACACTTGGAGGATGTATCCGGTAAGCGGTCTGAACGGCCCCACGCGTATGCTCTGGTATCCCGTGGAGGGCCGCTCGTTCTATATGACACTCGATATGGAATTTTGAAGGTGAATTGATTTGAGAATAGCGGTGCTTTGCGGCGGCGTTTCCGCCGAGAGGGAAGTGTCCCTGCGATCCGGTGCGGCGGTGAACGACGGATTAAGTCAGGCGGGATTTGATACCGTGCTGGAGGACGTGACGTCGGTATCGGGACTGATCAAACGCTGGCCCGAATTGGGCGCGGACGCGGCTTTCATTGCGCTCCACGGCGGCTGGGGCGAGGACGGCAGGCTTCAATCCGCCCTGGACGCGGCCGGCGTAAAATACACTGGCTCAAAAGCGCGGAGCTGTATGATGTGCATGGACAAGGAGACAAGCCGCTCCATGATGGAGGGCGAAAATATACCCGTCCCGCCAGGACTCGCCGTTCACCCGGACGACGTCCGCGATTTCGAGCGTCTGATAAAGGACTGGAAGAAAATAGTGGTGAAACCGGCCTCGAACGGCAGCACGGTCGGAGTCGCAGTCACAAGCGACGCCGACGAGGCGTCGGATGCGCTCAACGACGTCTGGGACATTGATACGAAAGCGATAGTCGAAAAATATATCCCGGGCAGGGAACTAACCGTGGTGGCTTTCGGCTCGGGCGAAGGCACATTTACCATGCCGATCATAGAAATACGTCCCCGCTCGGGTTTCTACGATTACAAATCAAAGTACACGAAGGGCGCGACCGAGTACGTCTGCCCCGCTCCAATGAGCGATGCGGCCGCCCGGGCCGTCGCGGAATACGCCGAAAGGTCGCATATCCTGCTGGGTTGCAGGGCGTACAGCAGGGTGGATTTCAGATTCGCGGAGGAGAGCGGCGAAATTTTCGCACTGGAGGTGAACACCGCTCCCGGCATGACCGAGACCAGCCTCGTGCCCAAAGCGGCGCTGGCCCGCGGCTGGGGTTTTCCGGAACTGCTCCGTGAAATATTGAAGGAATCGTTCGACATTGTCCCTTGACGGCATTGTGTGTTAGAATGAAAAAAGCCGGTCACGAACGCCGGCTTTAATTGACCAAACAATAGGGGAGGGTTTCAAATGGCAAAAGCGACTGTGGATGCGGACAATTGCGTCGGTTGCGCAGCGTGCGAGAGCACGTGCGACGCGTCAGCCATAAGCATCGAGGACGGCAAGGCTGTGGTCGACCAGGAAAAATGCATCGAGTGCGGCGCGTGCGTGTCGGCTTGTCCGGTGGAAGCGATTTCTCAGTAAAGACGCTGAGAAGAGGCGGCCCCGAGAGGCCGCCTCTTCTCAGCACGTATGATAAAAGAAAAAGTCACCCGATGACCTCGCGGTAGATCCTTCGGAAGTTTCCTCCAAGTATTTTTCCCACACGCTCGTCACTATAACCCTTCTCGAACAAAACCGCCGCGAGATTGGCTATTTGGCCGTGATCCTTCAAGGTATCGCGGGACTCGATATTGGGCACGGATTTGTGTATCTCAGTCAGACTGTCGCAGATATCGAGCCCCAGGCCGACAAAATCGTCGCCGACGAGACGGACGATGTGATCGATATGCGCGAAAATATCATCCATCCCCACGTCTTTGCTCTCCTTGTCCGCTACGGCAAACGTGCACCCGTTCATGCCGACAGCTCCGCCGGCGTCGGCCACCATTTTTATCTGCTCGTCGGTCAGGTTCCTCATTGAGCGCGCGAGAGCGCGGCAGTTGGAGTGCGAGGCGATAAAGGGACGATGGGCGAAACGCGCCACGTCGGACACGCCCTCGTCGTTGAGGTGGCTGATGTCTATCAACATGCCGAGACGTTCGGCCTCCTCCAGCAGCTCCACGCCGAAGTGCGTCAATCCGCCCTTCAGCCCCTCTTTGAGCGGGCGGAAAGAACATCCGTCGGCCGCGTAGTTTCGCCTGCTCCAGGCAAGCCCGAGCGCGCGGACGCCGAGACGGTGAAATACCTGCAACAGTCCCGCATCCGAGCCGAGGGGATCGGCGCCTTCGAAAGAGACGATTATTCCGACGCGCCCGGCGGTGTTTGCCGCGTCCACGCCGGCCATTGACGCGCAGACCGATATCTTGTCCGGCTGCTCACGTTCCTCGGATATGAGCGCGGAAATCTGGTCGAGTGCCTTTCGGAGCCCCATCTCGGGCAGCTGCCACGAGTGGATAAAGAGGCTCGATACTACGCAATTCACACCTCCAGCGCGGAAAGGTCCCTCGTGCCTTGCCGAATAGACCCTCGACTCGCCCATTTCGCGGCTGTCATCGAAATCCATCGCCAGGTCGTAATGCGCGTCCATGACGAAGCTGTTCCGCACAAATTCCTCGGCCCTTTCGAGATAGCATTTATCCATGACGGAATTATTTGCCCTTTCCCTGGTTTGCCACCGCCGCTGCCGCTGCCGCGACAGCTTCCTGGTCGCCCAGATAATGACGCGTTATCGGTCGTATGTCAGCGTCGAGTTCGTAGACGAGAGGGATGCCGGTCGGAATGTTGAGTTCGAGTATGTCCTTGTCGGATACATTGTCGAGATGTTTCACGAGCGCCCGCAGGCTGTTGCCGTGGGCCGCTATGATGATGCGCCTGCCCGCCTTTATCTCGGGGACTATCGTCTCGTTCCAGTAAGGAATCACTCGCGCCACAGTGTCCGCCAGACACTCGCCGGCCGGAATTTCGTCGGGGCCGAGCCCCTTGTATCTTGGGTCGCGGACGGGATAGCGTTCGTCGCCGCGCGAGAGCATGGGTGGTCTGACGTCGTAACTGCGTCTCCATATCTTGACCTGTTCATCGCCGTACTTCTGCGCCGTCTCGGCCTTGTTCAATCCCTGCAGCCCTCCGTAGTGGCGCTCATTGAGGCGCCACGAGAAATCCGTGGGAATGTACATCTCGTCCATCTCCTCCAACGCGAGCCACAGCGTCTTTATGGCGCGTTTGAGGACGGATGTGAACGCCCTGTCGAAGGAATACCCGTCTTTTTTCATCTGTGCCCCGGCCGCGCGTGCCTCGGCGGTGCCCTTATCCGAGAGCGGAACGTCGGTCCATCCCGTGAAGCGGTTTTCCTTGTTCCATTGACTCTCGCCGTGGCGCAGCAAAACGATTTTATACATAGACAAACCTCCTAAACATGATTATCATTCACAGCGTATATATTATATGAAACAGCCCGCAGGGTAAAGCCGGATAGATACGGGGGCGGCGGTGTGAAGGATATAAGTGCGTCAGATTGGCAGTCGGTACGCGATTTTTTGGGGAAAAATGTTCTTCTGGGTTCCGTGATAAAGTCGACGCCAGAGACGCCGTCCACTCAGACGGAAGCGAAGATGGCGGCGCGTGCGGGCGCGCCGCATGGCACAGTGTTCGTCACCGATTTTCAGAGCGCGGGGCGGGGACGGCGCGACAGGGGATGGAGCACAAAGCCGGGGTTGGACTTGACCTTCTCGGTGATACTGAAGCCGGAGATCGAGCCGCGATTTGTCCCACTCCTGAACCTCGCGGCCGCGTTATCGGTATGCCGCGTCCTGGGGGAATTTTTCACAGAACCGCGCGCGGTCTCCATAAAATGGCCTAATGACGTGCTCGCGCGCGGCAAAAAAATATGCGGTATAATCTGCGAGACCGCCGGCGGATCTGAAAAAACAGACTGGGCGGCGCTTGGAATAGGCATAAACGTGAACGGTTCTCCGGACGATATGCCGCCCGGGACACCCGACAAACCAAGAGCCACTTCACTTTTTATGGAATGTGGCCGTTCGTTTCACCTTCCGCCCCTTCTGGCCCTGATTCTCACACGTCTCGACGAATTCACGCGCCTGGCCGCCGGCGGCCGCGCGCGTCTGCTCACTTTTTACAGGCAAAATTGTTCGACATTGGACTCACTGGTGAAAGTGATAACCGACGAGGGAGAATTTTTCGGCACGGCATCCGGCATCGAAGACGACGGCGCGATAACGCTCACTGATTCCGAAGGCCGGACGGCGTCATTTCGCGCCGCCGACGTAGTACATTTGAGACCCGCTCAGTGCCTTATACTTGCCGCGGAACAAATGCGTAATCAGTGCGGGAAGGGCGTGGTTCCGCGGGAATCATGACAATACTGCGACGAACATAATAATCTGTCAAAACCATGAGGTCAGGATTTTATGATTCTATATAATTTTTGGAACCAGCATAAATACAGGGCTAAAAATCTTATGTTCGTTGTAGTGTTAATATGTTGACATTGGAATGAAAAATGGCGTATAGCGAACTTATAAAGAATTTTGACCGCATCCGCGACTATTTGCGCGATTTTTTCGTTTACGGTTTCAAGAATCGCGTAGAGTATAACGTGAAAAGCACGCGCAGCTACGATAACGAACGCCGCCGCATCGAGAGCTGGCTTGGCGGTTATATGTCTTTCCATCGCGAAGCATCCAGAAAGAGCGTGTTCATATCCATCGACAGCCGCATGATTCGTCACAACCCGCTATACAATGCTTTCAAGGCAAAAACTTTCACGGTGAACGACGTCACGCTGCACTTTATTATTTTGGATATCCTTGCGGGCGGAAATAGCCTATCGACGAGAGAAATACTCGAAAAGATCGATGTGGAATATTTGTCCGCCGTCGATGCCCGCCTTGAGTTTGACGAATCGACGATACGAAAAAAGCTCGCGGAGTACGTAAAACTTGGACTTCTCTGTTCCGTAAAATCGAAGAAAATCGTGTTATACCGCCGTACCGAAGATTCGGTAGATTTGAACGGCTGGCGTGACGCCGCAGCTTTTTTTTCCGAAATCGACCCGATAGGAGTGATCGGTTCTTTTTTGCTGGATAAATTCGAATCTTCGACGGACTATTTCGGATTCAAACATCACTACATCCTTCACGCGATGGAAAGCGAAATCCTATGCGATTTGCTCGGCGCAATCAGAGAACGCTTCCGGGTAGAGCTGCGCGTCTTCAGCTCCGGACACGGAAAAACTTCTTCTCCTGCCGTTTTCCCGCTCAAAATTTATATCAGCGTACAAAACGGCAGGCGATATCTTTTGGCATACGATTACTGTTTAAAGAGGATGATTTTTTACCGGCTGGATAGTATCCGAGACGTTATTACGCAAGAATACGAGCCTGATTTCGAGAAATATCGATCAGATGCCGAAAGTTTTAGAAAAACGCTTTGGGGAGTCGCGATCTCGAAAAAGAGCGTTCTCGATCACATCGAAATGGATATTCGCGTCGAGAAAGGAGAAGAATTCATACTAAGGAGATTAGAACGGGAAAAACGCAGCGGGAAAATCGAAGCTGTAAACGAGGATACGTACCGTTTCACCGCCGAGCTGCGCGACGCGGCCGAACTGCTTCCGTGGATTCGGACTTTCATCGGACGTATCGTCGGTTTTCACAGCAATAACGAATATGCGGAAAAAACATTCTTCGACGACCTAAAAACAATGGAACAAATGTACGGAATGCAGGACGATGCTCTTCTCTGAAGTGTATGGAAGCTATTTCAACGTACTGGCTGTCATATTGAAGGAATCCGTCGCCGGCACACTGACCAGGAGCCGTTTGATTGAGATCGCAAGCGAAAAAGCTTTCGCGGAAAGCGCAATCCGTATTCAGGAAGCCCTCGAAACCGGAGAGTGGCCGCTGCTCGACGGTCATTTGCGCACGCCGATCAAAAACGTTCCGACCATGCCGCTCACTACCCTGCAAAAACGCTGGCTGAAAGCGCTGACGCTCGATCCGCGTATACGGTTGTTCGATCCTCCTATGGCCGGATTGGAGGGCGTCGAACCACTCTATTCCCCCGAAACGTTCGAGTATTTCGATCGATATACGGACGGCGACCCGTTCGGCGACGTGGGTTATATCGAGCGATTTCGCACGATACTGACCGCTTTTCGCGAGAAAAAGAAGCTGAAAATCGGTTTCAAGGCTCATACAGGAAAAACGCATTCTTGGGTATGCACTCCACGCAAACTCGAATATTCGCCCAAGGACGATAAATTCCGTCTCATCGTTGGCACGGCTCCGAATCCATCTGCCATAAATCTCGCAAGGGTGACTTGGTGCGAGTTGGGAAACCCTTTCCCGGAAGAAGGCCGCCGGGAAGCGGAACAGATAAAGGAATTCTTGGTATTGGAACTCGTGGACGAACGCAACGCATTGGAACGTGTTATGCTTCATTTCTCCCACCTGGAAAAGGAAACAGTCCGGCTGAACGAAAATCATTACCGAATCACGCTTTTCTATGAGCCCGATGACGAAACTGAAATGCTGATCCGCGTTTTGTCGTTCGGCCCTATGCTGCGAGTCACGGCCCCGGAGCGTTTTATCGCGCTCATCCGCGAAAGGCTGCGCAAACAGAAAATATTTTCGTAGCGTTTCGAGAGTCCGCAACTTTTTTTCCGTGATTTCTCACTGACAGTCCGCTAATATTTTCTCCGTGAAGCACGAACAGCAAAAAAACAAACGACAGTTCATCGTTAATGTATAACGTGCTTCGTAAAAAGCGCATACAGCAACTATTCGATGCCGGAAAGAATACTTAGCTTCTAAGGGCAATTCGCTGAATTAGCTCATTGGGAAGCACCTGTTTTTGGAACAGGGAACCGCGAGGTTCGATTCCTCACACTCAAAAAAATGCGCTTTGTTTATTTTGACAGAAGGAGGGGATTTTCATGCTGGAATTCCTGAAAAAAGAAGCGAACAAAACTTACACGGAAAACATGGCGATAACGTACTCGACTACATGTTCGGATTGCCTCGACCTTTTCGCCACGGCCGGCGCGCTTCGCGGCGCACAGGTCATGGATATCGAAGGCCGGTTCATGCGCGCTTACGCGGAAAATCCCGACATCGCCATGAAGCTCGCTTTCTTTGCCCGTGACGTGCGCGGCGGTTTGGGAGAGCGGAGGGTTTTCCGCACAATACTTAGCTGGCTCGCAAAAAACGAGCCGGAATCGGCAAGGAAAAACATCGGCAATGTGCCGGAATACGGGCGTTTCGACGACCTGTTGGTCCTCATTGGTTCGCGCTGCGAAAAAGACGCACTTGATTTCGTGTCGGCGCAGCTCGAATCGGACATTTGTGCGATGGAAAGCAACTTAACGGTATCCCTGCTCGCGAAATGGCTGCCGTCGGTCAATGCTTCCAACGTCGAAACCGTAAAAATGGCCAAGCGCATCGCGCGGTTTTTGGGAATGAACGACGCCGACTATCGGAAAAAGCTATCCCGTCTGCGCTCGCACATCAAGATCATCGAAAACAACCTGCGCACGCGCGCCTATACCTTCGATTACGAGAAGCAGCCTTCGAGTGCGATGTTCAAATATCGCAAGGCGTTTTTGCGCAACGACGGCGAGCGTTACGGCGCTTTCATGAACCGCGTCTCGGCAGGGAAAGCGGTCCTCCACACAGGATCGCTGACGCCATATAACATCATAGCGCCCTTTTTTTCAGCGGAAATATCGGACGAAGAGCGTGCGTCCATTGACGTGACGTGGAAAACGCAGGAAGATTTCACGAACGGCGAAAACGCTCTCGTTGTATTGGACGGTTCGGGTTCTATGTACGCTTACGAAAATCCCATGCCCGCCGCGATAGCGCTGTCGCTCGGCATCTATTTCGCCGAACGTAACACTGGGGCGTTCCGCAATCACTTCGTGACGTTCTCCGAAAAGCCGCAGCTGGTAGAGATCAAGGGAACGGATATTTTGGAGAAGACGCGTTATTGCGAAAGCTTCAACAAGGCAGCCAATACCAACATCCAGAAGGTATTTGAACTCGTGTTGGAAACGGCGGTAAAAAACAGCGTGCCTCGGAACGAATTGCCGAAGACACTTTACTTTATCTCCGATATGGAGTTCGACTCCTGCACATGTGATTCGAAAATGACGAACTTCGAATACGCGAAGGAATTATTCGCCCGTAACGATTATTTGCTGCCGAAAGTCGTTTTCTGGAATGTGGCGAGCCGCAATTTGCAACAGCCGGTGACGATGAACGAACAGGGCGTCGTGTTGGTCTCGGGAAGCACTCCCAGGGTGTTCGCGATGCTGAAAAGCGGCGCTTTATCGCCATACGCGTATATGATGGAAGTTCTGGGTTCGGAGCGTTACGCTAAAATCGCCGCGTAAACCAAAAGCTAATACTGCGACGAACATAAGACTTTTAGTCCTGTATTTATGCGGGTTCCAAAAATTATACAGGACTATGAAATCCCGATTTTATGGTTCTACAGATTATATCGAAACCCCGAAAATCCTCCGCTTTCAAGTCGCGATTTGAGAGCGTGGCAATCAGCCCATCCATGAATCTCAAGGCGCTGTCGGCCCGAGCCAAGCGTTCATCCTGAACCGAAAACCCGCCGGCAGGAAGCTCACGAGGCGGACAAACGAACCTGTGGATATAGGCGGAGGAAGCTGGCCGTATCAACCGCTCCTGTCGTCATGATTGAGATGATACGCTCCGCGGTTGCTTCGGGCATTAAAGCTTCTTACGTCTTGTTCGATTCATGGTTCTCAATGCCTCCCGCAATTCTGGCTCTCGCCCGTGAATACTTGTATATCATAGGAGGTTCGAGCGGAGCCTGAGCTCTTGAGTTGTTTTTATCACATCGGCAAAAGGCATTCTCTTCCCGACACATAACGCACGCAAAGAATCACAAATTGTACATTTACGCAATTCAAGAACCCGCCTTTTTACCTATAATTGAAAAAATTTTTCTATAATGTAGAATATCCGAGAAATGAATGACATTTTAGGATAGCCGATAAAGGCGGAAAGGCGCAATATGAAAATTACGGATATATCTTTAAAACGACCTGTCACCGTTTTAATTCTCACGATCGCCGTGCTGATAATAGGTTTTTATTCCTTCTCCAATATGGGCGTAGAACGGATGCCCAATATCGACTTCCCCATAGTAGTGGTCGTGACTGCCATGGACGGCGCTTCGCCAGCGATCATGGACAACGACGTGACCGACGTTTTGGAAGCCCGCATCAACACTATAGAAGGAATCAAAAACATAACGTCGAGCAGCTATGAGGGACGCTCAGTGATAGTGGTCGAATTCGATCTTGACAGGAACGTGGACTTCGCCGCGGCGGACGTCAGGGGAAAGGTCAGTATGGCGAAAGGACAGCTTCCTGACGAGTGCGACGACCCTCAAGTTGATAAATTCGACCCATCCGGTATGCCGATAATGAACATCGCGCTCGAAACCGACGGCAGAACAGACATGAAAACCCTGACCAGGTATGTCGACAGCGTCGTGACCGAACGGCTTCAGACCGTGCCGGGCGTCGGTGGTGTGCAGCTCGCCGGCTTCCGCGACAGGGAAATACGGATATGGCTCAACACCGACAGCCTTGAGGCTTACGGACTCACCACCAAGGACATCAAAAACGCCGTCTACACGCGACATGTGGAACTTCCGGCGGGACGCGTGGAGACGGGGACGCACGAATACGGCATAAGGCTAAACGGCGAATACCGTTCCGTTGCCGAACTGGCATCTATTCCCGTGGCGTACAGAAACGGAGTCATTATCCGCCTTAACGACATAGCCCGCATAGAGGACGACTTCGAGGACAAACGCAGTCAGTCGCTGTACGAGAATGCGCCCACCATAATGGTTCAGGTCAGAAAACAAAAGGGGGCGAACGAGGTCGCGCTTGCGCGCGAAGTGATAAAACGCGTGGAGGAATTGAACAAAACGGCGCCAAGGGGCTCGAAACTGGTCGTTGTCTCCGACACGTCGCGCTTCATACTCCGCTCGATGAATGGGGTTCGCGACGATATAATCCTTTCGATATGCCTCACGTCCATAATAATGTTCATATTCCTGAGGACAATCCGGGCGACCGCCGTGGCCGTCATCACAATACCGGTGTGCCTCCTCGGCAGCGTAGCGACGCTCTACTGGTTCGGAATCACCATTAACAACATATCTATGATGGGAGCTTCCCTCGCGGTGGGCATGGTGGTCGACGCGACGAGCGTCGTCATGGAAAACATATCGCGTCACCGCTCGATGGGAAAGACTCCGATGAGAGCCGCCCGCGACGGGACGGAAGAGGTGGGCATGGCGGTAATAGCCGGAGCGGCGACCACCCTCGTGGTGTTCCTGCCGCTGGCATTTATGGGAGGGTTAATGGGCCAATTTATGAGCGCTCTCGCGATAACGGTCGTCATGACCATCTCGATATCGCTCCTCCTGTCGGTCACGTTGACACCTTTTCTCTGCTCCCGCCTGCTGGGACGTGAAAAAACAGGATTTATCCAGAGGGCGCTCGAAGCCCCGTTTCTGGCGCTCGAAAGAGGATATAAACGCCTTCTCGAATCGTCTGTCAGGCACCGTGTCTCTGTCGTAGGCATAGCCCTAGCCTGCTTTGCCGGCGGCCTGTTTCTCGCCACAAAACT
>JAITRO010000011.1 GCA_031288335.1 Synergistaceae bacterium | reverse complement strand
ATATGCCCAGAAATAAATTTGCTGTTGGCTTCCTGCTTCGCAGGGGCCGGTTTCGTCGCCGTCTTGCGACAGCGACCAGCGCCTTCCCCTCCACAGGCAGACACCGTGGAACTCACGGCTCAAATTTTACAGACTATGCTATCGAATCCAGTGAAAGCGTATACTTTCGCGTTTTTCTATGGAATCGAACTCATGATGGTCAGCGGTTACGAGCGAACCACCGGAAACTGATGTTTCCGCCAAGGCTATCGAATCCGCGAGCGATATTTTATATGTCGCTTTCAATCGCCCCGCTTCCGTAAAAACCGCGTCGCTGATTTCGGCAACTACAGTTATAGGGCATTTTACAAGCTCGAATACAACGTTATCAGCGGTTTCCTTGTCCGCTGATCGGTAAACATCGTAGTACACTTCCAAGAGGTTGATTTTGTTCATGAAAATCAGAGCTTCGCCTTTAAACGCATAGTTGAATATTGCCGATACTTCTTCCGCTCCGCATTCGTCTTTGAGCAAGGCGATAAGAGCGCAGGCGTCCAGTATGTAACGCACGATCATAAATCAAGTTCCTTATCGGCGTGTTTGCGCTCAAGAAATTTATCCACCGATATTGCCGTATTTCCGGCAAGCATACCTCTCAAACCGGCAACACAGTCGAAAGGTTCCTCGAGCGGCATCATAGTTATTAGTCTGCCTTCTTTTTTAACCCGTACCTTGTCAGCCTCGATGAGATGAAACAACGGTTCAGGCAGTGTATTCGCGTTCAGTATCAAGTCGTTCATTCACCTTCACCTCCTTATATTTGTGCCACTGTTCCGGTTACTTCAAGGAAAGTATATCATTATCCCAAACTATACAGGATTATGAAACTCTGATCTTATGGTCTTATAGATTATATTTCTTTGCGGTGTTATATTGGATTATTTAAAATTGCCAAACAGGCCTGAAGGTTTGATTTTTAGCAGCTTCAGGCCTGTTTTAGGATTATTTGGGATTGCCTGGGATTTTATGATTGGAGGCGGCACCCGGATTCGAACCGGGGTTAAAGGATTTGCAGTCCTCTGCCTTACCACTTGGCTATGCCGCCATTTATGAACGCCGTACATATTAGCACATATCTTTCATATGGGCAATATTGAAAAATCGTCCGTTTGGGACGTGCCGGCGGGTTCATGTTTCCGACGAAACGCTGAATCTTTGGATATCGAGCGCCATGCCCGTATCCTCGTCGACGTCGATCATCACGCCCTGCGCTTTCGCTTTGCCATTGTCGATTTCGAATTTGCAGGGTGTTCCGTACAAAAACTTGGGGAGAACTGATTCGTAGGCGTTTCCGATGACGCCGCCGTGCCCGCCGGTAAGGCCCGCGTCCGTTATGTACGCGGTCCCCATGGGGAGTATGGACTCGTCGGCGGTCTGCACATGGGTATGCGTGCCGGCCAGCGCTGATATACGGCCGTCGAGATACCGGGCGAGCGCGATCTTTTCGGCTGTCGCTTCGGCGTGGAAGTCGACGAAAATGACTTTCGCGCGCATGTTCTCCAGGATCGCGTCGGCGGCACGGAAGGGACAGTCGATGGGGGGCATGAAGGCCCTTCCCTGAAGGTTTATGACCCCCAACGTATGTCCGTTCTTTTCGTAAGCGCCGAAACCGGAGCCCGGCGTTCCGGGCGGGTAATTCGCCGGTCTCAGCGCGCGATGTTCTTTTTCGAGGATTGGAATAAAATCTTTTTTGTCCCATATGTGATTGCCGGAGGTCATTACGTCGACGCCGAACGACATGATCTCGTCGAACAGTTTTGCCGTCATGCCGAAACCGGCCGCGGCATTTTCGCAATTGGCCACGACGAAATCTATCGGCCCGAACTGTGCGCGCAGCGCGGGCAGGCTTTCGCGCAGCACGTTCCTTCCAGGTTTTCCGCAGACGTCTCCTATGAACAAAATCCGCATGGCCGTCACTTGGCGTAGTCCACGGCTCTTGTTTCCCTTATGAGCGTGACTTTGATCTGTCCGGGATATTTCATCTCCGCCTCTATCTTGCGGGCAATGTCGTAGGCCATCTTTTGCATCCCGCCTTCGTCGGTGGCCTCGGGGGAGATCGCCACGCGCACTTCCCGGCCCGCCTGAATGGCGAAGGCCTTGCTCACTCCGTCGAAGGAATTGGCGATTTCTTCGAGTTTTTCGAGGCGTTTGACGTACGCGTCGAGGCTTTCCCTCCGCGCGCCGGGGCGCGAGGCGCTGGCGGCATCTGCGGCCGCCACGAGAAGCGCATAAAGCGACTGCGGTTCCTCGTCCTCGTGATGGGCGGCTATGGCGTTGACTATTTCAGGAATTTCGTTGTAGCGTTTGGCTATGTCCGACCCGATCAAAGCGTGCGGGCCTTCGATCTTGTGATCGACCGCTTTTCCGATGTCGTGCAACAGGCCGGCCCTTTTTGCCATGGTTTCGTCGAGCCCGAGTTCCGCGGCAAAAAAACCGCATAAATGCGCCACCTCGAGGCTATGATGCAGGGCATTCTGGCCGTAGCTGGCCCTGAAACGGAGCTGTCCGATGAGCTTCGTGAGTTCCGGGTGCATGTGTTTGATGCCGGCTTCCAGGAGGGCTTCCTCGCCCGCTTCGATTATCTCTATTTCCACATCCCTGGCGGCTTTCTCGATTATTTCCTCGATTCGCGCCGGATGTATTCTTCCGTCTTGGATGAGACGTTCGAGCGAGAGGCGGGCTATTTCACGGCGTATGGGATCGAAACAGCTCAATGTTACGGCTTCGGGCGTATCGTCAACGATCAGATCGACTCCGGTCAGAGTTTCGAACGCCCTTATGTTCCTGCCCTCTCGTCCTATTATTCTCCCCTTCATCTCGTCAGAAGGGATCTGCACCACGCTGACTGCCAATTCGGACGTGAAATCGACGCTGCACCTTTGAACGGCGACCGCGATTATCTCCTGCGCCTTCCTGTCGGCGTCGCGCCGCGCGCGTTCTTCGAGTTCCTTGAGCCTGAGGCCTATGATGTGGTTTGCCTCGGATTCCACTTCGCTAAGCAGCAGCTGTTTGGCTTCTTCCCTTGTCATCCGCGAAATTTCTTCCAGCCTGTCCATGAGCTGGCCTTCTTGTTTCTCTATCGCTTCCGCGCGGCTTCTGATTTCATCAAGCTTTTGCCTGAGTTCTTCCTCCCGCCGAGACACGTTTTCGATTTTTTTGTCGAGATTTTCCTCTTTTTGTTCCAGTTTGCGTTCGGTGCGTTGAAGTTCGCTTCTGCGTTCCTTGGTTTCCTTGTCGACTTCCTGACGGAGGCGGTGGATTTCGTCGCGCGTTTCGGCCATCAGGTCTTTCCTCGCCTGTTCGGCTTTATCGGCTGCCTCTTGCAGGATTCTTTCAGCCTTGGAAACGGCTTTTTCTTCTTTCTTACCCTCGGCCGCCCTGTGCGCGAATGTCCCGGCCGCAACGCCGGCTATGCCGGCAATCACTGAAAAAATTACGATCAAAACAAGATTCATTTTTTCGATCACCTCATTCATTTTCATTTGTCAAGGTACTTTTCGCGCCGCACAGATCCATCCGCGCAAAATCAAAAAAAAGCGTTGGCGTGTGACATGGTGATTCTACAGGCAAATTATACTTAACTCAAGTGCGCTTTGGGTTTTTTCCAGAGCAAACACATCGGCTTATCCTTGCGATAACCGCAAACAGCGCCGCGGAAGAACTGTCCGCGCCTCTCCTCTTTATTAAGCGGTTCGAAGCAATTGCGGCGGGCAAAAGAAAAATTCTTGAAGATTTAAGAACGTCGGCCGAGGGATTTAGTTAAATACTATTATGACGGGCCGGTAGTTGACCGGTAAAAACTCCGGCAACTACAGTCCCGCACTCGGCGCCGGCGCTTCTCATTGGCGGGACATAAAACCATCACGGCCAGGGGCGATAGCGCCCCGTCAGCCCCGCGTAGAAGGCCCTTAGAGCTTCTGTTTTACCCTCAGACGATCTTTTTACCGAATGAACATAGTGACGGTTGACTATGTTGTCTTTATTGACCTTTCTATTTTTTGACGCCAAAAGAAATGTCCGTATCTCGGAGTAATTTCACCAAATTCAACATTTTCAACTTCAACATTGGCCGTTAAGGGCATTTGACTGGCCGCAATGTTGGAAAGAGTACGCTTTTTCAGCATACCCTTGGTGTGAGACTGTGCCGGATATTTATTTGCCGTATAGCTTAGGGTGGG
>JAITRO010000223.1 GCA_031288335.1 Synergistaceae bacterium | reverse complement strand
GTTCACGGCGATGCGCGGCGAGGAAGAATATTTCAGGATTAAATCCAAAAAGGCGATCGTCGCCACAGGAGCGCAGGAACGGCTCATTCCCTTCCTCGGCAACGACCTGCCCGGCGTTTACGGAGCAGGCGCCGTGCAGACCCTGATGAACGTTTACGGGGTGACGCCGGGCAAACGGGTTTTGATGATTGGTGCTGGAAACATAGGGCTCATCGTCAGTTATCAGCTTCTTCAAGCCGGAGTGGAGGTGGCGGCGATCGCCGAGGCGATGCCCAGGGTCGGCGGATATTGGGTGCATGCCGCTAAAATACGCCGCCTGGGGGTGCCGATCCTTTTGAGGCACTCCGTCAAGGAGGCACTGGGGGAGCGCGTCCTCGAAGGGGCCGTGATAACGGAACTCGACGACAGGTTCAATCCCACCGGCAACGAACGGAAGATCGAATGCGACGTCATCTGTCTCGCTGTCGGCTTGACTCCAACTACGGAAATCTTATCGCAGGCCGGGTGCGGGATGAAATACGTGCCCCAGCTCTGCGGTTTCGTGCCGCTGCGCGACAGGACGATGCGCACGACGAACCCCGATTTCTGGTGCGCTGGGGATGCGACCGGGATCGAGGAGGCGAGCGCGGCGATGGTCGAAGGCCGCATCGCCGGTCTGTGCGCGGCAAAGAGCCTCGACCTGCCGGTGAAGATGGAGAAATTCGACGAGTACTGGTCGAGGCTGGACCATCTGCGCGCTGGAGAAGTGGGCGAAAAGATACGCGCCGGGGTGTCCCTGGTGCTGCGCGATCGTTGGGAGGACTGAAACCATGACGGAGAACGAAATGCTCTTTAACAGCGGAGTTCTGACCGGCGAACGCAAGGGTGCCGTTCGACCTCCGGAGGACACCTGGCGCGACAAAAAAGGCGGGCTCGTGATCGTGGAATGTCCGCAGAGAATCCCGTGCAACCCGTGCAACACAAGCTGCCCCGTGGGGGCGATCACACCTTTCGCGGACATCAACGACACCCCCGAGATAAACTATTCGAAATGCACCGGATGCGCCATATGCGCCGCCGTATGTCCAGGGCTTGCCTGTTTCGTCATCGACCTGTCGTTTTCGCCGGACAAGGCCCTCTACAAACTGCCATACGAGATGCTTCCGGTTCCCGCGAAAGGCGACACGGTCGACTGTCTGAACAGGACGGGCGAAACAGTGGCGCGCGGAACAGTGGAGGCGGTGACCGAACCCAAAAAAGACAGGACTCACGTGGTTCATGTGTCCGCGCCGAAAAAACTGGCTGACGACATAAGGGCGATAAGGGTGGTGAAGTGAAATGTCGGACAAAGATAACGACATAATCGTCTGTCGGTGCGAGGAGATAACGCTCGGGGAGATACGCGAGTGGATAGACAGGGGTTACGGCTCAGCGGGCGAGATCAAGCGGGCGTTGCGCGCCGGAATGGGGCCGTGTCAGGGACGTGGCTGTCAGGATATTATAATGAGAGAAATATCGAGAAGGCTGAACATCCCGCTGGATCAGGTGGAGGCCGGGTCCGTGCGCCCGCCGGTAAAACCGATAAAAATAGGGCTCCTCGCGGATAGGGGTGAGTAGCCATGGAGTGGAAAAACAAAGCTGACGTAGTCGTCATAGGCGGCGGTATCATCGGCACGGCCACGGCGTATAATCTCGCCAAGTTCGGTCGCAAGGACGTAGTGGTTTTGGAAAAAGGCGCGGTATGCAGCGGTTCAACGGGCAGATGCGGCGCCGGCATCAGGGCGCAGTGGGGAACCGAGATGAACTGCCGTCTCGGGCTCGCCTGTCTCGACATATTCGAGCAGCTCGACGACGAGCTGGGGTTGCCGACCGGCTTGAACCAGGGCGGTTATCTGCTCGTGGCCTACACCGAGAAAGAATTCGAGAACCTGAAAAAAGGAATGGCACTGCAGAACGGTTTGGGTGTCAAATCGAGAGTCGTATCGCTCTCGGAGGCCCGCGAGATATGTCCGGCGCTCGACGCATCCGACGCTGTCGGGTTCACGTATCACGCGCGCGACGGGCACGCCGACCCCTTTCTCACCACGTTTGCCTATCTCGAAGCGGCCAAGCGTCTCGGCGTGGCATACTTCAAGCACACCGAGGCGACGGGAGTGACGGTCAAGGGCGATAAAGCCGTAGGGGTGGACACCACGAGAGGCCATATCGACGCCGACGTTGTCATCAACTGCGCCGGCCCTTACGCGCAGTACATCGCGAAGCTGGGCGGGATCGACATTCCCAACTGGGGCGAGCGCCACGAGGCGCTCATAACAGAGCCTGTCGATCCGGGGGTCTGCCCGCCTATGCTGATGAGTTTCTCGGGAAACTACTATATTCAGCAGCGTCCGCACGGTTCGATAATATGCGGCGTCAGTCCCGCGGGCCATCCGCAGGACTTTAAACTGCGCGGCACGTGGCAATTTATAACGCACATGAGCGGTGTTTTGAAGAAAATGCTCCCGTCGGTGAAAGATATACGGGTAGTTCGCCATTGGTCGGGGTTGTACGATATGACGCCCGACGGTTCGCCGATAATAGGTGAGACCGACGTCAAGAACTTTTATCACTCGACCGGTTATTCGGGTCACGGATTCATGCTCGGCCCCATAGCGGGTCGCATACTGGCCCAGCACCTCACCGGCGGCAATCCCGACATCGATTTCTCCAAGCTGGATTACAGGCGTTTCGCGCGCGGAGAACTGATCATCGAGCCGAACATAACCTGATACTCTAATAGGTGTAAATCCTTGGGGCCCCACCCCAAGGATTGCTTGTCCGTATTTGCCGTACGGTGTGTGTATCATGGCGATACGCAAAAGGAGCGATGACCATGCCAACGACAAAAACCGACATTGAACAAGTTTCCAATTTCACCACCTGTCCCGAATCCCACGAGTCCAACGAAGAGACGGTTAAGGCACTGAAGGAATCCGTCGACCCTAACCGCCGAATGAAAGCCGCATCCTCCGAAGGCGGCAAAGTTATATTTCCTTTTATTAAAATAAAAATAATTATCTAAAAAATATCGGCACTTTCGGCAATTTTGCTGATTTGTCGACTCAAACCAATTTGATCGTAATTTTCCCCGAGAGGACTTATTACGACAAATTACAGATTTTTTATATTTTTGGGAGAAAATTCCCGTCAAAAATCATTTCTTGTGGAAAAACCTAAAGCATATACGGCAAAGTACTTGTTTTAGGTAGTTTGATGGCAATTTGACTTTTTTGGGAACTCATGTAAAATGCTTAATATGCAATATGTAAAAATATTTATCTGCCTGGAGGTGAGTCGTGTGCTTTTTGCCGATACGCTGAAGATGATAAGATATTATAATCAAAAAATGCTGGCATATCGGCTTTTGGACATCATTATATGCAAATCCTCCAGTGCTAATATATTTTATTTATTTTTCCCATTTTTTCCATTTTATTTATTTTCCCCATTTTTTTCACATTTATGCGCGCCGGCAGCACGTTTGTTTTGTGCGCAAGAGCGGTCTGCGTTCCTTATCCACAGTAGACTCGGGCCGCTCTTGTGTGCCGGTTTTCGGTAAATTTTCCCCTCAGTAAAAATCAGCGTCGGACAGATTGTCGATCCCGTTATGTCGCGTTGAGAAATCGTGAGGTGATTTATGAAAGAGTTTCCTTAAACTTATATCGGTCAGCCGGATTAGCGTATCATCTCCGGTGGGGGTTTGCGGAGCAAAAGGGGCAAACATGTTGGGGGCGCGTTTGGCGTTGCCGGATGAATAACCAAAATATCAAAGGAGGCAATAATTTGGGCATGAAGAAGGTACTTATTCTTGTCGGCATCCTGTTGGCTTTGCCGATCGCGGCGTATGCGGCAGTTGGCGGACATGGTGTGGTGGAGACAGAGACGAACATAAAAATTAATGTAGTAAAAGTAGAAGAAGTAAGTAAGGAGACTCTGGAGAACATAACAGACAAGATAAAAAGCATAACAGGCAATCAGGAGATAGTAGTTAAAGTTGCGAACCCGTTAATATCAAATGCGGTAACGGACTCGAATGATGGCAATCAGGTAACTATAACGAAGGAAACTCTGCCCGCGACTTTGAGCAACAGGGAAATAAAGGCGGCTGTGGCGTTGCCTTCGTTGGGGGTAACAATATCGGCTGAACAGATCGCAAAACCTGTTAGTGTTGTCGTGACAGTTCAAGCTGCAACTTTTTCGGAAATTGCCACCTCTGTTAGTGCTAATAATACTAATATTGAGTTTTTTCTTGAGCATTATGAAGAGGGTGAACGCGCAATCTCAATTCCATACAATGCGGCGGCGGAGTCTGAAGCAGAATCATACGCGTTTGTGGACGACGAGGGCGACAATCCCAAGCAGATAGCCGACGGTAATTCTAAGAACCTGCTTATCAGAAACCTGAGATACGAGGGAAATTATAATTTGGAACACCGCAAGACCACCAATGGTGCGGTGTCGTTCGCTGAAGGTGATAGGACAATAAGTTTTCAATCGCAATTTGTGGAGGTGGCGGCAGCGAGCAGCGACGGTGGATGCAATGCCGGATTGTCTTCAATGGCCCTTCTGGCTCTTGCGGGAGTCGTTCTCATGTTCAAAAAGGATAAATTCTTCCGTTAACTTGTTTTTGGACGGAATCTGACGGCTCAATTAAATGTGTTCGGCACGGAAAAGAAATAAAAATTTGACTGCGGCAATCGCCTTCCATTTTTTGATGGGGGCGGTTGCCGTGTTATGCTGGGCACATTGGGCAGAGAGTCTGGAAGCATCCGGCACCGCGGCCAATCCGGGTTTTGTCGGCATATGGGAGTATCCGACGGCGGAGATGCCGGAGGACGGGGGCGGGCGCTTCGGATATGCGGCGGCGTCACCTTATGCTTTCTATTACACTAATCTGGCTTGGTTGCCGTGGCTTGAGATAAACGCGCGTCTCACCACTTTTGATAATGTATTCGTGGCGCCGAGCGGAGAGATAAGCACCACCGGCGTCGGGCGGCATTACATGGACAAGGCCATTGATGTCAAGACAATGTTGCATCGCTCGCGCAGATGGTTCGAACCGTCGCTGGCAGTCGGTGTAGCGGACATCATGGGTACCGAGTTGATGAAATCGTGGTACGGCGTCGCCACATGGCGGGCGGAAAGATTGGCTTTTTCCATGGGTTACGGCACGGACAGGATGAACGGTTTTTTCGGCGGAGTCTCCTGGGACGCTGCTGAGTGGCTGACCCTGAAAGCGGAATACAGCCCCATGAATTACTCCCTCGACAGTGCGGGCGGTGTTCGCCCCCATTCGGATGCCGCCGACGCCAAATACAATGTCGGATTCGCCCTGCGGGCCCCGTCCGGCATGGAGGCTTCCCTGAGCTGGCAGAGAGGGGAAGAATTCGTTTTCTCCTTATCCAAGATGTTCGATTTAAATGGACCGTTTCTCACCGAAAAGCGGAGCCCGGATTATGGTGTACCGGGAGCCCCGCGAATCGCACAGTGGAAGGATACGGATCCGGAAAAGCTGGGGGATGATATCCTCGAAGCTCTCTCGCGGCACGTTCGGGTTCGCGACGTCGAAGTCGCCGTATCAGAAGGCGGCATTCTTGTAGCTTATGAAAATTATGGACACGCTTCGGACGCGGAGGCGATGGTGAGAGTTCTCGTTCTGGTGGCGGCCATTTCCCCTCACGTGGAGTCCGTGACGCTGATTCCACGCTTACGAGGGATTCCCGCCGTGTGTGCTGAATTTCCAGGAGAGGTGCTCTTCGGCATAAGAGCGCGAGATTTCGAGGTCTGCGATATTCTGCGAGAAGCGTCGTTCTCCTGGGCGGACCACGATTACCTTGAGACGAGGGCGCGCGCGGAAGGTGAAAATGGCGGGGAAAACGGGAAAAAGCCCCTCTTTCACAAAGAAGCCGAGAAAGTCCGCGCCGCTCAGGATTTGAAAGCTATGTTGGTTTACGAACCCCGCATCGACCAGACTCTCGACGACGATTACCAAAACAGATGGAGCGTCGATCTTATCTACGAGAATCGCGCCATAGCTGACGGCTGGGCCGCGATTGCCGATGTGAGGTTTCCTCTCGTGAGCGACGTGGATATCTGGTGGGAGCCGGATATGAACGAAAAGATCCGGATTCAGCAGGCGGCAATAAGCCGTCTCGGCAATTATGGAAACGAGGGTGATGCCGGTATCTGGTCTCTTACCGAGGCGGGCTGGCTCGATGAAGAGTGGTTCGGCCTGAACCAGTGGGGCAGGTTGTATTCGAGGGATGGGCGTTGGTGGGGCGGCGTTCGCGTGAGTGTGACGCGTGAACGTGACCCGATGGCGTTTGCCGGTCTCGCGTCCGGACGGATAGGCTACTACGGCGCTTGGTGGTTTTACGACAACGACGCGAATCCGTGGCGTACGTCCGCCTGGCTCCAGGGCGGTTTCAGTTTTCCCGAGCAAGGCCTCGAATTTAGTTTGGACTACGGCAAGTTTATCGACGAGGACATAGGAGGAAAGGTCACGGTCACGAGGCGCTGGGACGATGTTGCTGTGGGTTTTTGGCTGTCGTGGACGGACGTATTGGCCCCCGGAAAGGATTTCACAAATGCCGGGGTACATCTCGAACTTCCCGCCGAAAAATGGTTCGGGAATTGGTTGGGCAATCCGAGCGCGCATGTGTGGGATCAAGAGATTTCATTCCTCTCCACGTGGGTATTGGAATCGGCGCGCCAGCCTGGGACGTGGGGGAGCCCTGAACGGATGCTCTCGCGGTTGAGGCCGGCGGAACTCAAGCGTAACGTCGAAAAGCTGATGTGGGATTTTTGCGCTTACGAGGGCAGTGGACGGGACGAACCCGCAATACGGGGACTGACGGATTATTTTTTAAAAAAGTCTTTCTGAAACAAATAAAATCGGAGGTTGCGGTTTTGCGGAATAATAGATGTCTTTCTAATTTTTTGAGCGGCTTTATGTTTTTTACTATATTTGTATTTTTTACCGTTTCCGGCATATCCGCGCGATACGCGTATGCTGCTGATGGCACGCCCGTCGCGCCGGCTCCGCTTGCCGCCCCTGCGGATGCGTCATCCGCCGCCTCTTCGTCCGAGACCGCGCCCTCCGCTCCTGTTGAAACGGGAAGCGCATCAACCGGAGTATCGGCCGAGGCCGAGAGCGCTGGAACATCGGCCGCGAATGCGACAGAATTTACGGAACTTACAGAGCTTGAGGAGCTTGCGGAAGTTGAGCGGGTGACGCAATACCTGGACGAACTGCTGGATACGCCGGGTGTTTCGGGAAATCGCGTGGGAAACCTGCTGCGCGAAATTCCTCGATATGGCATGTCGTTCTTCAGCCGTCCGCCGTCCACCTACGCGCCTGTCACGAGAGTTCCGGTGACGGCAGGTTATGTTCTCGGTCCTGGAGACTATCTTGTTATAAACCTTTGGGGCATGATTGAGGAGAATTTCGAAGTGTCGATAAATCGCGACGGGATCGCGAACGTCCCTCACATCGGTTCGATACGGCTGGTAGGTTTCACACTGGATGAGGCTAAAAGCGTATTGAAGAAAGAGTTCGACAGATACTTCACCGGGTATCGAATGAACGTCACGATGGGCGAGATGCGTTCGATAACGGTCTACATAACCGGGGATGTGCGCGCCCCCGGTGCTTACACCGTATCTTCGTTCGCTACGCTGGTCAACGCGCTTCTCGTATCCGGCGGACCTTCGCATAGGGGAACGCTTCGCGGAATAGAGTTGAAGCGCGGCGGTAAGACGATAACGACGTTTGATATGTACGACCTCTTGCTGAGGGGAGATAAATCCAAAGACGTGCGGCTCATGGATGAAGACGTAATATTTGTTCCCACAGTAGGCCCTCTGGTTGGCCTGACAGGTGAGATACGCCGCCCCGGAGTGTACGAAATGAAAGGCAGGACGCGGGTGCAGGACATTCTCTACCTGGCCGGCGGTATTTCTGCCCAGACATTCAGGGGTCGGATTCAGTATTACAAGATACAGGATCAACACTACCGCTCCGTTTTCGAGGGCAGTGTTGATGGCCTGTCGCAATCGGTGATTGCCGACGGAGACGTGTTGAGGCTGTTCTCGATATTGGACATACCGACGGTTGTGCGGATACAGGGACCGGTGGCCCGTCCGGGAACCTACGGTGTGATAGCCGGCGTAACTAAGGTCAGTGAGCTGATAGCTCAGGCCGGCGGACTGCTCGCCATAGCGTCGGACAGAGCGGAACTGACCAGGGTCGAGCCGTCCCTCAGCGGTCCTGTGTTGACCAGAATTCAGATAGATCTGAACGCGGCGCTGAATGGCGACCGTTCGAACGATATTCCATTGCAGCTTAATGATTACCTGATGGTGCAAATCATCCCGGAGTGGGAGACGCAACGGATGATCGTAGTTTCGGGCGAGGTGATGCACCCCGGAAACTACGCTGTAATAAAAGGTGAGAAACTATCCGACCTGATAGCGCGGGCTGGAGGTTTCACATCGAAGGCCAGCCTCAAAGGAGCGGTATTCACCCGCCGCCGCGTGGCCGAAGAGCAGCGCAGGGAGTTAAATCGCGCGGCCGACCGGATGGAGCGCGAGCTTATCGATATAGAAAGCGCCGCGAGCACTGTGGGCAGCGGCATATCCCCCGTTGAACGCAAGCGCAGCTTCGATTTCATAGCGAATCTGCGCGGTGTGGAAGTGCCGGGAAGAATCGTGATTAAGCTGGATGTGCCGAAGGCGATAAAGGGCACAATCTGGGATGTGGAGCTGGAACACGAGGACGCGCTCTTTGTTCCGGAGATTTCGTCGACTGTGGAGGTGATGGGCGCTGTATATATCGCCTCGTCACACCTGTATAACCCGGCAATGGGCATAAACGACTACATAAACGCATCGGGAGGCTATTTGCGCTCGGCTCACAAACGCATGATTTACGTGTTGAAGAATGATGGCAGCATAGTACGCCTTACCAGGGATACGAGCTTGCTTTCGAGCAAAAAATGGACTGCCCCGAAGGGATTCTCGTCCGCCATAGAGCCGGGTGATACTATAGTGGCCCCTGTCAAGTACTCGGGCAGGGATTCTTTCGAGGTTTTCAAAGACGTTATAGACATCATGTATAAAGTGGCGGTTTCCGCGGGAGTGCTCATCAATTGAAAAAAACGCTTTTGCGCGCCTTTGCCGCAATGATTTTGGTTGTGGGGTTCTGTGTATCCGCATTTGCAGAGGCTGAGATCCGTTACGAGTACAAGATAGTGAGACTGGGTTCTCTCTCCTTGTTGCAGGACAAGGATAAATCCGAGACCAAGACACACGAAGTGGAAGAAATTTTGAACAAAGAGGGCGCGCAAGGCTGGGAGGTCGTTAACATATTCGCGGTGCGGACGACTTTTGATCCCAATGTGTTTTTTGCGGCCATGAAAAGGCCGTTAGCCGAAGCCAAAGCTCAGGAGGATAAGCCATGAATAACGAACCAGCGGTAAGGCATGTTCATGAAATACCTTTATACACTGTTTCGCCATCCGCGTTTATAGAGATGGCTAGATGTTTGGTTCTGCAGGCTGTGCAAGTTTCATTGGATATGGCCATTTATTGGGCATCTCTTGAGATAGCTCTGTACTTCTGGGCATCGTCCTATTCTGGCGGTTTTGATTACGAACAGAAAATTTTCTTCTGCTTCATTCTTTTTATATCTATGGCGTTTCGCGGACTTTATCAATTCCGCACATGGCTCTTCTGGGACGAAATGCGGGAGGTGCTGAATGCGTCGATCGCGATGTTCCTGTTGCTTGTAGCCTCTATATTCGTCATGAAACTCCACTTCTCCCGCATGGCAATATGCGCGGGATTGGTGCTTTTCGTACCTACATGCCTTGCTGCGCGTTACCTTTTCCGTCGCGCCGCTTTCGCGATAGGGTTGCTTGAAACCCCGGTATTGATAATAGGCTGCGGTAAAACCGGCGAAATTTACTCGAAAAAAGTTAAAGCGCATCCATTCATGGGTTGTAAAGTAGTGGGTTTCCTAGACGACAACCCCGCCAAGACCGGTTGCACAGTGGACGGTATTCCCGTCTTGGGCGTCATAGAGGACTTTCAATCTATCCGGCAGAAGTTTCATGTGGAAGAAGTGGTGGTGGCCATACCCTCCGCGAACAGAGACTTCCGTGTCCGCATCCTCGACTTGGTCGAAATGAGCGTCAAACGGGTCTCCTTTGTCCCCGACATGTATATGCTGACAACATTTTCGGCGACCATACGCGACATTGACGGCCTTCCGATGATTTCGTCCTCGCAAGGACTGCTCAATCCGTTTAATCGTTTGATAAAGAGCGTGATGGACTATGTGGGAGGATTATTGGCGCTGATTGTCTTCTTCCCGGTAATTTTGTACGTGGCATGGAAAATAAAGCGTGATGATGGAGGAACGGTGCTTTTTAAGCATAACCGTGTAGGGCGTGATTTGCTTCCTATGAAAATCTATAAATTCAGAACGATGATTCCGGATGCTGAGAAGAAACTGCAGGAGATGTTAAAGGACGAAAAAATTAAAAAAGAATACGAGATAGCGTTTAAATTTAAAAATGACCCGAGAATTACAAAAGCAGGCCAATTTTTGAGAAAATGCAGCCTCGACGAAATTCCGCAGATTTTTAATGTACTGAAAGGACAAATGAGTCTTGTTGGCCCGCGGCCTATAGTGCAAAAAGAAGTGGAACTATATTACGGCAAGGAAGTGGCTCGCCAGATATTTCGCGTAAAACCCGGCATGACTGGAATATGGCAGGTCAGCGGCCGCAACGATGTGGAGGATTACCAGCAAAGGATAGAGCTGGATCTTTACTATATTCGAAATTGGTCACTTTGGTTGGATGTGGTGATTATACTTCGGACTGTGCAGATATTATTGAATGCGCGTGGGGCGTATTAAGGATAGAGAACGGCAGGCGTTTTGTTGGATTTACGAAGAAATATGCAAAAAATTGGATTGATAAATGTTTCTAAGTTGTTAAAGAATTTTTAATTCTGTTATAAATACAGCATTATTATGGTTGCATTGTTATTGGATTGAGGGGCACAAGATCTCAAATAGTCAAGTCCTTTATAAATAATTAAATTAATGAGGAGATTAGAGAATAAATGCAAGAAGAAAAAACTTTATATGAAATTTTGTTGCTTTTTATCAGAAAGAAAAAATTAATAGCTATTTTTGTTTTCCTTTTTGGATGCGGAGCTGTTTTTAATTGTTTAGTCACACCGAAGATATACAAAGCGGAAGTTCGCATAATGCCGCCGGTTCAGGGGAAAACAGGCATGGCATCGGCAATGTTGTCCCAATTAGGGGCGGGGGCTGGATTAATAGGATTGAGTGGAATGGCAACTAATGGACAGCTTCTAATAGGAGTTCTGAAAGGCAACACTGTCGTTGATAAAATAATAGACCGGTTTGACTTGATGAGTTTGTACGGAAAAGAATATCGCGTCAAAATGCGTGAGCAGGTAATCTCGAGTTTATTGAATCTCACTGAAGATACAAAAAGCGGCATCGTAACTATTGGGGTGTTGGATAAAGATCCTGTCCGTGCCGCGGAGATGGCCAACGCATTTGTCGAGGAATTGAAAAGTGCATTGCAGTTATTAGCTCTTGGAGAAGCGGCGCAAAGGAGGATATTTTTCGAGCAGCAGCTCGTTCAATCGCATAAAAATTTGAACGACGCGGAAGACGAGCTTCAGAGATATCAGGAACAAAGCGGCCTCGTCGTGATGGAACCTCAGTTTCAGGCTATGCTGGCATCAATAGAGGCCCTGCGCGCGCAAGTGGCGGCTAAAGAGGTTGAAATTTCGTCATTGAAAACGTACGCACGAGTCGAGAATCCGAATTTGAAACGGGCTATGTCTGAACTGTCGGCTTTGCGAGCGGAACTGAACAAACTGGAACAACAACAGACGCTAAAGACTGAGGATAAGACACCACAGACTGCATCATTGCGGGAAGCTCCGCAATTGGGGCTTGAATATCAGCGACGTGTGAGGAATGTAAAATTCGCGTCTGCAATGTATGAGATAATGATGCAGCAATTTGAGGCCGCGAAGGTCGATGAATCACGCGAAGCTATGGTGGTGCAGGTCATCGATCCAGCTTCTCCGCCTGACTATAAATACAAGCCCAAAAGATCCCAGATAGTTCTTTTAGGTCTCTTAGTGGGATTAGGTTTTGGTATGACGTGGGTTTTGATTGCGGATTATATCCAAACAATGAGGAAAGACTTCAAGCAAAGGTCTGTGAGGGAATATGAACTGTCTTGACATGAAGTACCCTGCGTTTGTTAGGAAAAACAGCGGTTACTATCGTTATGAGGGCAAGCCGGAACGTCGATTTTGCGCAAAGAGCTTTTGAAGCCAACGCTTCATCCGTTGGCAATCGTGTTCGTATTCTGGCGTTTGGCAAAGATTATGCCGTCGAAACTGGCGTTGCTTAAAGCCATCGGTTGTTTTAGCGCGGCAAGATTTGCACTTAAATATGAAGTTAGACTTGGGGGGGGGGGGGGGGGGGGGGGGGGGGGGGGGGGGGGGGGGGGGGGGGGGGGGGGGGGGGGGGGGGGGG
>JAITRO010000206.1 GCA_031288335.1 Synergistaceae bacterium | reverse complement strand
CGCAGTTTCTGCTCTATTTTTTCGACGTCGGCAATGACTTTGAGATCTGTAACGATCTTGCCGACGCCGACGGTTATCTCCACTCCGCTGCTACTATCGCCAGTCGGTGCAGTAATATATCTCGTCGACCCACCGATGAGGGCGATTTTGTAGGCATCTCCGCCCAAATCAATCGGCGCGAAGGTTTTTTTGATCTCTCCACTCTTGCTGCGGGCTTCAATTTGATTTCCTGCCGTAAGCCATAACGTTTCAAGATCTTCGTCATATACGACGTCCCATGCATATCCCGTACCGGTTGGGGCGGGCGCGAGCGTACCTACACTGCCATTTATAAGATTGCTCACCGTGACGACGTAAAGTCGCGCTGTGAAACTCCAATTGGCGTCATATCCGCCAAGCAATAGATATGCTGTTCCGTCCTTCGCAATCGAAATGCCCGATACGCCCTTGTTTACGCCGTCCCATACAGAGCCGGTCAGCACAGTTTTGAGATCGACGATCTTTTTCGTATCCATTGTCAACGGATTTATCTCCCATACAGCTCCAACACTGTTCTCACTGCCTTGAGCGCCTCCAGAGCTTCCGACGTAAAGCTTGCCTCCATACTGTGTCATAAACTGCGCGTTTCTGGCAGAAAGATCATCGTCGCCGCCTATCGTAGTTTGACGCAGAAGCTTGAGATTCCGGCCGAACTCAAACAGCTCGCTTCGGCCCATACCCGCATCAGCGCTGTGTTCGCCGTCATATGTATAGGTGAGGACATAAAGTTTGCCGTCTATGACCTCTATCGCGCATGGACGGCGGAGGATCTGTGCATTGGGCTCGAATTTATAAACAACCCCGTCTGGCGCGAATCCATTGTCCAGATTTACGCGGATTACTTGGCCGGAAGCCTGTGTCTCACCTTCGTATCTATCGAAAGTTACGATATAAAGAAAATTATCCGCGACCGCAAGATCATAGAGATTACTTCCCCAGTCCGTGCGCTCGCTCGCCGGCGCGGACCAGTTTCCGTAGGGATCGTAGATGTCGATGGTGTCGGGAGCGCTGCTGCCGGAGATATGCTCATCCACTATTACCCACGGTTTGTCCTTGTGGTCTGTGAACGAAAGCGCGAGCCCATATTGTTTTACGTTTGTCCTCCGACCACTTTGCAAATTATAATCACGGCCCGATATTATACCGTACTTTGTATTTGCGCTATCAACAACATTGTAAAAAATATCCGCATACGCAACCCAACTCCACATGGCGACGACAAGCAAAGCCAAAGCCAGAAATCTAAATCGCTTCATTGTTAAAAACAACTCCTTCTTCAGACTATCTTTAATTTTTCTCCCAAAATCACCGGCAACATTTTTACAGCACATTGTCTCCCCGATTTTCAATCTGCGTAATATTCCCACCCCCTATCGTAAACTCACAAAGACGACACAGCGGCGCCGTACGCCACCGTGAACTGCGGATGCTCGAATACGCGAACCTCCGTCATCATCTCGTCCTCCAACGCTTCGGCAAGCCCCCTGTTGCGGGCCGCTCCGCCGTCGAGATAAACGGGCTCTCCGCCGCACAGCGGCCCGGCGAGCCCCGCGATGCGCCGTGCCACAGACGCGTAGAGAGCTTTTGCGATGTCCTCCTTCGGTATCCCGCGCGCCAGTAAAGACACGATCTCGCTCTCCGCGAATACGGCGCAGGTGCTGTTCAGCTCCACCTCCTCCGTTGAATTTTTCGCCAGCCAGTCGAAATCCGAGATGGGGGAGTCGAGCAAGCGAGCAGCCAGCTCGAAAAAACGGCCGGTGCCGGCGGCGCATTTGTCGTTCATCCTGAAATCCACGACCACGCCCCGTTCGTCGACGCGTATCGCCTTTATGTCCTGCCCTCCGACGTTAATCACCGTCCTCGCCTCCCCGCCGCTCAATTTAGCGGCGCCTTCGGCGTTTGCCGTTATCTCGTCCACATTCGCGCGGGCACAGGCAAACAGTTTTTTCCCGTAACCGGTGGATACGACATCCGCTATATCTCCCCGCATACGCTTGCTCTCCGTCAGTCCCGCGTTTATCAGCGCGGAAGCGACAGCTTCCTGTCCGGGAACGGTCGGCAGGACTCCCCGCCACAAACACTTTCCTTCTTCCGTAAAGATCGCTTTAATGGCGGTGCTTCCCAGGTCGAGGCCCACTCGTATGCTCATTGCGGAGTGGGCAGCGTACAGCGGTACGCTTCAAGACGAGACGATAAGTTGCGTTCGTCCTCGGGCATGTAATCAGTCTCTATCCGAATGAAGCGGAGCCCCCTGTCCTTGATCGTCCTTTCCAGTCCCATGCCTTCTATATCGTAAGGGTGGCATCCCTTGAGAACGTGGAAGACGACGCCGCTGAAATTCGTCTCCGCCCTCTGCCCCAGAATATTGTTGACTCGCCTGTCGTTATCTATGAAGGTGGGGCAGAGACAAGCCCTGTGATAACGCTCTGCCAGAGCCGACATCAAGCCGAATTCGGAAGTGTCCTCAAACGCGGCCGCGCCGGGGATTATCCTCTCAGACGAACAGAGATCATCAGCCACGACCGACATCCCCGTTTCCTCCAGCAGCAGATGAAGTTTGAAATTGGGGAACACGATGGGTGAACCGGCGAGAAAAACCCGCGCATTGTTCCGATATGCCGCCGTGCTCGACGCGGCGACGTTCAAGACAGCGGCTGTCCACTTCCGAACGTCGTCGAGGAACATTGTTCCAGCTATCAGCGCAAACCACACATTAGCGAGCAAACCGCAGCCGCGCATACGGGAAATTTTCGTGAGCGCGCTCCACGCCTCCCTGTAAAGTTCAATAGATTCGGCAATGGAGTGTCTATCTATTTTTTCACCCATGCTTTCCAGATATTTTTTGAACCTGTATATCTCGTCAAGCCATTTTTCCCCACCGTTCGGCCCATCTTTTAGGTGAGGCAGTTCGAGCCAGAAAACCCGCGGCAGGAACGAAGGACATTCGTAAGACGCCATCTCCGGAAATTTGATCACCCAGTCGCAGGTAGTGGGGATTATCCAATTGCCGTCCCTTGCGCCCTCATTCGCCCTGAGTGAACCGAGAAGCGCTTTCAGCATGGGACACATGAGAGCTGGAGCAGCGGCGAGGCTGAAACGGCTCGCCGCGGACGAACCGCTCCAGACTCTGAAGGGCTGAAATCCGGCGGCGTGAACCATCTCCACGGGCGCCTGCACGCAGAGCAGATTGACGGTTCTTCTGCCTGTACGGCATGAGACCGCTTCGGCGTCGCCGCACGTCTCGGCGAGTTCGATAAAATAATCGAACTCGCGCGAATAATCGAGCCGCGTCCTGAGAGCAGAGACGATTTTGCGCGTCTCCGCCTCCGCGCCGGCGGAGAATTTTTTGAGGAAGCGTTCTTCCCTTGAGAGGACGTTATCGCCCGTCATCTTATTTTTCTCGTTTCGGCGGCGCAGGCGCGCGACGACGCAAAGAGTTTCAGCTTTGAAAAATAAATGCCGAGGGCTCCTCCCGAAGGACATGATTCCACGCACCTGCCGCAGTCGAGGCATTCTTCGGACTGAACGTCGCGCGAAGTTTTTTCGCGGTGCACGGTCTCGATATCCATGGGGCAGACTCTCCGGCAGTTGCCGCAGCCCGTGCAGGAGGAAGGAGCCTTTATCAGCCTCAGAGCCGTGAGAGGCTTGAGCATGTGTATCAGAGCGAGCATGGGACAGAATATGCAAAAAAACCTTTCCTTGAAAAACATGCCGACGAGTGCGATTCCCGTTGTCATAAGAAGCGCTGCGGAAAATCCCAGAGAGACGGCGTTGTCGAAATTGAGTGTCATATAGCTCGTCTCTCCGGCGAAAAGCGGAAGAATGGATTTTCCGGGACATATGCCGCAAAATGGCAGGTAAAAATCCTGGTGAATCAAGCCAGCGGTGGCTAGCGGCGGGATAACCGCGATATACACCAGCAACCCATATTTTACATACGCGAGACGTTGCTTCGTCTCAAACGGTATGACGCGCTCCCGTATGCCGAAGAACCGGCGGACGGACGAGAACCAATCCTGTATCAGCCCGAAAGGGCATATCCATCCGCACCAGAGTTTGCCGAAGACGGCGACGAGCACGACGAAGAGCGTGAAATACGCGAGGGCGTGAAGAAGCCCGATTCCTTTCGCTACGGCGAAACTCATCCCGAACCCGATGTAGCCCTGCAACCCCATGAGATAGCAATAACCTCCGCACCCCGGCACATAAGGACACGAAAAGCACGGCACAGCGGAACCCAGGCGCAGGCCGAAGCGTCCTCCGTACATCAGCGCGAGAAAACTTGCGTATTGCACCGTATGCCTCAGACGGCTCAGCCTCATCGCCACCGGAACCTCCTGCTCCGCAAAATCACAAAGCAAAGAGTGCCCGACACGGAGGCGGCAAGCACCGATAAACCTCCGGCCAGGCTGGTATTTCCGTAAAAGGCGCGATATACGGGTATGGACACGCTTAGATACGCGGCTTCCTCAGGCAAATCAATGCCGAACACGATGTCCTTTTTGGCCGAATAACCGGCGCTCGCAAGTGATTTATCGTGCGGCGGAGTGTAGGCGAACACGCCCGACGCGTCCGATCTGATCTCCAAGACAAAATCTCCGTCGTTGAATACGTCGACAGAGACGTCGGGAATATCGGATGCGACAGTTATCGTCTCGCCGGTCTGCGCGCGGTAGAAAAATTTTCTGTCGTCCATCCGCAGCAGTGCGCTCCTCCAGGCAGGCGCGTCGGAAATACGTTCCGAGCCGTCGTCCGTAAGGCCCGATTTGCCGTAACAGCTGAAAATACATTGCGCATAGCAGACGCGCTCTCCCGAGGAAAATCTTCCTCTCAGGTCGATAAGTTCCGTCCTGCCGCTGTAAATTTGAACGTTTATCGGCGACGCGTCCGCAGGTCGCTCGACTTTTTTCCGGTATATTTCGGGTTTATCGGAGCCTCGGGATGAATCTGAATTTTTGCCCGGCGTCGATATATAAACGACCTCGATGTCATCAAACCGCATACCATCGGGATAGACTGGCGAGAGTGAGATCACTGTCCCTCCGTCGGAGGTTTTTTCCTGTCCAGTGAAACTCCACCACACGGGTTCACTTCTTATCCCCTCAGACAGAGCGAACGCTTGAGTTTTGTGCAAAGACAGCAAAACAACCGCAAGAACGAGAATCGTTATTCTAATCTTCATAATATAGTCTCCTTGATTGTGGCAGGATACGGCAAATTGTTTTCAGTGTGCCATTCGCCTATTCCTAACACCTGTTATACCAACAGGTGTCCTGTCAATATGCCTTACTTCAGCTAACTGTCCTTATTGCCAACGAAAACCAGTTGCTGCATATTTATAAACAGCCAAGTTTCTCTATTTACTACACTCCGGTATATCACTCCGCTTAAGCTCATTTTCTCCTAACACCTGTTGGTATAATATGTGTTCCGGACAATTCGATGTATTTTTAATTAGAAATTTAGAATAAAAAATGCCCGGATCACTCTGTTCGTGACCCAGGCATCCCATTTATGCGAGGCATCTTATATATTATTACTATTTACTGTCAGCGTTCTTTTGATCCCCAAGAACTACAACCAACATACCCAGGCAGGTCTTCTGGCTCGTCTCTCCTTTTCACGGCATCCCATCCTCAAAAAAGACAGCGGCCCCAGGATGCGAAACAGTTTGCCCAACAAATTTGAGAGAGACTCACAGTGATGGGTTCGCCCCCGCTTTTGACGGAATTCCCTATTATTCCCGACACGAATCGGAACACCTGAGCAAGATCCATTATAGTTTACGCAAAACACTTGTCAAGTAAATGGTCATTTTATAATGGCCCCCATTGTTAAGACCACTAAACGGCAGAATTAAGAAAAATAGCTCTCTTATCCTGTGGCGCTCCTTCTCCGTCCTGTCCAAAATGAACCTCGGCAGGAGTTTTATAA